>CAIJKC010000052.1 GCA_903821145.1 uncultured Actinomycetes bacterium | reverse complement strand
GAGTGTGGCTAAGTAATAGGTCTTGCCATGGAGGGAGTTAAGGCGCTTGCACTCGGCATAGGAGGCACGGAGCTCTGCTCCCTGGATTCCTGCAGCATCTAGCTCCTTCATTCTCGGGAGTCTAGCGAAATTACTTTCCTAGCACGCTCAACTCTCCACGCTGGGTTGAGAGTGGGATACCTCAGAAACCGCATTGTTTCTTCTACCCTTTAGCCATTCCCCGGTCTGTGAGCCGTCACTTCACACGAGGTCGCAAACACCCTCGTTAAAAAATTAGAAAGGTCCCTCATGCTTGATTCGTTCTTCAAGATTTCTGAGCGCGGATCGACTGTAGCTAGGGAAATTCGTGGCGGCTTCGTCACCTTTTTCACCATGGCATACATTGTCGCCCTCAATCCCCTCATCATTGGCCTAGCAAAAGATGGCGATGGTAAATATCTCGGCGGAGATGGTTCACATCCAAACCTCGCCCTTGTAGCTGCAATGACTGCGCTTATGGCCGGTCTGCTCACCATTCTTATGGGCTCAGTTGCTAACTTCCCGCTTGCGCTTGCAACCGGCCTTGGCCTCAACACATTCGTCGCTATTGGAATTGCCTCACGTATGACATGGGCAGATGCAATGGGACTTGTGATCATTGAAGGCTTGATCATTGTTGTCCTCGTTCTCACTGGAGTTCGTGGCGCTGTCTTCCGTGCAGTCCCTGCACAACTCAAAACTGCTATCGCAGTGGGTATCGGTCTCTTCATCACCATGATCGGTCTTGTTGATTCAGGATTCGTTCGCCGTACTGGCACCGGGCCTGTTCCAGTCCAGTTAGGTGACAATGGAAATCTCGTTGGCTGGCCAATCGTGGTCTTCGCCTTCGGACTTCTCCTGATGATCGCTCTTGTCGTCCGCAAGGTTAAGGGCGCTCTTCTTATTGGCATAGCAACAACCACAGTTATTGCAGTCATCGTGGAGAAGGCATTTAAGATTGGCCCTAACTTCGACGGAGCAACTGGCAAGGTCAATCCAAAAGGTTGGGGACTTAACGTTCCTTCCGTTCCTTCAAAGATCTTTGCAAAGCCTGATTTCAGCCTCTTTGGCCATATCGACCTTACAGGCGCATTCAATCGCGTAACCGTTGTCACAGCGATCCTCTTGATCTTCTCACTCTTGCTCTCAGACTTCTTCGACAACGTCGGAACAGTTACAGCAATTGCAACAGAGGGTGGCCTTATCGATGCAGATGGCAATATTCCAAATATCGATCGTATTCTTTTGATCGATGGAATTGCTGCTGTTGCAGGTGGAGCAGGCAATGTCTCTTCAAATACCAGCTACATCGAGTCAGCATCAGGTGTTGGTGAAGGTGCTCGCACTGGCCTAGCCTCAATCGTCACAGGAATTCTCTTCCTTCTGACAACATTCCTTGCGCCACTCGTTGCAGTGATTCCTTACGAGGCGGCAACACCAGCGCTGATTATTGTTGGATTCCTCATGATGACCCAGATCAAGAACATTGACTGGACTGATTATGGAATTGCAATTCCAGCATTCCTGACCATCATCTTGATGCCATTCACTTACAGCATCTCTGTGGGAATCGGCGCAGGATTTGTTTCACACGTTGTCGTCCGTGTAGTCCAAGGCCGCGCAAAGGAAGTCCATGCACTCCTTTATGTAGTGAGTGGATTGTTCATGGTCTACTTCTTGCAATCTCCAATCAGTATCTGGACGAGCAAGTAATTAATACCTCACATATCACCGATCAGGCTCTGAAGGATCTCCTTCGGGGCCTGATTCGTGATGTTCCAAATTTCCCTAGCGAAGGGATTCTCTTTAAGGACATCACTCCGCTGCTGCGTGAAGGGGCGGCCTTTGCCCAAGCAGTCCAAGCATTTGCCGATGTGAGTTCTACCTATGATGTGGTGGCAGGTGTGGAAGCCCGTGGTTTTATCTTTGCTAGCGCAGTTGCACAGTTAACAGGCAAGGGTTTTGTTCCCATCCGAAAGAGCGGAAAGCTTCCTTACCAGTCGTATTCCCACAGCTATGCGTTGGAGTATGGAGAAGCCACCCTTCAGATCCATACTGATGCGCTTAAAACCGGTGAGCGTGTTCTCCTCATCGATGATGTTTTAGCAACGGGAGGGACACTTGGCGCTGCAGCAAAGTTAATTGAGCAATGCGGGGCGATCGTCGATAGCGTCGCAGTACTTATGGAGATCGATGGCCTGGGTGGACGCGAAAAGTTCTTAGCCTCAGGGATCAAGGTTCCGATTACGGTCTTGATTTAAGAAGTTTTACTTGATGCTTCCGACGATCCGTTCGGCGGCAAGGCGTCCTGAGATTAAGACCATAGGTACGCCAACTCCAGGTTGAGTTCCAGATCCGGTGAAGACAACATTCTCAAATCCTTGGGCAATATTGCGGGGTCTAAATGGCCCGGTCTGCATAAAAGTATGGGCGCTAGCAAATGGTGCACCGGCTTCCATCCCCATCGCCTGCCAATCAAGCGGGGTGGTCATGTGTTCGAATTCAATCGAGTCACCAAAACCGTCGTAGCCACGCTCTTCGAGGGTGCGAATCATCTGATCTCGGTACTGCGGACCAATCTTCTTCCAATCAATATCTGCAGTGAGGTTTGGAGTTGGGAAGAGGACGTAATAGGAGCTCTTGCCAGCAGGAGCAAGGGATGGATCATCCATGCTGGGCACGGTCACGAGCAGGCTCGGATCGGTCATCAGGATCTTCTTCTTGATGAGCTCGTCGAAGACGCCATCCCAAGACTTTCCAAAGTGGATATTGTGATGGGCGAGTCGGTCGTAGGACCTATTTGAACCAATCAACATCGTTACACATGAGGGCGAATACTTAAGCTTTGCAACCTTTTTGGGAGTGCTACCCAAGAGCTCGCGCCACGCGACGGGAAGATCTGGGTTGAGGACAACCACGTCGCACTCAAAGCGTTCACCATTCTCAGTTAAGACTGCCGTTGCACGGCCATTGTGGTGTTCTACCGATGTGACAGTGGTGTTGTAGTGGAAGTCGACTCCGTGTTTGGCAGCGGCAGCGGCCAAAGCACGAGGGACTGCATGCATTCCACCCTTGGGGAAGAAGACACCATTGACTGAATCCATATAGGCGATCACGGCATAGATAGCGAGTGCTTGTTGCGGGCTCACACCTGCATACATTGCTTGGAAGGAGTAGACGCGCTGGGTGCGCGGATCTTTCAGGTACTGCTCGACCTTCGGTGCCAACCTTCTAAAACCACCAAGGGCAACGAGCTTTGCAAGATTGGGTGTAAGTAAGTTAAGTGGACTATCGATATTGCGATCAATGAAGTCATTCATCTCATACTTATAAAGCTTCGTCACAAAATCTACATACTTGGCATACCCGATTGCCTCTTTTTCACCAATGACAGTGCGGATCTCTTCTTGCATCTTGGCAGTGTCAGCATGGACATCCAGTTGTGATCCGTCTTCATAAAAGGCGCGATAGAGCGGTGAGACTGGCATGAGTTCAAGCCAATCCTTCATATCTTCACCGACGCAGGCGAAGGCATCGGCGATGAGAGATGGCATGGTGAGAACAGAGGGGCCGGTATCAAAGGAGTAACCATCTTGCTGAAGGAGTCCATTGCGCCCACCTGGCACGCTCTCACGCTCAAGGACGGTCACTTTGCGGCCAGCGCCAGCTAATCGAAGCGCTGTGCTGAGCCCGGCAAGACCTGCCCCGACGATGACGACGTGATCGGTTGGTCCTTTAATCTGTTTAGCCATTGCGGTCTTAAACCCTTCGTTTTGTGGCGATCATCGCCATTTGATGCAGGAGATCTTGGGCAATTGGTGAAATCAAGGGGTTTTCGATGGCAGCGATCGCCTCGTCCGTGAGCTCTGAGATGAGTTCCTCAGCTCTCGCCTGAGCACCAGTATCAACAATGATGGCGCGAAGGGTTTGGATATCAGCTGGTGTCAGATCTGCACGGCCAAAGAGCTCCTTGATTGTGGCACGCTGGGCGCTCGTAGCCAGCTCATGTGTCATCGCCATCATGACGGTGCGCTTTCCTTCACGAAGATCATCTCCTGCTGGCTTGCCGGTCTCGGCTGAGTCTCCAAAGACACCGAGCATGTCATCGCGGAGTTGGAACGCTTCACCCAGTGGAATTCCATATGCTGAATAAATTGGATAGAGCTGCTCAGGGTTCTTATGTGCAAGTGCGGCACCAAAATGAAGCGGACGTTCAATGCTGTATTTTCCTGATTTGTAGCGAGCAACACGAAGTGAACGCTCCACGCTCTCACTGGCAAGTGCTTGCTCATGCATATCAAGGTACTGACCCGCCATCAGTTCAACTTGCATCTCATCAAAGATTGGTAAAGAAGAGATGATCTGGTCTGGAGCGATCTTTGATTCATGGAGCATCTTTGCCGCCCAGACGAGCGCTAAATCGCCGAGCAAGATGGCACTTGCAATACCGAATTGCTCTGCAGATCCAGAGAAGGAATTTTTGGTGTGTAATGCTTCGAAGTGTTTGTGGATTGCGGGTGCACCGCGACGGGTGTCCGATACATCCATCACATCATCGTGAATCAAGGCGCAGACATGGACGAGTTCGACACTTGAGAGCGCTGAGAAGACTTCTGGTGAGAGCTCTGCGCCAGTTCCTAGATAGCCAACGATTGCAAAGAGTGGGCGAAAGCGCTTGCCACTGTCGAGCAAGAAGCCCTTGAGGGCATCTGCCACGGGTAGTAGTTCAGGGCCGATGGAGGTCAGATAGTGATTATCAGCTTCAATAAAGGCCTTGAGGGATGAATTGACCGAATCACGCAGCGCAGGCAGGGTGAGGTGTTCGCGCGATTCCATGCAGTAAAGGTACCCTGCCTCTCTATGGTTACGCCTGTTGAGACTCCACGAGCCACCTTCTCGGTCGAGCTATTTCCGCCCAAGGATGCCGAAGGTGAGTCCCGGTTGTGGCAAGCAGTGGAGAGCCTTCGCCAGCTCAATCCAGATTTCGTCTCCGTCACCTACGGCGCTGGCGGTAGTACACGAGATCGCACCATTCGCATCGCCGAAGAGTTCACCGCCAAGACAGGCATTGCAACAGTTGCCCACCTCACATGTGTTGGTTCAACGCGAGGTGAGCTCGTCGAAATCCTGCGCCACTACAAGAGCGCTGGCATCAGCAGCATCCTGGCATTGCGTGGAGATCCAGTAGGGGGACCGAGAGCCGATTGGGTCACAACTCCAGGTGGATTCGATCATGCAGATGAGCTGGTTGACCTTGCGATTAGCCAGGGTGGCATTGAAGTTGGAGTGGCAGCATTTCCAGATGGCCATCCAGCATCGAACGGTGATTTTGCACTCGATGTTGAAACCCTCATTCGCAAAGAGGAGCACGGTGCAATATTTGCCACAACACAATTCTTCTTTGAGATCGCCTCCTACGAACGATTGGTTGAAGCACTCAGTGCTCGAGGATCAAAGCTCCCCATCATCGCTGGTATTTTGCCCATCACCAATGGCAAGCAGCTCACACGTATGGCTGAACTCTCTGGTACTCCAGTTCCAGCACACATTCTTACTCGGGTTGCAGAACTTGGTGAGGATATCGCCGCAATTCGAAGTTACGGAATCGAGATTGCAACCCAATTGTCGCAAAAACTTCTCACTCTTGGAGTTCCGGGTCTTCATTTCTATACGATGAACACGGCAGCATCCACCATGGCGATCGCTCAAAACTTGGGACTTGGTCATCGTGAATAAGCAGGCCTTCTTGCGCCAGTGGAGTGAACTTCACGGTGGAGCAGAAGTAAGTGGCATTGTTAAAGGCTGGCTTACTATCTCGTATCTACTTGTGAGACCACTTCACGCACTCAAAGTTTCGCCCAACGCAATAACACTCATCGGCTTGCTTCTTGGCGTACTTACCTGGGAACAAGCTCATCACATTGCAGCACTCTTCCTCGTCATTCTCTCCTTGATTGCTGATGGCATTGATGGCTCACTTGCCATCATCTCGGGGAAAGTGACGCTCTGGGGAGCTGCCCTTGACTCGGTTGTCGATCGAGTCGTGGAGTTCTTCTGGGCGCTTACTTTCTACCGTATTGGCGCACCAGTGATAGTGATTGCTCTTGCCTGGGTTGCCGCATTAACGCAAGAGTATGCGAGGGCCCGCGCAGCAGGACTTGGCCACCGAGTGCTTGGCGTTGTTACAGTCTGTGAACGACCAGTGCGTGCGATCTTTTTAGCTGTTGCGCTACTCGCCTACATCATGGGATTTGGAATCGTAACTGCAACGTCTTGGATCTGGCTCGCCCTACAACTCTTCTCGTTAGTGGTAGTCCTTCGCGATTCCTACACCGCCTTGAGCACTGATAATCGCCTCAGCAACTAACTCCCCACTCATTCCGACAAGTGGTAAGCCACCGCCAGGATGGGCTGAGCCACCCACGCTATAAAGGTTTGTAATCTCACTCCTATTTTTTGCACGAGAGAATGCTGCCCTGCTGCCATTACTTGATGTTCCATAGATTGAACCACCCGGCGCATTGACTGCCACTTCAAGGTCATACGGCGTTCGATACTCCATCACATCTAATCTCTCAGAAACACGCAGCCCCAAGGCATCAAGCTTTGCCAGAATCTTCTCTGCATATTTCTCCGGCTCTTTCGTCCAATCAAAGCCACCCTCTGGATGATGGCGCGGAGCATTAACTAAGACAAACCACGCCTCTTTATTCTCACCCTTAACCATTGTTGGATCGTGTGGGGCGCAGATGTAGATGGTCGGATCAGTTACCGCTTGGTTTCGATCAAAGATATCGATGAACTCTTGCTCGTAATTTTCTGGGAAGAAGACGTTGTGGTGTTTCATCTGGGGGAGCTCGCCCTGGACCTTGGAATTATCAAGACCAAGGAGGAGGGAGAAGCCAGCAAGGGAGCGATCCGCTTTCTGCAGCTTTCGACGCTCACGCTTGGCACCCTTTTCAGTGGGTGCGATCAAGGTATTAAAGGTGATCTCGGCATCGGCATTAGAGATCATGTAATCAGCCTTGATCTCTCTGCCGCCAACTTTTATGCCGGTTGCGGTGCCTGCATCGGTGATGATTGCTTCGACAGGTGTGTTGAGGTGGATCTTCACACCCAGCTCTTCGCACCGCTGGCCTAGCGCTTGAGCAAGAGTTCCGACTCCGCCTTTTACATGCCAAGCACCGAAGGTGATTTCAACAAATGCGATAGTCAGTAGTACTGCAGGCGCTTGCCTCGGATCAGAACCGGTATAGGTGGCGTAGCGATGAATAATCTTTTTAAGGTAGGGATTGGATGTGTAGGTATTGGTGAGCGTATCCAAAGATTTAAAAGGTGATATCTGCTTGAGATCTTTGAGGAAGCCCTTACGTCGCAGCAGAGCTGGGATCGAAGGAAGTTCAGATTCAATGAAAGGCCCGCGAGCAACATCCCACATCGCCTCCGCGCGCTGCATGAGAGTATGCCAATCATCGCCAGCGCCTTTTCCGAGAACGCGATCTAGCTCCTCACAGATCTGAGGCAGAGCAAGGTTGGCAAATTCGAAATGTCTGCCATCGGCGAAGTGATAGGCAAAGGCGGGGTCCACCGGTTGGAGCTCACGTACGAGTTCTAATCTCTTGCCAGTCTTCTTAAAGAGATCACGATAGACCGCTGGAATTGTGAGAAGGGAGGGTCCGGTATCAAAGGCGTAGTCACCAATCCATTCGGTACGACACTTGCCGCCCACATGTCCCGCTGCTTCATAGATTTCAACGTCGAGTCCTGCTCGAGCTAACCGCGCAGCTGCCGCCATGCCACCCATACCAGCACCGATAACAATGACTTTGCGCATCATCGAACTCTAGCCACCCTTAAAGAACTCTGCGGCCACGCCATTGCAGTTGACCACGAGATTTGCGTCGATAGGACTCCATGATCAAGGCCATGAGAGCAAGGCCAGCAAAGGGGTGAAGAAGGGCATTACCTGGATGAGTGCGAACTCGAATAGCAGCAAGCAGGTGTGTTGATGCGACGAGGAAGAAGGGGATCAATGCCGCCCATACGCCAGCCAGGATGAGAAGAAAGGGAAGTACCTGGGTGAGTGTGAGTAAGAGCAGTGTTGCCATGGTGCCAACCGGTCCACCAAAAGCTTTCCAGAGTGATTTGGTATAGCCGGCAATCAAATCTGCATCACTTTCATACATCGTGCACTCAGCCACAGCACTTGCTTCAGCGACCCCACCCTTAAAACCAGCACTTGTTAATCTTCGCGCCAAAGAGAGGTCCTCAAGAATTTCATTCTTCACACTGGTATGGCCTGAGACCGCATCGTATGCAGCACGCTTAACGATGAAGAACTGACCATTGGCGATAACCATGGAATTACGGCGACCACTTTCTGCAAGACGCAGCGGAACTGATGAGAGCCAGGACCATTGCAGGAGTGGTTGAACGAGGTGCATCAAGAAACTCTTGCCATGTTCTGCTGGATAGGGGGAGAGAAAATCCCACCCTAGGCAATCCATGAGTGAAATGGAGGAGGCGATTGCATCTGGCTTCACGCGCAGATCAGCATCAAGAAAGACGAGGTATTCACCGGTAGCTGCTTGTGACAAGAGATGGCAGGCATGCGGCTTGCCAAGCCACCCATCAGGCAAAGGTCCACCTGTCAGGATCTTTACACGATCGCTAAACGCGCTGAGAATGGCTGGCGTCTTATCAGTCGAGCCATCATCAAGGACTGAGTACTCGACATGTTCTAGACCGGTGGAGCGCAGGAGAGTTTCAAGGAGTGCGTGCGCATTGAACTCTTCATTGCGCATTGGTATCAATACCGAAACCCTTGAGGTGATCTGTGAAGGTGCATTTCTCACTCGGCGGATCGTGAAGAAGTTGAGGATCGAGATGAGGAGAGAGAGCGCGGCAAAAGCTGAGATCGTCAGAAGGAGGTAGTGCATGAGAGTTTAAAAGGTATCCGGGCGGCCAAAACGAAGTTCAAAGAAGTATGGCAGAAGGATGATTCCAAAGGTCAGACCACCAACGAGTGCGACGCCAGGACGATGGAAGAAGAAGAGATTTCCGACGATGCCAGAGAAGAGGAGCCACTCTAAGAAGAGATTGGGAAGGAGAAGTGAGGCGCCGTGCTTGCGTCGATCTTTGGGAAGTGCCCAGTGCAGCAAGGCCATGATTCCCATTCCTGCAAGGAGCCAACCAGCAGCGTTGGAGAGTGGGATCTCGTGTTCAAAAGGAATCGACGTTCCATGGAAACTCCAACTCCAACGATGGGCGCTTACCATCTGCGGATCAAGGAAGAGATCCCAGGCCATAAGTGCGCCTCCTCCATAAAGGAAGACCCAACCCTTGCCGATTCGCCGTGCCACGATCAAGATGGGATAGCTGATCATGATCCACGCAAAGGGGACAACGAGGGGAACTCCAGCGATGGCCAAACCGAGTGAGTGATCGTAATGGTAGGTACCAAACGGCCATCCAGTTTTACTACCAATAATTTCTACCGCGAGTGAGTAGGTAAAAGTCAGAAAGAGTAGAGAGGCTGAGAATCGCAGACCGTATGCAAAGTTGGCATGGATGACCATTGCTGCGGCACCGAAGTAGACGGTAAGGATTGTTACCGTTGAAAGTGCATCACCATGAATGAGCGGATAGGCCATTTGAAGTACTACGGCGATTCCAAAGAGCAGATTCAAAACTATCGCCCACGCGCCAGAGAGCATCCTGCGATTGCGCGCACGAGGTCGGTACTGGCGAAGTGACATGGTGCAATTCTGCCTTAATGCGAGGAGGAATAGGTAGGAATGAGTATTTATTACCGCAGATTCACGCTGGTGTGCTGGAGAACTGCGAAACGGGCAAAGAGCTCCTCGGAATACCAGCGATGTTTGGCGGTGAGATCAATCGCCTTCTTGTGAGCATCACCCTGATAGGCGAAGGCTCGAAGATCTGCCGAGGAGCGCCAATGTGAGAAGGTTCCTTGCAAGCCGATGGGAGCCTCACCTATTCCGATAGCACGAATTAAGCCATCGGCCAGATGCAGAGATTGGGTGACTTCTGGGACTGCTCGCCAAAATCGCAGATTCTCATGCCAGCGAATTCTTGCTCGAGTAATCGTGGCAACTTCGCCCTTCCAGTTACGAGAAGCCAGTGGGTCTTCACTCACAAAAGGTGCTTTCTTCGCCCAGAGTCCGTGAGATGAGATCGGTGAGAGTTGGTAGATCTCTTCTCTGTGAGCGAATTTTCGCCACGAACGGATGCTGCGCTGTGAATCTAAATCTTCTAGCTCACCATCAAAGGTGAGAAGTAATCCCCAGGTGCGGATGTCGGCATCGCGTGGGGTAAAGGTGCTACCTGCGCCAGTTCCCAGAGATTTAAAGAAAGTAATTCGCGAGTCGGCACGAAGGGAGAAGCGATCTGTGGCCATATGGAAGAGTGCTTGGGGGAGTGAGCGAGGATCGACTGTCCAGAGCAAAAGATATGTCTTCACCTGCGTAGTGCTGTCTGATGAATTTCTGCGATAACTGCCGGCACGCTATCCCACATCGGTGCATGACCGGCACGTGGCAGTGTGATCCATCGCGTGTGATCTGGTGCCAGTGATCGCTCTTGCGAATATCGCGCAGGAAGTGTGTTGTCGGTATCGCCGAATAAAATTGTTACTGGGACATTTTCCGAGATCGCTTTATCAAAGCGAAGACCGAGCATGGCATCCCATGCTGGAAAGTATCCGGAGGAGCTTCCCATAGCGCGCGCTGCATCGATGCAGATCTCCAAAGGAAGTGACTCCCATTGCGGGCTAACCATTGAGAAACCAATTTTTCGTGCCCATGTGTAACGCAGGAGAAGTGGAGCGATCGGAACAGTAGTTGCTGCCATATACCGAGAGACTGCAGAGATGGGATGTCGCCTAGTCTCTGGAACTAACCACAAACCCGCTGGTGCTAAACCAACAAAAGATCGAATTCGTTCAGGTCTGGCTGCGGCCATCTCCATGCCCACCCACCCACCAAGGGAGCTGCCAACGACGTGGAAGGAGTCGTAACCCCACGCACTCATCTGTGAGAAAACCAATTGCCCAAGTGAATGCGCATCCATGGGTGTGCCACCTGGAAGTTTGCTGTAGCCGTGGCCTGGAAGATCTATGGAGATCACTTCAAAGTTTTCGGCAAGGTGGGGCAGAATCAATTTCCATGCGGTGTGATCTGATCCCATGCCATGGATGAGCAACAGCGGTTCACCGCTACCTACGCTCTCATGCCATAGCTCACTCATATGCTCAGTTTAACTCAGTGGCACAATGAGAGAGACCCCCGGATTACCGAGGGTCTCTCTCATTGTGTACTCCTCAGGCTAGATCGCATCATCCTCTGATGCGCGCCGGGAGTGTGCAAATCCCATGAGGGCGAGGATCAGCAAGAGCAATCCACCTAGGTAGGTGACCCAAGAAGCGATCATCGCGATCTGACCTAATTGCCAGAATGCATAGGCATTGAGGAGCATGCCTCGCAGTGATTCACCCTTGAAGACAGTGTTTACCTGCCCATCGAGGGCGGCAACTTTTGCGGAGAGTACGGTATTTGTTGGATCAGCTGTGAGTTGAGCCTTTACGCCCATCTCTTCACCCGATAGTTCCGAGTAGACCTTTCCGCCACCAATACCTTGGAGATGGAATGCAATGTAATGATCTGCATACATCTGTGCTTGCTTTCCCGTTGTCATCAACTTTCCGCCATTAGCGGTAAAGAATGCGGTCACAGCGGCGCTCTCCTTGGGATTATGGGTAGCAGTGGGAAGTGTGATCTTCTGTGCTGCGAGTTGGTCCTTCACTTGGTTATTGGCGAAGGTGCCGCCCCAGGTGAGAAGTCCGCCAGCGATAATCAATATTCCTGCCAAAAGTAAGCCGACCATACTCGTGATTCTGTCGAATGCTCTTCTCTTCATTTCTTTCTACCCTTTTCTCTCCGTCATAGAGATGAGAAATTGAGGATCTCATCTGGTTCTAAGTATTGAGGAGAGATGGATGAGGAAGTAGAGAAAAGTAGAGTGCTATCCCTTCACAGAATGTGATGTGAGGAATACGGATGCGCGGCTATTCGATATGTCGGCTGCAGTACCTACGGCCATCTGGGCCCAGTTCTGCATGAACGCAATCAACGCCAAGTTTCTCAAAGGAACCATCACCAAATTGTGCTCGGTAGGCCAAGGCGAGCAGGACGCGCAGGTTTACATCAGGACCCGATTGGATGCTAAATGCTCGAGACATGCGAGAGATCGTATTCTCGATCACCTTTTCGGTATGTGCGGTCTCACGGGCGATAGCTGCGTTAGAAAGACCATCACACATATGTTCGGCTACAAGCCGTTCAAAGGGGGTCAAATCGCGCATAAGAATTCTGATATCCATGTAATGGACTCCTTCTATGTGAGCGGGAAAACCCCACTCTTTTTTCATTATGCTCCTAATTGAGTGCTAGCGCAAGCGAATCTGCAGTCAGCAAGGTTGCAATCCTGAACAATTACGACACTGAGGTAAGCAAATTCTCAGAATAGTGAAAGGACAGGCAACTCATCATGGTGAGATTTTTGGCTATCTCCCTCGACCACCCTGCTCATTATGTGAGCGTTGGACCATTCTCTGTTTCTGCAGGCAATCTGATGATCATCATCTCTATGTGTGTGATCTTCATTGTTGCCCTTTTCCTGCCATTTCCAGATCATGAAAAAGCGAGCAAGAAGAGCGAGCGAGTAGGTGGAAAGAGATGAGCACAATGAGCAATAAGAGTTCATGGACGAGTCGGGTGCGCTCAGCCACCCTTGATAAATTTGAACCTGAGGATCTGCTTCCAGATCATCAACCAGCATATGTCGCCTCCTGGATCTACATCTTCGGCGTTGCAACAATTGCCGCGCTCATCATGTTGATCGCGTCAGGGCTCTATCTCACGCTAGAAGGCCCGGCTTGGTGGCATACCTCCAGCGTTGGCCACTACGTGAACTCGGTTCACCTCTGGAGCGTTGAGCTCTTCTTCGTCTTCATGGTTGTGCACCTCTGGGGTAAGTTCTGGATGGCCGCATGGCGTGGCCGCCGACTTGCTACCTGGATCACAGGATGCCTCGCCTTCTTTGCATCCATCATCACCGGTTTCACCGGCTACATCATTCAGACCAACTTTGACTCACAATGGATTGCCACTCAAGCCAAAGATGGTTTTAATGCCGTGGGCATTGGTGCTTTCTTTAATACTCTCAACACTGGCCAAGCAATCTTGTTACACGTTTCACTTCTGCCACTTGTTCTTGGTGCGATTGTTCTCTGGCATGTGATCTTGGTGAGACGCCGAGGGGTTGTTCCACCTATTGATGAGGCAGGTGAGTGAGAATGAGACATAAACTCTCTAGCGTTGATCCCTCCAAAAAATGGAGTGGGCCACTTCGTGAATATGATCTCGTCAAAGAGATTGTCGTGGCAGTTGTCGTCGTTGGCTTCTTAGCACTGTCATTGGCGGCACTCTTTAGTTCACCTGATGAGAAGGCGTTAACCATGCAGTCGTGGTCAATACAGGCACCTGCTGATTTCGTTCAGACAGCTGCAAGTGAGCTTGCTGGCACAACGACCAGCGCTTCTTATGGACCTCCCTATAACAACAATGGAAGTGGCCAGAATATCGGGCCCATCAATCCAGCCAAGATCAGCGGAATTACAATTCCGATTGATCCAGCGAAGAGTTTTGTGATTGAACCGTTAGCGATTGAACCCGATAGCACCACAAAATCAGCAATTGCGGTGTGGAGCTTGGCTTCTAGCAAACAAGAGATCACGTGGGCGAGCGCCTATTCTGATGCCTTAACTAAGGATGGCAAGGCACTTGCCTTGGCTGATCCAACAGGGGCATATGGACCTGTGCCAACGCTTGTGACTGCGCTCTATTCGATGGCGCAAAGTGGAGCACTGGATGGCGCACTCACCACAAGTGATACAACCCTTCCTACTAACTTCACCAAACCACTTCTCTTCTTGGCAGATAGCGGTACCTACTTCCCAGATAAGGCTGCTGCTCAACACCTGAGTGGAGATCAATGGGGGGTTATGAATGAGACTGGCTCATGGCCAGGACAGTCGTGGTTGTGGCTCTACTCGCTCTGGTATCAGATAGAACCATTTAAATCTTCCGGTAATGCTGACATCCTTGTGATGTCGCTGATGGGAGTCTTAAGCCTTGGTTTGATCTTCTTGCCATTGCTTCCGATCATCTCGCGGATCCCTTACTGGATTCCGGTGCATCGTCTGATCTGGCGAAAGTGGTATCAGCGTAAGAGCTAGATACGGGCTTAATTGAGCTTAATTGAGGAAGAAAGTTTTAAGGATAGTGAATGCCGAGAGGCTAAAGAGCAGGTAACCAAATGCTCTTCGCAGCAGCTTGGCATTTACCTTCCCGCTCCGCTGAGATGCCAGGCGCGAGATCACGATTGCAACCAGTGCAATGGTGAAGGGCGTCTTCCAATCAACAACGTGCCAACTTTTATAGCGTTCAAAAAATGATGTTGCGCAGTTCATCGTGATGATGAGCAGTGATGTTCCTGCCGCCTTATTTTGTGGCGTGTTATAAAAGAGGACGAGTACTGGGATGGCGAGGAAGCCGCCACCGATACCGAACAGGCCCGTGAGTGTGCCGACAATCAGTGAAACGAGAATGAGAACTGGCAGAGACATCCGGTGTTCTGGGTCTGCCGTGATAGGCCCACGAAGCATCGAGCCGCCTGCAACAATGAGAACGAGGGCAAAGCCGATGTGCAGAACGTTGGGATGGATATGACTTGCCAGCGCTGTCATGGAGAGGGTTGCGACGAGGCCAATCGCCCAGATGGAGACCGCTTCTCGGACAAGGACTTCTTTGCTCTTGAATTTTGGAATGACCCCAGATGCTGCAGCAAGACCCACAATGACAAGAGCTGCGATCGTCGCCTGCTGGTTCGTGAAGTGGAAGATATAGAGCAGGATGGGGACAGAGACCATCGCACCGCCGGCGCCAACAAAGCCCAAGACCGAGCCGATAAAGAGTCCTGCAAGGAGCGCCTCAAAGAGAATCATGAGAGGAATCTACCGATGAAAAAGGCCCCCAGATTCTCTCTAGGGGCCTTTTGCCAGGTTATCTTGCTATCAGGTTATGCACCTACGCGGGTGATGCGACCATCAAGTGCTGGAAGCTTTGTCACCTTGCCAACTGATAAATCAGCCTTGAGGGAGTCAGCCAATACATCTACCAAAAGGTCACGAATCGATCCCTTGGTTGGATTAAACATGGTGTAACCATCGCCACCATAGAGCATGTAGTCATTGGTGGTGATTGTGTAGACCTTGTCATCCTTGGCAATCGGGGTTCCATCGGTCTTCGTTACTGCCGTTACCAAAGAACCAGCAGTATGTGTTGGATCGAAGGTGAAGCGCAGCCCAGAGATCTGTGGGAACCAGCCGTCGCCATTTGCGTAGCCACGAGCACCATTTTCTAGAGCCTTCCAGATATCTGCTCCAGTGAGGGTGGTTACTACTGCATAGTTTCCAAATGGAAGGACTGCGAGTGCATCTCCGTAGGTGATATCAAATGGACCAGCGACGGATGTGTCTGGGGCATTGAAGACCTTAGGGCGGATATAGGAAGTGTTAACAGGTGGATAGCCACTTGCAGGCAAGGAGTCACGAATTCCACCGCCATTGGTGATTGCGAAATCAGTCTTGTAACGGATGCGCATAGCATCGGCGAGGTAATCACCAAGCTCTGTCTCCTTCTGACGCTGAATCTTCAGGCCTGCACCTAGGTAGTTGCCGTTAGGGAAGAGGGCAGAAACTTGCCCAATCTTCACATCTACAGCTGCGCCAAGCTTTGACTTGTAGTCAGCAACAAGAGCTGCAGTCGTTGAATCAGGTGTGAGCTTGGCGACGTCAGATTTTGTCACCAACTCAAGGCTTGATCCAATGACCTTCTTAGTTGCAGAGTTGATACATACCTGAACACGGTTGTAGCTCGTTCCTGCATTAACAACCTGCCCCACGAGTGTGCCAACAGGCTTGGATAGGCCACGCGGTGCGACGGATGCATATTGAATGTGGGTATGGCCACCAAATACGACCGCTGCACCCTTGAGCTGCTGAGATATAAAGAGCAGTGGACCTTCAGCAGGTGAGCTTGCATCAGAGGCGTTGTAATCGATGAAACCATTATGCAGGAGTGCAATCACGATATCGGCACCAGCAGCCTTAGCAGCAACGATCCCTGCATTCATCTCCTTGATACCTGTTGAAATTGTGATGGTCTTCTTCACGCCATTGGCATCGACGTAGTCGAGGTTTCCTGGCTTTGTCACGATCGGTGTCTCTTCGACATTCATACCGACGATACCGAGCTTGAATCCGCCCTTATCGAGAACCGTGAACGATACGGCCTGATTGTCCCCACCCTTGATTGGATAGAGCGAGCTGTAGTTAGAGACAACCCACTTGAAGGTAGATGCGCCGATGATCTTCGAAAGCGCAGTCATATCCTTATCGTGTTCGTGGTTTCCAAATGTGGAGGCATCAAGTCCCATTGCGTTGAGAGATTTGATTGTTGACATCTCATCAAAGAAGGCTGAGATTGGTGGAGCAGCACCGATGTTATCTCCAGCAGAAAGGGCGAAAGTTGCAGGATTTGCAGCACGATCTTTATCCCATGCTGTCTTATATGTTGCAGCACCGATCTGTGTCGATGTAGCTTCGATGGCACCGTGGAAGTCGCTGAGCTCGAGGAGCTGAACAGCCTTCACACCGGCAGTTGCAGGAATACTTGCAAGAGCTGTTCCGGTATAGATCTGTGGAGCTAGACCTTTAGGGGAGAAGCCATAGTTGCTGACTGCTTGGACATATGGCTGGATTGAAGTTTGCGTTGCAAGAACAGGGAGTGTGGCAACGAGATTGGCAGTTGATGCAGGAATTTCAATAGGGCATGAGCCAGCGCCAGCTGAGACGATATAAGACGTCACTGCTGGAGTAGCTGTAACTGGGTTCCAGCGAACAACGATGCCCCCTGCACCTGGGTGAGAGACGACTCCAGTTGGGGCAGCGGGTGCTGCATTGGTAAGCGCTGTGGCTTGTTGCACTCCAAGGAGTGAGGTTGCGCCGATAGCAAGGGCTCCAAGGATGGAGATGCTTGTTCGGGATGAGGTGCGGACTTTCTTTATGAGGGTTTTCATATTCCCATACTTTCGAGCCAGGATAAACGCCCACGCTCGATCAGGTTGCTGTCAGGTAAACGCTGAGCAAATAAAAGGCCAGCCTTGCTACTGTCGGTGGGGAGGACTATCTTTCGAACATATGTTCGAATCAACCCAGAACCCAGCCACCCCCGCCCGCTCACCTGAGCCAGGGGCTCCTCCTGTATTGGCGATACCAGCAGTATTAGCCCCAGAAGGGGAGCCTGTTGAGTTCCTCTACAAAGGCAAGCGCTTTCATATCCACGCCGTCCTCTCTCGTTGGCGTGAATCTGGTGGGTGGTGGAATCGGATTGATGATGGAATGCGTCTTCATCATCAGAAATATCTTGAACAATCGATCTTTGATGACGGGGCTCGCGCTATCTGGCGAGTGGAGGCGGCGCCTGTTGGTGCGCTCGCTACCTTTGAGATCGAACTCGATGAGATCACCGGGAGTTGGCAGATTCGTCCAACATCACGGCCGGCCTAAGGTAACGGCTGCTCACATTCACCATGTTTACCCATCTGCACCTCTCAAGTGGCTACTCCTTTAAATATGGAACAGCCCAACCCGATGCGCTCGTTACAAAAGCTGCGGATCTAGGAATGAGTTCCCTTGCCCTCACCGATCGTGATGGCATGGCGGGCGCTATTCGCTTTGCTCAAAGTTGTGAAGCTCAAGGCATTACCCCAATCCTTGGAGTCAATCTGAGTTTTATTCAGAAGAAGTATCGCGTGACGCTCCTTGCCCAATCTGGAAAGCTACCAGCGCTCTACCGCCTGATCAGCGCCATCACCATCTCTAATAGCGAGAACCTTCTTACCTATGAGATTTTGGAGAAAGAAGCTGAATACTCTTCTCAGCTCTTCATTATGCATGGTTATGATTCACAACTTGCTCAAAACATTGCAGCACGTAAATATGACGCAGCGCTCTCTATTTATAACTCAGCTCGTGATCTCTTTGCAGAGCAGATTATTGAGTGCACATCACATATGGTCAGAGGCGATGGACCGCTCTCAACCCCTTATGCAGCAAAGGCGCTGGGTTTTGCGCGAGACCATAAAATCCCGGCAGTTCTCACAAATGCTGCGCGAATGCTTAATCGGAGTGATGGCCCAGTTGCTGATGTTTTAGATGCAGCAAGGCTTCTAGTTCCACTCCACCATAGCAATGTTGAGCGGCGCAATAGTGAGGGCTATCTCAAAAGTGAGAAAGAGATGGCAGTTGTTGCTGATGAGATTGCCCGAATGGCTGGGGAGCGAGATGGAAGTTCGTTACTACGAGATACCCAGCTCTTTGCTGAACGATCTCATCTCTCACCGCGCCGAGATATTGGGCTAGGTGGAGTACACCTGCCAGAGAGCAGTGTGGTTGGTGCAAAGAACCACACTGAGATGGCAAGTCAACTTCGCAGTCGAGCCGAGAGTGGTCTTTTGCGTCGCTACTCAGCAGCAGATTCTGTGGCAGCTGCCGCCAGGCTTGAAGAAGAGTTAGCAACGATTAGCACCCTTGGTTTTGAATCCTATTTTCTTACCGTTGCCGATATTACGGATATGGCTCGAGATCTCGGCATTCGAGTGGCAGCGCGAGGAAGTGGTGCAGGCTCTCTCACCTGCTATCTACTTGGTATCTCAGGTGTTGAGCCGATAGAGCAAGGACTATTGATGGAGCGTTTCTGCTCCACTCTTCGAGGCGAACTACCAGATATCGATATCGATGTTGAGTCTGCAAGACGATTAGAAATCTATGATGCGATCTTTACCCGATATGGTCCAGAACGAACTGCAACGGTAGCGATGGTTGATACCTACCGAGCTCGCCATGCAATTCGTGATGTGGGTGCTGCCCTTGGCATATCGCCGATGGAGATTGATCTGATTGCAAAATCGCTACCTCATATCAGGGCGAAGAATATTGGGAAGGCTCTTGCTAATCTGCCAGAGCTTAAGCATCTCAAACTTGATACTCCGATTATGAAGATGGCGATTGAGCTAGCGGGGCGAATTGATGGCCTGCCTCGCCACCTTTCGATGCACCCATGCGCGATTGTGCTCTCAGATGCAAAGTTAATGGATGTTGCTCCGACGCTGCGAAATGCTAGCAATTATCCGATGCTCTACTTCGATAAAGATGATGTTGAGGCTATTGGGCTCTTAAAGCTTGATGTCCTTGGTGTGCGCATGCAATCTGCGATCTCCTACGCCCTCTCTGAAATTGAGAGAGTGGAGGGTGTACCAGTAGATATTGATGCGATCTCACTTAAGGATAAGAAGACCTTCGATCTCATCAAATCCACTCGGACCTTAGGAATCTTTCAAGTAGAGAGTCCAGGGCAACGAGAGCTCGTCGGTAAATTTGCACCCTCTACCTTTACTGATTTGATTATCGATATCTCCCTCTTCCGGCCAGGGCCAGTAAAGAGTGACATGATCACTCCTTTTATTAATACTCGCCATGGCCACCGCTCGCGCATGACGCTGCACCCCGCACTCGATCCAATCCTGGATGAGACAGAAGGAGTGGTGGTCTTTCATGAGCAGGTCATACGCCTTATCTCAGTGATGACTGGCTCGACGCTCGCTGAATCAGATGAGCGCCGCCGCCAACTTGGTACCTATGAAGAGCAGCAGGTCGTCTGCGATTGGTTCTATCCAACCTCCCTTGCTCAAGGATTTGAGATGAAGGTGATCGATAAGGTCTGGGAGGTTCTTCGCGCCTTTGCCTCTTTTGGATTCTGTAAGGCACATGCCGCAGCCTTCGCCCTTCCCACCTATCAATCTGCCTGGCTTAAGAGTCATCACACCGCTGCCTTTATTGCAGGTGCACTCACTCATGATCCTGGAATGTATCCAAAGAGATTGATTCTTGATGAGGCTCGGCAATGGGGGATTGCTATAGCGCCTATTGATATCAATGCATCTGATCGTACGTATCGAGTTGAGAAGATTAATGGTGATACTCCTTATGCAGTGAGAGAGCCTTACCTCGCGCCAGATCTAGCGAGCACTGGAGCTGCACTCTCTCTTCCTGATGCACGAGGGTATGCAATCCGTATGGCTATTAGTGATATCGCTGGAATCAGCGATATCGAGATCGACCGAATTCTCAATGCGCAGCCCTATCTTGATCTTGGTGATTTTGTTATGAGATCTGGCTCGGCATACCCCACAACACAAGCGCTGATCCTGGTCGGTGCCTTTGATCAGCTCCATGGATTACATCCAGAGCCAGTGGCAGGATCACTCAATAGACGAGACCTCATGCTCTATGCCCAGGACCTCTATAAATTATCGTCATCGAAGAGTTCGAAGAAGAGCAATCTCAGTAATAACCAACTCACCCTTGGGTTAACACCACCACCGCTTGAACCAACCGGTCTTGCTGATCTCACGCAATCTGAGAAAGTGCGTAATGAGATGGATCTGACCGGTATGGATATCTCAGTGCATATGCTCAACTTCTATGGTGATTTCCTCAATGCAATCGGCGCAGTAAAATCCTCTGACCTCATCCATCAACGCGCTGGCAGCACTGTTCTCGTTGCAGGTGTGAAGGTTGCGCTTCAAACCCCACCAGTGCGCTCTGGCCGCAGAGTCATCTTTCTTACTATCGATGATAGCCATGGCTGCAATGACATTACCTTCTTCGAAGATGTCCAAGAGAGCTCTGCTGCGCTGCTCTACAGCTCATCGCTCTTCTTGGTTCGCGGGCAGATCCGAAGGACTGGCCCACGCGGAGTCTCGATTCGAGCGACAAAGGTGTGGGAGTTGGGCGCTTCCTATGAGAAGTGGCGTAATCTCAACTCTCGTGAGCGAGCAGTTAGTGAGTGAGATGAACGAACTCACCATCCTTCACGTTGATATGGATGCCTTCTACGCCTCTGTTGCAGAACGCGATGACCCGACCTTAAAAGGTAAAGCTGTCGTCGTAGGTATGGGAGCGCGTGGCGTTGTCTCCTCGGCCAATTACGCAGCACGCAAGCTTGGAGTTCGCTCAGCCATGCCCTTGGGCCAAGCCAGGCGCCTTGCCCCCCATGCAATCTTCGTCCCCGTCAACATGGAGCGAAATGCTGAAGTCTCTCGCCACGTCATGGAGATCTTCCAAGCCTTCACCCCACTTGTTGAGCCGATCTCGTTAGATGAAGCATTTTTAGATGTGACGGGGAGTAAGCGGCTGCACGGTTCTGGCAGAGAAATTGGTGCAAAGATCCGAGCTCGCGTGGAGAGTGAAGAGGGAATCACGTGTTCAGTAGGAATCGCATCATCAAAATTTATTGCGAAGTTGGCTTCAACCTATGCAAAGCCCAATGGCATGCTCGAGATCCATCCCGATCGCATTCTTGAATTTCTCCATCCGTTACCAGTTGGCGCGATGTGGGGAGTGGGACCAAAGACCAACGAGGAGTTGCAGAAGATAGGCCTACGAACGATCGGTGATATCGCAAAGACTCCAAGGCAGACTCTTATTCGTGCGCTAGGACAATCTGCAGGAGAGACGCTCTACGAATTGGCATGGGGCCGTGATTATCGAAGTGTGACTCTGGATGAACCAGATAAGAGCATTGGCGCTGAAGAGACTTTTCTTATTGATTTAGATAATCATGATGAAATTTTGCGCGAACTTTTACATATGGTGGAGAAATCCACTCATCGTCTTCGCGAGCGAGGATTGGTTTCCAAGACAATCGCGATCAAAATCCGATTCGCAGATTTCACCACAATCAGTCGCTCCAAGACTGTGCCACTTCCACTCAGTGGCGTGCAGGAATGTTATGAGGTTGTCCGAACTCTCTATCGCGCCCTCGGGCTGGACCGAGCTCGAATTCGCCTGGTTGGCGTCTCTTTAGAAAATCTCAGTGATGGCACTGGCGCGCCACAGCAACTGCTTCTCGGTGAGCGTGAAAAGGGGTGGCGGGAGGCGACGGTGGCCATGGATGCCGCTATCGCCCGCTTTGGACAGGGGAGCGTGCGACCAGCGCGCCTGGTTGAGATTTCCGAGGCTGACGATTCCCCCGAATAGAGATAATCTATCTACGTGGCACTCTCAGAACATGAACAGAAGCTCCTCGCAGAGATGGAGGCGGCTCTTGCTGCCGATGATCCTCGCCTGGTTGGCACACTCACTGGCAAGGCTCGCACCCGTCAAGCATCTCGAGTACTCCTTGGATTCATTGCAGTCCTGACAGGGTTAGCAGTCATTTTCGCTGGGCTCGTTGCTAAGAGCACACCTATTGGTGTCATCGGATTTGTGATTGCACTCGCTGGTGCCTTTACTGCAATTTCAAACTTCTCACTTCGTCAGTTGATGGGGTCCGGGGCAGTCAATTCACACTCTGGCAAGCGTCAGAGAATGGGTTTTGGCGATCGCCTTGAGCGTCGCTGGGATGATCGCAACAATAATTAATAACTTAATAACTAGGTCTTAGCGCATAAAGAGCGCACGCATGCGCTTAGTTGTGAATGTCAATCCAACAACGATCATCACAACGAAGTATGCAACATGAAGCAGCAAGCTCCATTGAATAATCCCTAGCGATAAGCAGCGCACGATCTGAATGCCATGATAGAGCGGAAGCGCTTCAATGACATAGCGCAGCCAATCGGGATAGATTGAGAGCGGATAGAGCGAGCCCGAGAAGAGGAAGAGCGGGAGCATCACCACATTCACCCAATCCATCTGGGCAAAAGATTTTGCATAGGTCGTATAGAGCATTCCGATTGAGGCAAAGGCGAAGGCGATAATCACCGCTGCTGGAATCGCAAGGAGCCCATACCAACCCTTGATAATGCCAAGTGGCATCACAATGGCAGTGAAGCCGGTGGCATAGATCAGGCCTCTAAAGAGCGCCCAGCCAATCTCACCCAGGGCAACATCCAAGGGTCCAAGTGAGGTAGCAAGCATTGCTTTATAGGTGCCGTCATATTTGAGTCGGAAATAAACGTTCCAGGTTGAGTCATAGATCGCACCATTCATCGCCGATGTTGCAAGCAAAGCTGGGGCGATAAATTGAGCGTAGGTGACCCAATGTCCTGGTGTTACTTGAATCTTCCCCACAAGCTTGCCAACGCCATATCCAAAGGAGAAGAGGTAGAGGATTGGCTCGACAAAACCGCTGGCAACCACAATCCAGTGACCTTGTTTAAAAGCGATGCGTCGGTGTTCTAAGACGGCGCGAGCACGTCTGGAATAGGTGCCCTCAGCGAACCTGCCTTTAAGGGATTCGGCAATCAGAACTGCGTCGCTCGTCTTCATTTCGCGAGTCGTTTCACGAAGTGATGATGCGCAACCTTAAAACCAACGATCGTCATGATGGCCATATAGGAAAAGTGAAAGAGGAGAGCGCCGTGACTGATGTGATGACCATAGGAGATCCAACGACCAACTTCAGTGGCATGCCAGAGAGGTGATGCCCAGCCAATAATCTGCAAGAACTTTGGCATGGAGGAGAGTGAATAGAAAGTTCCCGAGAAGAGGAAGAGCGGCATGATCAAGAAGCGTTGGACCATATTGAGAAAGAGATCATCATTTTTGATTGCAGCACAGATGCCCATCATCAATACTGCAAAGGAGTTGGCAGCAAAGAGAGTTAACGGGATCAACCACAGTGAGTGCAGGCCATGGACGGCGCCAAAGAGATAGAGGGCAGAGAAGTAGACGACGCAACCAAAGGTCACACGTGTCATCGCCGCCAGAAGAACACCATTTGCAATCTGTTTTCCGGTGATCGGTGTGGCATTCATGGCAAAGAAACCCTTCTGCCACTTGAAGCCTTCAAGAACAGGGTGTGTTGCCTCACCGACGGCGCCTTGGATGCAAGTTGCAGCTAGGAGTGCGGGAGCTAAGAAAGTCAGGTATTTCACGCCATCGACACCAACTGATTGATGAGAATTGACGATCTTTCCGATACCTATGCCGATTGAGAGCAGGTAGAACATAGGGTTGGCAACAGCTTCACCGACGATCGACCACTTCCATTGAAGGAGGTTACGAATGCGTGCCTCTGCAACGTAGAGAGATCCATTGCGAAGTATTTTTGCTACATCAATGATCTGTAGTGAACCACGGCGAGTGAGATCAGAGATAGCCATTATTCAACCAACGAGCGTCCGGTAAGGCGCAAGAAGACATCTTCAAGTGAGCTACGTCGTACAAGTGAAGTGGTGGGCTGCATACCTTTACTTACAACGTTATGAAGCAAAGTTTCACAATCATCTGAGTACATCAAGACGCGATCAGGAAGTACTTCAATCCGATCACACATTGAACGAAGTTGATCGGCGAATTGGGCGTTGCGATCTGAACCGAATCGAACCTCAAGAACTTCTTTCGTGGAATAGGTTTTAATGAGATTGGCAGGGGAGTCTTCGGCCATGATGCGACCCTTATCCATCACCATGAGGCGATCACAGAGTTGCTCGGCCTCATCCATGTAATGGGTGGTGATTAAGAGAGTGACGCCTTGCTCTTTCAAACGGAAGAGACGATCCCACAAAATGTGACGTGCTTGCGGATCAAGTCCTGTCGTTGGTTCATCGAGCATGAGAATTTCTGGTTCACTGACGAGAGCGCGTGCAATTGTTAGGCGTCGCTTCATTCCTCCCGAGAGCGCTTCAACTTTGACGCCGCGTTTCTCTTCTAACTGCGCAAATGCCAGGAGCTCTTCGATTTTTCCGTGAATAAATTTCTTCGATAACCCGAAGTAGCGACCGTAGACATACAAATTGTCTTCCACGGTCAGCGAGTTATCTAAATTATCTTGTTGAGGGACAACACCAAGGTGGGCACGAATTTCAGGGCCACGAACTTCTGGGTCTTTACCCAAGATAGTGATATCTCCGCCAGAGCGGGTGAGTGTGGCGGCGATGATGCGCATCGTTGTCGATTTCCCCGCGCCATTTGGCCCAAGGAAGCCGAAGGAGTCTCCACGGTTGACCTGAAAATCGATGCCATCGACGGCGGTGAAATCCCCGTACTCCTTGCGAAGGCCCCGGGCGATGATCAAAGGCTCTTTACCGCCTGCAGCGGGACCAATTGTGCTCATTTGGCGAACTCTAGCCCTTGGGGGTGCCCGGATTGCGAAGCTTTGGCTGGTGGGGCAGATGGGGGTAAAAGGGAAAGAAAGTGGTCAAAGATGGTTGAAAATGGAGAAAAGTGGAGTAAAGTGGTGCCACGACCTTAAATCGGGGGATTTAAGCGTAAAAGCAAGAGCTCGTAGGAACGAAACGGGCATAAAGGGGAGGTGGGCACGATGTTTCTCGGCACCCACGAACCTAAACTCGATGAAAAAGGGCGCATTATCTTGCCCGCCAGATTCCGTGAAGAGCTCGCTAAAGGCCTGGTCATTACCAAGGGCCAAGAGCGCTGCCTCTATGTCTTTCCTGCAAAAGAATTTTCCGCAATCACCGACCGCCTTCGTCAAGCACCCGTCACCGAGAAGGCGGCGCGCGATTACATGCGCGTCATGTTCGCTGGAGCCCATGATGAGACTCCAGATAAACAAGGACGCGTAACTATTCCTGGCGGCTTACGAACCTATGCCGGCCTTGAAAAAGACTGCGTCGTTATCGGCGCAAATACCCGATTAGAAATTTGGGATGCCACTGCATGGAGTACCTACCTCGCAGATCGCGAGAAGGGTTTTGCAGATGTGTCAACGGAGGTGCTCCCAGGACTCTTCTAAATCTTTATTTAGGCCACTGCCGATCTTCAGTTATCGACGCCTCTTCCCCGGCGCCGATATCCCCCAAGATCCGTCGGTCGGCGGTGACCTAAGTACAGAAAGGGGAGCGCGGGGGCGCTTTAAGAAGTGAGCAAGAGCACGACTTAGAGAAAGGGGAAGCAGATGCAACACGTACCAGTCGCACTCGATCGCTGTATCGCACTGCTTGCTCCTGCAATCGAAAGAGCAATCGCTGAGAAGAAGAGTGCTTATGTCATTGATGCGACCCTTGGTCTTGCTGGGCATACAAGTGAATTACTCTCTCGTTATCCAGAACTCACGGTGATTGGTCTTGATCGTGATCTTGCTGCAATCGAAATTGCTCGTACCCGTACTGCACAATTTGGCTCTCGCATCATTATCGTTCATGCCGTATACAGCGAGATTGCTGAAGTCTTAGCCTCACTCAATATCGAAGCTGTTGATGGCATTCTTTTTGATCTCGGAGTTTCTTCGATGCAGCTCGATGTTGCAGACCGCGGTTTTGCCTACTCCCAGGATGCACCTCTCGATATGCGTATGGATCAATCACAAGGCATATCCGCCTATGAAGTATTGATGACATATGACCGGAACACGCTGATCCGCATTCTTCGCAACTTTGGTGATGAAAAGTTCGCGCCACGCATTGTCGATCGCATTATTGATGCTCGCACCGCTGGCACTCTCAATAGTACAAAGGTGCTTGCCGATATCGTGAAAGAGAGTATTCCAGCGCCAGCTCGTCGTACCGGCGGAAACCCAGCAAAGCGCACATTCCAAGCACTTCGTATCGAAGTCAATCAAGAATTAGAAATCCTCACTAGGGCAATTCCTGCAGCCCTCTCCGTACTCACCATCTCTGGTCGTCTAGTCGTCATGTCTTATCAATCTCTTGAAGACAAGATTGTGAAATCTGCGATTGCCACAGTGTGTAAATCTGGAACACCTCTTGGCTTACCGATTGATCTTCCTAATTCAGCCGCAAAATATCGCCTACTCATTGCAGGAAGTGAATCTGCTAGCAATGAAGAGATGATTGATAATTCACGAGCTCAGTCAATGAGATTACGAGCAGTCGAAAGGTTGGCTGCATAATGGCTATCGCACTCTTTGCACCGATCGCACCGACGATCGCACGCTCTCGCGCTGCAGTCATCAAAGGATCGACCCGTGTTGTTCTGCGTTTGGTACCTGAACTTCGCGTTGAAGCCGGCGAAGAGATCCAAATTCGTGCATTCATGACCGTGTTGGCTGGAATCTTTATGGCCAGTCTCATTGCACTCCTTGTTATCAATACTTCGCTCAATCAAGATGCCTTCGTTCTTCAGCGACTTAAGCACCAAATGAACACCGTTAACGATCAGCGTGATGCAATTTTAAGAGCGGCTGCAATCAAGAGCTCACCTGTCTCACTCTCAGCTTCCGCGAAGAAGCTTGGTATGGTCGCCAATGCAACACCTGCATTTATCGAATTGAGCGGCACCCAGAAATGAGTGAAACACAGCTCACCACCAAGCGCATCATGCAGTTGGTGAGTATCGCTGCAGGCGTCTTTCTCCTCTTTGGTCTACGGCTCATCGATGTTCAAGCAGTCCAGGCTGGGGGATATACCGCTCGGGCAAACTCCGAACTCTTGAACTCCTCGGTCTTGCTGGCACCACGTGGAACTATCACAGATATCAATGGCGTAGAGCTTGCCCGCAGCGTTGCTGCGATCAATATCGTGGTGGATCAGGTGCAAATCTCCGATCCTGCAAAAACAGCTGCTCTTGTGGCTCCCTATCTATCGATGACAACCAGTGAGCTCCTTCCCTTGCTCAGTGGAACAAAGCGCTACCAAATCATCGCCAAGCAAGTGGAGCCAGCGGTGTGGAACTCGGTAAACCAGGCTCTGAATGACTACAACACTCAAGTCATCAAGCAGCCCGGGGGGTTAGCAAATCGCATGCTCGGCTTCTACTCAGAGCGCTCGTACGTACGCGACTATCCAACAGGAGCCCTTGCAGCATCCCTGATTGGAAAGATCAACGATGCTGGTGTTGGAGCCGGCGGCATTGAAGAGAGTTTAGATTCAACTCTTACAGGAGTGAACGGACGCTACCTCTTTGCAAATGGCGCAGGAACTGTGATCCCAGGTTCAAAAGAAGTTCTTACAGAAGCGAAGCCTGGAACGGGTGTCCAACTCACGATTGATCGAGATATTCAATGGGTTGCTCAAGATGCCATCTCTGCAGCTGTGAAGCAGGCACATGCACTTTCAGGAACAGTCGTTGTAATGGATCCAAAGACTGGACAAATTCTCGCACAGGCGTCAGCACCAACATTTGATCCGACGAAATCAATCACTGATCTCTCGGTTCTACGTAATCCAGCGGTCACAGATGCTTATGAGCCTGGCTCGGTCGGAAAGATTATTACCTATTCCGCAGCCATGGAGGAAGGAAAGATCACTCCGACAACTTTGCTGACCATCCCCTATGGGCTCAAAGTTGGGGGTACCACCTTTCACGACCATCAGGCCCACCCTACTCAGATCATGACCACAACCGGAGCACTTGCTGAGTCGAGTAATACCGGGGCGATTCAAGTCGGTGCAATGATGAGCAACGACACACTTTTCTCTTACTTGCAGAAGTTTGGAATTGGGCAACTGACAGGTTCGCACTTACCAGGTGAGACGCAGGGAATTCTTCACCCTGTGTCGACCTGGTCAGCGACCTCAGCTCCAACGATCGCCTTTGGTCAGGGCTATTCGCTCACGGCTCTCCAGGCGACAAGTGTCTTTGCAACGATTGCCAACGATGGCGTGCGAGTAACGCCGAATGTAGTGGCTGGCTACTTTGATCCAAGCGGAAATTTCACAGCGTCAAAACCGTCATCAACAACGAGGGTGGTTAGCGCTGCCACGGCAACGCAGATGCGACTGATGATGGAGAGCGTTGTGGGACCGGATGGCACAGCACCCGAAGCTGCGATCCCTGGCTATCGCGTAGCTGGTAAGACTGGCACAGCGATGAGAGCAAATGGCACTGGGGGATACAGCGGTTACACCGCATCCTTTATTGGTTTTGCACCTGCAGATGTTCCTCGCTACGTGGTCAGTGTTGTTGTTCAAGATCCCAAGGGTCAGCACTTTGGAGGAACGGTTGCAGCTCCGGTTTTCAAGAAAGTGATGAGTTTTGTCTTACAGTCCAAACACATCGCGCCAACAGCGCCATCGACAATTCACTACCCACTCACTCAAGCAGCGTTGCAGGTGGCCAATGCGACCCATTAATAGCCACAGCAAATCTTTCACTGAACTCGGACGGTTTCTCTCGGTTGACTGCACTCTTGCTGGCGATTTCTCCGGATTAACAAGCAACACCCAATACCTCGAAGCAGGTGATCTCTTCATCGCTCTTCCTGGGAGCAAGGTGCATGGCGCATCTTTCATCGGTGAGATTCTGGCAAAAGGTGCGGTGGCGGTACTTACTGATCCTGAAGGTGCAAACCTTGTCGGCACTACATTGCCGGTCATCATTCATCCCGATCCACGTTCCATTGCAGCAGATATTGCATCCTGGTTCTATGACCGTCCATTCTCGGCGATGATGAGCGTTGGCATTACTGGGACAAATGGCAAGACGACAACTGCCTCACTTCTGAACCAACTCTGGCAGATGCAACAACGTGAAGTCGGCATGATCGGTACTGTGGGTATTTCAGTCGGTAGCGATTTCTACTCAGCAAGCTTCACGACCCCAGAAGGTACAGAACTTCAGGCTATAGCCGCGTCAATGCGCGAGCGTTCTCTGAGCCATGCCGTGATGGAGGTGAGCAGCCACGCCCTTTCACATAAGCGAATGCTCGGCTCGCACTTTGAACTTGTAGCATTCACTAATCTGACCCAAGATCACTTGGATTTCCATGGATCGATGGAGAACTACTTCGCTGCAAAGCGCTCACTCTTCACTCAGGAGTATGCCAACCGAGCACTTGTGACTATTGATGATCCCTGGGGTCAGCGCATCTATGAAAGCGCTGAAATTCCTACAGAGAGCCTCTCCCGTGAGAATCACAAAGCTGATTGGCATTACACATCTATTCATCAGATCAAGGGTGGCTATGAAGTTGCTATCCGAGGAGTAGGCGGCATTCTGATCGAGGGGACTGTCCCACTCGTTGGACTACACAATCTTGATAACACACTGCTTGCTGTCGCCCTTGGAGTTTCTACCGGATTAGACCACCTTGCCATCGGTCGTGACCTTGTGAAATTAGTCGGTGCACCCGGACGACTCGAGACTGTTTCGATTGGGCAGAATTTCCTAGCTCTAGTGGACTTTGCTCATACTCCAGATGCCGTATCACGTGTGCTCGGCGCCGTGAAAGAAATTACATCTGGTCGAGTGATTGCTGTCCTTGGATGCGGTGGAGATCGCGATGCCACAAAGCGCCCACTTATGGGGGATGCACTCGTTGCAGGAAGTGACCTGGCAATCTTCACAAGTGATAACCCACGAAGTGAAAGCCCAGATGTAATCCTTGCAGCCATGCTCAATGGCAAGGAGCCAAGTGAGAAGATTGTGGCTGAGGTAGATCGCCGGGGAGCCATTGCGATTGCAGTGAGTGAGGCGCAAGCAGGAGATACCGTGATTATTTTAGGTAAGGGCCATGAGATGGGCCAAGAGATTCAAGGAATTAAGCATCCCTTTGAGGATCGCGTGGAACTTGCTCGAGCGATTGAGAGGCTCTCATGATCGCCTTAACAATCAAAGAGATTGCTGATGCACTTGGTGCACGAATGATTGGCCTTGAACCTCAATCCACCATCACGCAATATCCAGTCATTGATTCACGCGATGCCACAGGAGATTGCTTCTTCGTCGCACTCCCTGGTGAACACTCAGATGGAAATGATTTCGCTGAAGCTGCACTTGCTGCAGGAGCGAGGTTTGCCATTACCACCCGTGAGATCAATGGCCCTTGTCTAGTCGTAACGGATGCGCTCATCGCCCTCCAAGCACTTGCTCAGTTAGCACGAGCGAAATCATCTGATTGCGTATTTATTGGCATCACCGGATCACAGGGAAAGACCACAACAAAAGAGTTGCTGGGTCATATCTTGATGACGCAAGGGGAGACGGTGGTTCCGGCCGGCTCATTCAATAACGAAATCGGAGTACCGCTCACGATCCTGCGTTGTACTGATAAGACAAAATTCTGCATCCTAGAAATGGGTGCCCGTCATAAGGGCGATATTGCAGCCCTCTGTGAGATTGCGCAGCCAACAATTGGAGCGGTCCTGGTCGTCGGTAATGCTCACCTTGGAGAATTTGGAAGCCGAGAGATGATTGCGCAAACAAAGGGTGAACTCATCGATTCATTGCCATCGGGGGCTACTGCGGTTCTTGGTGCCTACGACGAATACACCCCACTGATGGGGCAGTCACGATCTGATCTCTCACGTGTGATTTTTGGAGAGAAGTCACTGTGCAAAGTTCGAGCTGCTGATGTTGAGATTCGTGAAGGACGCGCTCACTTTGATTTAGTGACCACTTCAGGCCGGGCTGCTGTCAGCCTGCGACTGCTTGGTGCTCATCAAGTCGCTAATGCCCTTGCCGCTGCCGCAATTTCAACTGCTCTTCACGTTCCCATTGAAACGATTGCAGCCACACTTTCTACGGCTGAGAGCACAAGCAAGTGGCGTATGGAACTTCATGATGTGGGTGACTACATCCTCATTAACGATTCCTACAACGCCAACCCCGAAAGTATGGCCGCAGCACTTCGCACCTTGGCTCTCTTCGCCCAAGAACGTGGTGGTTCCTCGTGGGCATTCCTAGGGAAGATGCATGAGCTCGGCGGGTTAGAACGTGAATCTCATCAGGAGATTGGCAGACTTGCGGATCGATTGGGGATAGATCACCTTGTGGCGGTCGGAACAGATCTCTATACCGTCACCTGTGAGGAGCTCACGATTCATGAATGCCCAGATAGTCAGGCAGCGATGGAGATCGCCATGAATATTCAAGCCGGAGATAGCCTGCTCGTGAAAGCATCACGCGCTGAAGGACTCGATAAACTATCCCAGCAGTTGTTGGAGTTAATAACTTTGAGAGATACGGGGGAGCAGGCATGAAGGGAGTCCTCTATGCCGGCGCCTCTGGCCTCTTCCTCTCGATGTTTCTCACACCACTATTTATCCGCATACTTGCAAAGCGCGGCTACGGTCAGCAGATTCGCAGTGATGGACCAACTGCACATCAGGTAAAGCGTGGAACACCAACGATGGGTGGATTGGTCATCATCGCATCGGTTGTTATCGCATACTTCTTCTCACATCTGCTAGCCGGTTCAGATATCAGCACCTCTGCCCTTCTCGTTCTTGCGCTAGTAGCAGGCCTTGGGCTAGTCGGGTTCCTCGATGATTGGCGCAAAATTGTTAAGCAACGATCTCTGGGGCTGACTGCCCGTCAAAAGCTTCTCGGTCAGGGCGTGGTTG
>CAIJKC010000051.1 GCA_903821145.1 uncultured Actinomycetes bacterium | reverse complement strand
GATGTACGAGTGCGAACATCTTGAATAACACCGAGGACACCAACAACTGGTGTTGGCAAAATCGCTACCTTTCCAGTCTGGTTATAGAAGGAGACGTTTCCACCAGTAACAGGAAGTCCCATCTCCAGGCAGATATCGGCCAGGCCGCGAACCGTCTCTGCAAATGTCCACATCACGCCTGGATCTTCAGGGGAGCCAAAGTTCAAACAGTTAGTAATAGCCAATGGTTTGGCACCTGTCGTGGCGATATTGCGGCAGGACTCAAGAAGGGCAAGCTTTACGCCGTTGTAAGGGTCAAGGTAGCTCCAACGAGCACAGGCATCGGTGGAGATAGCAACACCCAAATGGGTCTGCTCATCGATACGAATCATTCCCGAATCTTCAGGTTGAGCCAGAATCGAATTGCCCTGCACATACTTGTCGTACTGCTTAGTGACCCAGGACTTATCGGCAATGTTTGGTGCAGCCATAAGTCTGAGAATGGCAGCCTTGATCTCTTCTGGACTCTCGACTGGATCAAGTGACACAGGCTTAAGAGCATCAAGGTAGTCAGGACGTGCCATTGGTCGAGTGAGTACGGGTCCATCGTGCGCAACAGTTCGTGGTGGAACATCGACGATGAGCTCGCCATTGAAAGTGATATGCAGGCGCTCACCTGATGTGACTTCACCAATAACAGTTGCTGTGACATCCCACTTACGGCAGATCGCCATAAAGCGTGCCAACTTACTTGGCTCGATGATTGCACACATACGCTCTTGTGATTCTGACATCAAGATCTCTTCAGGAGAGAGCGATGGATCACGAAGTGGAACTTTCTCCAGCTGGACGTTCATACCACCAGTACCGGCTGATGCCAGCTCTGATGTTGCGCATGAAATACCAGCTGCGCCAAGATCTTGGATACCCACGACGAGATCTTCCGCAAAGATCTCCAGTGAACATTCGATCAAAACCTTCTCTGCAAATGGGTCACCGACCTGCACTGCCGGACGCTTTGTTGGCTTTGATGTATTGAAGGTCTCTGATGCAAGGATGGATGCGCCACCAATGCCATCACCGCCCGTCTTAGCTCCAAAGAGCACAACGAGGTTGCCAGCACCGTGAGCCTGGGCCAACTTAATATCTTCATGGCGCATAACACCCACGCACAGTGCATTAACCAATGGGTTTCCAGCGTATGTGGCATCAAAGACAATCTCGCCGCCAATATTTGGCAGGCCTAAACAGTTACCGTACCCACCGATACCGGCGACAACGCCAGGTAATACTCGGCGAGTATCTGGAGCATCCGCTGCGCCAAAGCGCAGTGGGTCCATCACGGCGATTGGTCGAGCGCCCATGGTCAAGATGTCGCGAACGATTCCACCGATACCGGTTGCCGCACCTTGATATGGCTCAACAAAGGATGGGTGATTATGGGATTCAGCTTTAAAGGTAACGGCGTAACCCTGCCCAATATCAACCACGCCTGCGTTCTCACCAATACCCACGAGAAGAGCATCAGAGGCAGGAGCCTTCTCGCCGAATTGTTTGAGGTGAACTTTAGAAGATTTGTAGGAGCAATGCTCAGACCACATCACCGAATACATTGCTAGTTCAGATCCCGTTGGTCTGCGACCAAGAATTGTTTTGATCTTCTCATACTCATCAGCTTTGAGACCCAGTTGCTCGAATGGAAGAACAAACTCTGGTGTTGCTTCGGCGTTGGTAACGGTATCGAGTGCCATTACTTCACCATCGCATGTAAGACGGAGGTAAAGAAGGTGAGGCCATCTTTGCTTGGCCCGGTAAGAAGATCGATCGCATGTTCTGGGTGAGGCATCAAGCCGACGACATTGCCACGCTTATTGGTAATTCCTGCAATACCGGCACGGGATCCATTGGGATTCACGCCAACATAGCGAGCAATGACACGTCCCTCTGATTCAAGTTCATTAAGCGTTGCATCGTCACAGTTGAAATTTCCTTCAGCATTCTTCATTGGAATGAGAATCTCCTGGCCAACGCTAAAGCCATTAGTCCATAGGGTTTTATTATTCTCGATCTTTAAGGTCTGATCTGTGCAGAGAAAGTGCATATCGGCATTACGTGTCAGGGCTCCTGGCAACAGGTGCGCTTCAGCTAATACCTGGAAACCATTACAAATTCCAAGAACTGGAAAGCCATGCTCGGCAGCGATGATGATCGACTTCATGATCGGGGCCTTTGCTGAAATCGCGCCGCAGCGAAGGTAATCGCCGTAGGAGAATCCACCGGGCAGAACTACTGCATCAACATGCTTGAGATCATCTGAGCCATGCCAGAGCGAGACTGCTTCAGCGCCGGCATATTCGACCGCACGAGCAGCGTCGCGATCATCAAGAGTTCCGGGAAAGGTGACGACTCCAACCCGCATTACTTTTCAACCTTTACAACAAAAGTTTCAATAACAGTGTTTGCGAGGAACTCCTCAGCAGCTTTCTCAACATCAGCGAGCATCGCCTGAGTTGGTTCGCCTGCTACTTCGATCTCAAAGCGCTTACCTTGACGCACTGATTGGGCAAAGGTAAAGCCAAGACGTGGGAGCGCATTGCCGACTGCTTGTCCCTGAGGGTCCAAGATTTCTGGCTTCAACATTACTTCGACGATGATCTTCCCCATTACAGCTTCCTTCCAGTGAGCAGCGTAAAAGCTGAGTTGTAACGCTCTTGCGTCTTTGCAACAACATCATCAGGTAATGCAGGTGGTGTGCTCTCGCGGTCCCACCCAGAGTTCAGTAACCAATCTCGGACATATTGTTTATCAAAGGATGATCGTGACTCGGTGGACCAGAATCGCGATGAGTCTGGAGTTAAGGCCTCATCGCCTAAGCAGATATTACCCTCTTCATCGATACCGAACTCGAACTTGGTATCGGCGAGAATGATTCCGCGTGTGGCGGCGTAGTCATGGGCACGGGTATACAGGGCCAAAGTGAGCTCACGAAGGCGTTCTGCTGCTGCATAACCCACAATTTCGGTAGCCTGAATGAAATCGATGTTCTCATCGTGATCGCCCATCTCCGCCTTTGTTGCTGGCGTGAAGATTGGTTCTGGCAACTTATCGCCATCCTTCAAACCCTCAGGAAGGAGAATTCCACAAATTGATTGGCTCTTCTGGTATTCAACCCATCCGCTGCCGGTGATGTAACCGCGAGCAACACACTCGATGGCAAACATTCTCAATGGCTTCACAATGACAGCACGACCTGCAACGTTTTCGGGAACGTCAGTGGAGATGATGTGGTTTGGGACAATGTCTTTCAAGAAGTCGAACCAGAAGAGTGAGAGCTGGGTGAGGAGAACACCTTTACTAGGAATTTCAGTAGGAAGAATGAAATCAAAAGCGGAGATGCGATCAGATGCCACAAGCAATAAGTGACCTGAGTCGTTTGTGTAGAGGTCTCGTACCTTGCCAGAACGCAGGTGATTCCAACCTGCAATCTCTAGCATTAGCGAATAGAACCTGGTCGGTACTGCGCCGCGGCAGCGTGTGCGGAAGTGATCGCGTCAATGCGACTCACAACTCGCAGGGTTTGAGCATGGGCATCACCTGTGAACTCAAGTGGTGTCTGCAAGAGGTATTCAAGTTCAGATTTATTGAGTGGAATGCGTGAATCAGCTGCGATCGCGTCGATCATCGTATTCGGCTTGCCAGCTCGAATACCGAGAGCGGCTGCTACTGCATGTTCTTTAATAGTTTCATGGGCCTCTTCGCGGCCAACGCCTGCCTTGACGGAGGCCATCAAGATCTTTGTTGTAGCCAGGAATGGAAGGTAGCGAGTGAGTTCTGCCGCGATCACATCAGGGAAGGCGCCGAACTCCTGTAGAACTGTGAGGAAGGTTTCGATGAGGCCATCGATAGCGTAAAACGCATCTGGTAAGGCCACGCGGCGAACTACGCTGCATGAGACATCGCCTTCATTCCATTGATCGCCAGCCATCTCCCCGACCATCGATGAATAACCACGAAGGACGACTGCCAAACCATTTACCCGCTCACATGATCGAGTATTCATCTTGTGTGGCATCGCTGATGATCCAACTTGGCCAGCCTTAAATCCTTCAGTGACAAGCTCTGCGCCAGCCATCAAGCGAATCGATGTAGCAAGAGAAGATGGGGCTGCTGCAATCTGAACAAGTGTTGTGACAACATCAAAATCAAAGGAGCGCGGGTAGATCTGACCAGTGGAATCAAGTACACGGCTAAATCCAAGGTAGGCCGCAACTTCATTCTCAAGCTGTGAATGGGCATCTGCTGATCCAAGAAGATCGACAGAGTCTTGAGCAGTGCCAACTGGACCCTTGATACCCCGGATTGGATAGCGGGAGATTAAATTATCCAGACGCTCATAAGCAAAGAGGAGTTCTTCGGCCGCTGATGCAAATCGCTTACCAAGCGTTGTCACTTGAGCAGGAACATTGTGAGAGCGACCCGCGATTGGTTGATCAATATATTCTGTTGCACGAGTACCAAGAAGTGCGAGGGCTGCAACGACGCGATCGCGAACAAGAAGTAAACCATCGCGAACCTGCATCGCTTCAATATTTTCCGTCAGATCACGCGATGTCATGCCTGCGTGAATTGCTTCATGGCCTGCGAGGGCGTTGAACTCTTCGATGCGAGCCTTCACATCGTGGCGTGTTACTCGCTCACGTGCATCAATGGATGCGAGATCCACTTGTGTGAGGACGGCTTCATAGGCTGCGATCACTGATGGATCGATAGTGTGGCCAAGGTGTGATTGGGCCTTCATCACTGCAATCCAGAGCTTGCGCTCTGCCATGATCTTCTCTTCCGGGCTGAAGATCGCACGCATCGCTGCCGATGCATAACGGTCAGCGAGCAGGCTCATGGGCTAATCCTATCTTTAACTCTTAGTTGCCTTTTTCGGCAATTGAGGCATTTAAGGCGATATCACTGCGGTAGTGGCTGCCATGGAGAGTGATTCCAGAGATGACGCGATAGGCCTTATCCCGAGCCTCGGTGAGATCAGCGCCCAAACCTGTCACCGCTAGGACTCGACCGCCCGATGACTTTAGGAGAGATCCATCAAGGGTCGTTCCGGCATGGAATATATCTGAGCCCGTTACAGGATTGAGCCCCATGATCGGCTCACCAATCTGTGGCGCAGCTGGATACCCCTCTGATGCCAAGACAACCGTCACTGCTGATTCTTCAGACCAGGTCAATGGTGGATGATCTTTGAGTCCTCGCGTTGCTGCCTTTAACAATAATTGTGCAAGTGGTGTTGTCAGGCGTGGCAGGAGAACCTGTGTCTCTGGATCACCAAAGCGGGCATTGAACTCGATGACACGAGTTCCTTTATGTGTCAGTGCTAAACCGGCATAGAGAAGTCCAACGAAGGGTGTGCCGCGCGCAGCCATCTCAGCAATCGTAGGTTTGAGAACTTGTTCAAGAGTTTCTTCCATGATGTCATCGTGGGCCCAAGGAAGTGGTGAGTAAGCACCCATTCCACCAGTGTTTGGTCCAAGGTCACCATCAAAGGCACGTTTGAAATCTTGCGCTGGCTGCATAGCAAGAATGTTCTTACCGTCAGAGATTCCAAAGAGTGAAACTTCTGGGCCATCAAGAAACTCTTCGATCACAACACGAGGACTTAGAAGTGCATGCTCGAGAGCTGCAGCGCGATCATCGGTAACAACAACGCCCTTGCCTGCGGCAAGACCGTCATGCTTCACAACGTAAGGAGCCCCGAAGGTATCGAGCGCCTTCTCAATGTCACCCTGATTGATGCAGGTAAAGCTTCGCGCCGTTGGAACACCGGCATCGCGCATTACACCCTTCGCAAAATCCTTAGATCCTTCGATCTGTGCAGCAGCTTGTGATGGCCCAAAGACAGCAAAACCGGCTTTCCGTAGATCATCAGCTAAGCCTTGTACTAAAGGCTTTTCAGGACCTATGACAACAAGATCGATGGTGAGTGATTCAGCGAGGGCGATGACGGCAGCATTGTCATCGGTATTAGTCGAATGACAGATAGCAATCTCGGATATTCCAGGGTTACCTGGAGCTACGTGGAGCTCTTCTAATGAAGGATCTCTTTTTAGTGCCGCAGCAAGTGCATGTTCACGCCCGCCCGAACCAATCAGCAGAACCTTCAAATGAGCGACCGTACTGAGATGGTCTGATCCCGGCCTGGGCCAACACCAATTGCTGACATTGGTGCGCCAGAGATATCTTCCAAGAACTTCACATAGGCGCGAGCATTCTCTGGCAGATCCTCAAGTGTTCGTGCAGCAGAGATATCGCACATCCAGCCAGGAAGGTGCTCATAGATTGGCTTGGCATGATGGAAGTCAGATTGCGATGCAGGAAGTTCTTCGACGCGCACGCCATCAATCTCATATGCAACACAGACTGGGATCTTCTCCCAAGTGCTGAGGACATCGAGCTTAGTTAAGAAGAAATCAGTCAATCCGTTCACACGAACCGCGTAACGAGCGATAGGCGCATCAAACCAACCACAACGACGATTGCGACCAGTTGTGACACCAACCTCGCCACCAATTGCTCGCAGCGCTTCTCCATCAGCATCAAAGAGCTCCGTTGGGAATGGACCTGAGCCAACGCGTGTTGTGTAGGCCTTCAAGATACCGATTGAGCGAGTGATCTTGGTAGGTCCGATACCCGAACCAGTGGATGCGCCACCAGCTGTTGGGTTCGATGAGGTAACAAATGGGTAAGTACCGTGGTCAACGTCGAGCAGAGTTCCTTGAGAGCCTTCAAGAAGTACGACTTTATTGGCTTTAAGGGCATTATCGAGAAGCAAGACAGTATCAGTGACATAAGGGCGCAAGATCTCGGCATAACCAAGGTACTCCTCGAGGACATCTTTCACATCAATACCCTTGCGATTAAATACCTTGATCAATACCTGATTCTTATCGCGCAATGCGCCAGAGATCTTCTGTTCGAGAATTGACGGATCGAAGAGATCTTGGACTCGGATACCGATGCGATTGATCTTATCTGCGTAAGCAGGTCCGATTCCGCGACCAGTAGTACCGATCTTGTTATTGCCTAAGAAGCGCTCTGAAACTTTATCGATGGTGCGGTGATACGGCGTGATGAGATGAGCGTTCGTCGAGATCTTTAACTTCGATGTATCGATCCCACGTTCGTTCAGACCCTTGATCTCCTCCAGGAGAACAGATGGATCAATCACGACGCCATTGCCAATCACCGGTACAACATTCGGGCTCAAGATGCCAGAAGGAAGGAGGTGAAGGGCATACTTCTGATCACCAATAACTACGGTGTGGCCGGCGTTATTTCCGCCTTGATAGCGCACAACATAATCAACTTGGTCGCCAAGAAGATCGGTCGCCTTACCTTTACCTTCATCGCCCCACTGGGCTCCGACGAGCACTAATGCTGGCATGGTCGCGTATTACTTCGAAAGGGTGGTGCCAGTTGAGCGAAGGTCTTCGCAGGCAACGCCAACACGAGCAGCGATACCGGCCTCAGCAGCCTTGCCCCATGCACGTGGATCGTAGGCCTTCTTATTACCGACTTCACCATCAATCTTGAGAACACCGTCGTAGTTCTTGAACATGTGTTCAACAACTGGGCGAGTGAATGCATATTGAGTATCAGTATCGATATTCATCTTAATTACGCCATAATCGAGTGATTCACGGATCTCTGAAAGTAGTGAACCAGAACCACCATGGAATACGAGGTCCATTGGCTTAGCGCCAGCAGGAAGTCCAAGCTTTGCAGCAACTGCATCCTGCAGGGTGCGCAAGATCTTTGGCTGAAGGACAACGTTTCCTGGCTTGTAAACACCGTGGACGTTACCGAATGTGGCAGCAACCATGTAGCGAGCATTTGCATCATTGCCCAAGGTTTCGAGGGTAAGGAGTGCATCTTCTGGTGTGGAGTAGAGCTTGGCATCGTGCTTTGCCTCGATGCCATCTTCTTCGCCACCAACAACGCCAATTTCAATTTCAAGAATGGTGCGAGCAGCCTTTGACTTCTCAAGAAGTTCCTTGGCGACCTTCAT
>CAIJKC010000050.1 GCA_903821145.1 uncultured Actinomycetes bacterium | reverse complement strand
GGGCGGGCTAACTCTGCGCGAAGGAGCAAGGCAAGAACGCCAGCGACTAGGAACCATGTGAAGGAAGTGATCAGATATAGATAACCGATTGTCTTATGGTCAGTTGAGGTAATCCACTTGACGAAGAGGCGACCCTTTGACACCTTAGTTGGTTTCATGCCTGTAGTAGTCTGCCCAACAGGAATAGTGCGCTCTGCATACGTTGTCATGGTTACGCCGCCTTCAGTGTTGATAGATACGCTTGATAATCAGCCGGTGTAACAACCTTTACACTGAAGAGCATCTGGGAGTGGTTGCGACCGCAGAGGATGTTGCATCGACCCGGGAAGGTCCCAAGCTTTTCGGCACTGAACTCAAGATGGTTCACAACATGGGGTAGTGCTTGAATTTGAATCATGAAGGCGGGAATCCAGAAGCCGTGATCGACATCGTTTGATGTAATCGTGTAGAGGACCTTCTCCCCGAGCGGAACGACAAGGGTGGGTGGCTGAGCTGGAGTTCCTGTAACAGTTTGAGCTGGTCCAGTTCCTGCATCGGCGTAGATGAACTGCCATGACCACTGAATCGCATTGACCGTAATGTTATGTGGAGCGCTAGCGGCGGTATCGACTTTAGTAATTGTTGTCTCAGCGCGAGCGGTATAGCCAAAGAGCACGAGAACGATGATGAAGGCAATCGCAGTAAGAGAGATCTCAACCTTATTATTGTGTCGGAACTGGCGTGGCAACTCCTCATTCTTTCGGCGGTTGAAGATCACTGGGTAGAAGAGTGCGAGAGCAGTCAGCACACCTACAACGCCAGCAGCGATCCAAGCGCCTTGCCATAGCGGCAACGTTGTGTTGTTGACGCTAGAGAGCCCTTTATCAAAACCAAGACCTGAAATATTCTTTGACTGGCAGCCGGTGAGGAGCAGAACCAAGCTCGATAGGGTGATAGCAAGTCCAACTTTTTTGGCTGGAGTAGGGCGCATAGGCATGGGGGAAGTTTATCTGGGGAACTCGCGCTTCGCTCTCGGCGAGGGTAGCGTTGGAACTATGGGCTCAGTCACAGGCGCTTTCACCAGCGAATCTCCCCTGCATCCTGCAGCCCGTGAAGTCCTACTCGATGCCATGGATAAGGGGTGGGCCGACCCCACCAAGCTTCACCGACCCTCACGAGAGTTATCGATCCTTCTCGATGAGTCCAGGGCGGTCTTTGGCAGACATTTTCAAACCCCCGTTCATACGATTCACTTCCTCGGCGAGGTCAGCCTTGGTTATCACTTAGGGATCTCGGGCTTCCGGCAACAATCGCACGGCACCTTCTACTACCCGGCCACCTCACGTCATGAAGTCCTGGCTCTGGCAACAACAATGAAATCACAGCTCCTCCCCGTGGACCTGGAAGGTCGATCTGACATCCCTGAAGGCAGCACCGCAGATCTGCTCGCATTTGCAAATATAAATGGTGAGACTGGTGCGCACGCCACTGATGCCGGAAATTTTCTTGGCACAACCTTCATCGATGCCACCGCAGATCCCCTAACTGCACTCCCCTCGCGTTGGGATAGCGCGCTCTGGGATTCGCGCAGTTGGTCAGGTCCTGCTGGCCTAGGAATCTTTGCGTTGCGCGAAGAGTCGCAGTGGCACAATCCATTGCCGCGATTAGATCAGTTGAAAGTTCCTGGCGGATTTAATCCAGCCCTTGCAATAGCAAGTGCTGTCGCACTAGACGCACATGTTGCAGAGCACGAGAGAACGGCGCAGCAAAACAAGAGCTTTAACTCACAGATTCGCAGATTTGTCACCGAGAGCATCGGCGATGTTGATATCGCCTCCCCTCAAGATGCTGCAGCTCATTTGCTCTCATTCTCTTTTCTGTATGTGGATGCAGAACAACTCATTGACCGTATGGAGCGGCGCGGGTTCTCGTTGGATTCAGGTTCTGCTTGTACCAGCGCAAACCTTGAGCCAAGCCATGTCTTAGCTGCAATGGGTCGTTTAACTCATGGCAACGTACGTCTCACCTTGCATTCTGAGACCACCGAAGAGAGCGTTCGATCTATGTTGGATGCACTCAAGAGTGTGATTGAAGAATTGAGATCGGCATAATGCACCGCCTTGACTGTCGCGGTGCGCGTTGCCCTCTGCCTATTATTCATCTGGCGCAGGAGGTGAGCGCTCTTCATTCTGGAACGCTTATTACCCTCTTCAGTGATGATCCAGCGACGTGGCCTGATTTACAGGCATGGGCACGAATGCGGGAGAAGAAAGTACGGCAGATAGATGCCATTACCTTTGAGGTAATCGTCTAAGCGCTAGCCAATCAGGATTGGTTGGATCTTTGTTCTCACTTGCGCAGCTGCACTCTCGCCATAACTCTCAGCAAAACGAGCCATGAACTCACCCTCATTAAATCGATACTCCTGCGGGCCAACTGCCTCAAGGCAGAAGGTTGCCATCATCGAACCGATCTGGGCACAACGCTCATGGTCAAAGCCCCAGGACAACCCCGATAAGAAGCCAGATCTAAATGCATCACCAATGCCGGTGGGATCAACTTTGTTTCGTTCAACAGCGCAACCAACAACGATCGTCTCTTTGCCATGTTCTTCTACGCGAACACCATTTTCACCTAAGGTGATGACGCGAATCTTTACCTGATCAAAGAGTTCTTGGTCGCTCCACCCTGTCTTCTGCAGAGTGAGTGCCAACTCATACTCATTGAGGAAAAGGTACTTCGCTCCCGTAATGAGAGTCTTAATATCTTCGCCATCAAGACGAGCTAATTGCTGAGATGGATCTGCTGCAATATCGATGCCTAGGGTGCGAGCAGTTTGAGAGTGGCGAAGCATAGCCTCGGGATCATCAGGCGAGATCATTAAGAGGTCTAATCCCCCGACCTTCTCGACAATTGGCCCTAACTCGATTTCACGTGCTTCACTCATTGCACCAGGAAAGAAAGATGCCATCTGATTCAGTGTTCGATCAGATGTGACCATGTAGCTTGCGGTATAGAGAGTTTTTGAGATACGAACGTGTTCAGTATTCACACCATGGCGCTTGAGCCATGCATCGTAATCGGCCCAGTCATGGCCCACTGATGCGATCAAGATTGGGTTCAGACCCAGCACGCCCATACCGAAAGTGATGTTCCCACCAATTCCACCGCGACGAATATCTAAGGTGTCGACAAGAAAGGAGAGCGAAACTTTATCGAGGGAACCTGCCACGAAAGAGTCGGTGAATTCCCCAGGGAAGGTCATGATCAGGTCGCGACCAATCGACCCCGCTATCGCAATTTTCATAGACGAAAGGTAGTGCTCGTGGCGTGTTGAGTGAGCGATTAGTTAAATGAATCGCCGCAGGCGCATGAGCCTTGGGCATTGGGATTATCGATTGTGAAGCCCTGCTTCTCGATCGTATCCACAAAATCAATGGAGGCTCCCATGAGGTAAGGAGTGCTCATCTTGTCTGTTACAACTTTGACATCGCCAAAGCTTGCAATGGAATCGCCATCAAGTGCGCGATCATCGAAATAGAGTTGGTAACGAAGACCTGAACAGCCACCAGGCTGCACTGCTACGCGCAAGGAGAGATCGGTACGACCTTCTTGCTCAAGAAGTGCTTGCACCTTCTGCGCTGCAACATCAGTCAGGAGGATTCCTGTGGCGGTGCTCTGGATGGTGGTCTCGGTAGTGGTCTCTGTGCTCATGGAGTGAACTTTACCGCCTTTGGCTCGTTGTTGTCTTATCAACTGCAAATAAGAGAGCCCGTGAGGCGTCCAACCTTTATGATGGGGATATGGCTAGTACCCCACTCACCGATCTGCTCTTAATGGGTAGAGGCCGAGACCTAGGTAGTGAGCGTGGCGTCTCCTGCGATGGCGAACTACCTGCCGCAAGTGACCCGACTCTGGTTGCCAGAGCAAAAGCTGCCCGTAAGGCACTTGGCTCACGAGCCATGATCTTGGGCCATCACTACCAACGCGATGAAGTCATCGATTTCGCCGATATCACCGGCGACTCATTCAAACTTGCCCAAGCTGCCGCCTCAAATCCCGAAGCAGAGTTAGTCATCTTCTGTGGCGTGCACTTTATGGCAGAGAGCGCAGATGTTCTTACGACAGCTCGGCAAAGGGTAATACTTCCTGACCTAGCTGCTGGTTGCTCTATGGCTGATATGGCCGCATCCAATCAAGTGAATGAGGCATGGCAAGTCTTCGAAAGAGTTGGAATCGCTTCACGCACTATTCCAGTGACATATATGAACTCCACGGCAGCAATCAAATCCTTTACTGGTGAACATGGTGGGACCATCTGCACCTCCTCTAATGCAGAACGCGCGATGCGATGGGCACTTGATCAAGGAGAGAAGATCTTCTTCCTCCCAGATCAGCATCTTGGTCGCAATACCGCGGTCCTCAAGTTAGGCCTCACTCTCTCTGATTGTGTTCTCTGGAATCCATGGAAGCCAAACGGAGGCTTAACTGATCAAGAGATACTCGATGCCAAGGTGATTCTGTGGCGCGGTCACTGCTCCGTTCATGGTCGCTTCACTTTGCAAAATATCGCTGATGTACGAGAGCGAGTTCCTGGCGTGCAAGTTCTGGTGCACCCTGAATGTCAGCACGATGTCGTCTCACATGCCGATGTTGTCGGAAGCACTGAATTCATTATCAAGACGATCCAAGGATCAGCGCCTGGTTCGAAGTGGGCAATTGGTACCGAGCTCAACCTCGTCCAACGCCTGGCTCGCACCTACCCCGATCGTGAGATTCTCTTCCTTGATAAGACCGTCTGTTATTGCTCCACCATGAATCGCATCGACCTGCCACACCTGGTCTGGGCCATGGAGACTCTCGTTACTGGGCGTATCGTCAATCAAATAAGCGTGGATCCAACAATCGCTGCCTTCTCCAGAGTTGCGCTAGAGCGAATGCTGGCTCTACCGTAACCTCATGAGCGAGAACACAGATGATAAAAAAGGCCGTGCCACTCCAAAGCGCAAGGATTCCGAGGCTCGCCTCAAGGTGAACTCGATCGCACCCGCTACAAGTAAAGAGGGCAAGGCACGCGATCGTGCCTTAGAGAAGAGCCGTCGCGTTGAAGCTCGCGCTGCATTCATGCGCGGAGAAGAGAGCGCACTACCTGCTCGTGACCGCGGACCTGCAAAGAAGTTTGTTCGCAACCACATCGACTCTCGTCGATCACTCGGTGAATATTTCCTACCGACCATCATGGTGGTCCTTGTCTTAACTGCGATTCCCGTCAAGGCAATCCAGTTGCTCGCCATTCTCTTTTTGTATGCAGCGATGCTCTACTCATTCTCGTCAGCGATCTTTGTTGGTCGCAAGATTAAGAAGTTAGTGGCAGAGCGCTTCCCTAATGAATCCCTCAAGGGAATTGGTATGTATGGCTGGCTGCGCTCCACACAGATGCGCAGAATGCGCGCACCTGCACCACAAGTCAAGCGTGGAGATTCTATTTAAGAAGTTACGAACGAGGGTTTGGGCTCTCGTTCTTCGCTGGATCACGCTCTGGCAAGTTACCGAGTGCTTGATCAATCGCCTTCATTACTGCAGGCTCTAGCTTCACACCGCTCGCCTTCACATTCTCTTTCACCTGGGAAGCTTTTGTTGCACCCATGATGACGGATGAGACATTTGGATTCTGTAAGGCCCATGCAAGTGCGAGCTGTCCGATTGTGAGATCAAGAGATTCCGCAATGGGCTTGAGCTTCTGCACTGCAACAAGTACTTCTTCACGCAGCCAGCCAGTCATGAAATTACCTGACTTGTGACGTGCACGTGAACCCGCTGGAGCCTTCTTGCCTGGCAGATACTTTCCGGTGAGCACTCCTTGAGCCATCGGTGACCAGACGATCTGGCCGATTCCTTCGCGTTCGCAGAGTGGAACTACTTCACTCTCGATAACTCGCCACAACATTGAGTATTGCGGTTGGCTAGAGACAAAACGATCAAAGTTATTCTCTTTCTGATACTTCAGTGCAGCGCCAATTTGCTTGGCATTCCATTCAGAGAAGCCGATGTAATTGACCTTTCCTTGACGGATGAGATCTTCAAAGGCGCGAAGTGTCTCCTCGATCGGGCTCTCGACGTCAAAACGGTGAGCTTGGTAGAGATCGATGTGATCGGTGTTGAGGCGCTTGAGTGAGGCGTGGACAGATTCCATGATGTGCTTGCGTGATAGACCGCGATCATTCTTGCCAGTGCCGGTTGGGAAGTAGACCTTGGTAAAGAGCTCGTAGGACTCACGGCGTACTCCCTTGAGCGCCTTCCCCAGAACAACCTCAGCCTTCGTGCCCGCGTAAACATCGGCGGTATCAAAGGTGGTGATTCCAGCATCCAGTGCCGCACGGACGCAGCTCATGGCTGCATCTTGCTCGACCTGATTGCCGTGGGTGATCCAATTTCCATAAGAAATCTCTGAGACATACATTCCGGTCTTGCCAAGGCGACGATATTCCATAGACAAGAGAGTACCCTGAAGTCGTGAAGATGCCACTTGTTTTAGGAAGCGCTACTGCTCTCCTCCTCACCCCTCTCTCAACGCTCTCCGCCTACGCCGAAGAGGCAACTGGGCCGCAGGTTCACGAAGAAGGCCGCAGCCTTGAGGGTCTTCCCGTCGTACTTGTTATTTGCGCATTGATCATCGCTGTTGGGCTCGCCTATGGAATTGGCCGCAGATCTCGTAAGTAGTTTCACCCTCGTGCTATCTTTCCACTGCTGAGAAACCACCTGGTTGCTCGGCGGTATTTGCAAGAGCGAAGTCCGGTGAAATCCCGGCGCTGTCCCGCAACTGTAAGTATCTTCATGCGTTCGTCATTGAGCGCGAAGATATGAGCCAGGTCGCCTCTCTCAAGTATCAAAGTAACCGACCTCGGAGAAGGGTCGGGCCTTTACGCGATTTCAACAGATGATGCCAGTGGTGGAACTTCATGACCGTGGCAGATGCTTGAGAATTCGGGTGAATAGCCCCCTTTCTCCCTCAGAGACCTTTGAGGGAGTTTTTTATGTCACGAAATCGAATATCTGTAGCTGCGCTCGTAGCGCTCGTACTGCCACTTGCTGTCCTCCAACCAGTGCATGCAGCTCTCACGTATCCAACTCGCATCATCTCGCTCTCCCCTAGCGCAACGGAAGATCTCTTCGCGATTGGAGCAGGCAAGCACGTCGTTGCCGTTGATTCACTCTCGAACTTTCCAGCAAATGCTCCAATCACCAAACTCGATGCTTTCACTCCGAATGTGGAAGCGATCGCCAAGTACAAGCCTGATCTCGTTATTCTGCAATCATCGGCCACCAAGGCGGCATCTGTGAAGAGTGCGCTTGAGGCTTTGAAGATCAAGGTCTTCTACGAAGTGACGCCCAATGACATCGCCGGTGCCTACGCTGAGATTGCTGCTCTTGGAAAACTCACTGGTCGTACTACCCAGGCACAGAAAGTAATTTCTGTCATGAAGAGCGCAATCAAGGTTGCAATCGCCAAGGGCCATCGCAGTGTTGCTCTACCGATCTTCCACGAGGTAGACAGCACGCTCTACTCTGCGACATCTAAAACCTTCATTGGCCGTGTGTATGCCGATTTCAACACCACAAATATTGCCGATGCTGCTGATACCGCTGATAGTTACGGATACCCGCAGTTGAGCAATGAATACCTGATCAAGGCTAATCCGGCTGCGATCTTCTTAGGTGATGAACAGACTCCTGCTCAAGTGGCTGCACGTCCTGGTTGGAAAAGCATCAAGGCAGTCTCAAAGAAGCATGTGGTAGTTCTTCCCAATGACATCCCATCACGCTGGGGACCTCGCTTGGTGAATTTCTACCAATTCGTCTCTTCCACACTCGTTGCTATCAAGTAATACTTGCGGGCTATGACACAGTCGCACTCTGAGATAGAGGCGATCTCTCCAATTTGGAATTGGAAGATCACCTCTCTGTGTGCACTCTTCCTGCTCTTCATTGGAATTGCAGCAATCAGCTTTGGACCCATCAACTTAAGTTTCTCCAGAATTATTCGAACGCTCCTCGGTATGCACGGAGGCCTCACTGGTCCCGATCGCACTGTTCTCATCGACCTCAGATTGCCTCGCGCGCTCTTGGCAGCACTTGTCGGCGCAGCACTTGCGACCAGCGGGGCCGTCTATCAATCGGTCTTTAGAAATCCCCTCGCTGATCCATACTTGCTTGGCGCTGCAAGTGGGGCGGGGCTTGGTGCAACGATCGCCATTACCAATTCCCACGGCAACGTGTATAGCTTGCTACCGATCTTCTCCTTCGTTGGCGGAACACTCGCTGTGCTCACCTCCTTCTTCATCTCCGGAAAGTTCTTTGCTGAGCCCCAGTCACTTCTTCTCAGCGGAATCGCGGTAGGTTCATTTGCAACAGCGATCCAGACCTATCTTCAACAACGCCATAGCGCTTCATTGCGCCCCGTCTACTCATGGATCCTTGGCGAGCTCACCGTTGCCAATTGGCAAATTCTCTCGTGGTCTTCGATCTACATCCTGATGGCGCTAGCAATCCTGATCTCGATCTCCAAGCAATTAGATGGCCTCATGCTCAGCGATGAAGAATCATTCTCGCTCGGCATCAATCCCAACAAACTTCGCATCATCGCAGTAGCAGCGGCCACGTTAGCAACTGCAACAGCTGTCTCTGCCTCCGGACTGATCGGCTTTGTTGGCATCGTTGTTCCCCACCTGGTTCGAGGAGTCACCCACCGTGTCACAAACCGCAATCTCCTCACGATCGCTCTGGCAGGAGCGGCCTTCTTAGTATTGGCTGATCTTGGCGCACGCACTCTTCTCTCCCCCGCTGAATTACCCATCGGTGTCATCACCGCCTTTGTTGGTGCACCCTTCTTCTTAGTTGTGCTCAGGCGGCGCAGAACGGTTGCATCATGATTGTTATCAAAGATCTCGCTGTCTCACTCTCGGGAAAAGAGATTCTCAAAGATATCTCTCTCACCATAACGGAGGGTTTGTGGAGCTGCCTGGTTGGGCCAAATGGTGCAGGCAAGACCACACTTCTCAAAGTTCTCCTTGGTACTACTCCTTACTCAGGGTCGGTAAAGAGCAATGGCGTTGAAGTCTTTCGCAATCAGAAGCGCAACGTTGCCTTCGTCCCCCAGCAACCACAAATCCCTCAAGGGATGACTGTTGCTGAATATGTGATGCTGGGACGTGCGAAGAAGGATGGCTGGGGCAATGAGTCAGCGAAGAGCCGTGACTTCATTGCTGAGGTTCTCGCGCAGACCAATCTCTACGGTCTGCATAAGCAGATGGTCTCTCACCTTTCAGGTGGTGAGATGCAACGTACCTTGATCGCACGAGCACTCGCCCAGGAGCCAGAACTGATCTTGTTGGATGAACCCACTAGCGCCTTGGATCTGCATCATCAGATTGATGTTCTCAACAACCTTCAATTCCTACAGAAGTCTGGTGTGACGATCGTGTCAACGATGCACGACATTACCCTTGCTGCGATGTATGCAGAGCGGATAGTTGTGATGCAATCAGGACGAGTGCTCGCTGACGGTAGTTCGACGGAGATTATTCACTCAGCAGAGCTTCGAACCGCCTTTGATAACCGTATCAACGTCTTCACCTTAGATTCGGGTCGACCAGTTGTGGTTGCTAAAAAGGATGGAAAGTAGTTCTACCGGACATGTGATGGCACGAATGGTGCCTTCACCACTTCAACTTCACTCATCCTCCCTCGGATATCAATCTCTAGGTGATCACCAACTTTCACACCTGGTTCAATCAGCGCTAATCCGATGCCGGTCTTCAGTGATGGTGAGAAGGTGCCACTGGTGATAACACCAACGACCTTGCCGCCTAGCAAGAGATCCATCCCTGCACGTGGAATTCCACGATCACGTGATTTGATCGCACGCAATTGGCGGGTAATTCCAACCTCCTTTAGGGCTAGCAGAGCTGCTCTGCCTGCAAAATTCTCCTTTGCCAGAACGACCGCCCAAGAGGCCCCTGCCTCAAGAGCTGAAATCTCCGTGGAGAGCTCGTGGCCATGCAATGGGTAGCCCATTTCAGTTCGCAAGGTGTCGCGAGATCCAAGTCCACACACTCTGCCATCAAGAGGTGCGATCGCATCTACCAATACATTCCACAACGCTTCGGATTTATCCCATAACGGAATAAGTTCGAACCCATATTCACCGGTGTAACCGGTGCGACAGATGATCACAGGGCCCAGATT
>CAIJKC010000049.1 GCA_903821145.1 uncultured Actinomycetes bacterium | reverse complement strand
GTCGAACCATGGAGGTCTCCATCGATCCCGAGCGTTGTATTGCTTTCCCGCACCAACCAAAGAATTAACCCTGACAAATTTTGACAAATTCTGAAAAATAAGGAGACTCATGTTTCACTCACTCAGCGGCAATGACATCGCCCTTTTCGTATCTGTCTTTCTTGCCTGTGCGGTCGAAGCAGTTGAAGCAGTCACCATCATTCTCGCCGCCGGCACCTCACGTGATTGGCGCTCAACATTTCAAGGCGTTATCTCAGGGCTGGTAGTTCTTGCAGGTCTGATCGTTGTTCTCGGACCAAGCATCGACAAGCTTCCTAAGAGCACCTTGCGGTTAATGGTTGGCGGGTTACTTCTCGTCTTTGGTATGCAGTGGCTACGCAAAGCTGTCCTTCGCGCCAGTGGCTTTAAAGCGCTGCATGACGAGGAGAAGATCTTCAAGGACGAAGTTGCGGCTGCGCAAGGTGTTGCGAAGGTCTCTCGCTTTGTTGTCACTGACTGGTATGCCTTCACTCTCTCCTTCAAAGGAGTATTGCTTGAAGGTTTAGAGGTCGTCTTCATCGTTGTCACATTTGGAATTATCCAAAAAGGTTCAAACCCTCAAGCATTCTCACTCGCTGTCTGGGCTGCGGCCATCGCAGTGGTGATTGTTGCTATTGCAGGATTTGCTATCCATAAGCCACTCTCCCGTGTTCCCGAGAACACCATGAAGTTTGTTGTAGGAACTTTGCTTACCTCTTTCGGAATATTCTGGGGGGCAGAGGGTGCGGGCGCGACCTGGCCTCATGCCGACCTCTCACTCCTTGCCATCATTCCATTTGTTCTTCTCGTCTGCTTTGGATTGATCACCATCCTGAAAGCTCGCAAGGCGAAGAACCTTCCTACCCGCAAGCTAAACCTTCCAACTTTTAGTGAGCCATCCAAAGATGCTTCGTTGCCTATCCGCTACCTCGGAGGCTTCCTCTTCTTCTGGTATGACTTCATTATTGGCGATGATTGGCGCGTAGCTGCCGGTGTCGTTCTTGGTTTCTTTGCCACACATGCCATCGGCTTATCTGGCTGGTGGCTCATGCCGGTGGTAGTTGCTCTGATGCTGGTTTATACCCTGCACGAAGCCACTCGTCCGGCAAAGATTGCGGCGTAACTTAAGCGCGCAGAGCTACCGCAAGTTCTCTGAAGTCTTCAACGAGTAAATCAATCTCTGTCTGCGTATGTGCAAGGCTGATGAGCCACTGCTCATCAAGTCCTGGAGGTGTGATGATTCCGCGATTGAGTGACCAGAGCCAAGAGAGTTCTGCAATCTCAAAATCTGTCGCCTTGTAATCGCGATAGTTTCGGACGGGATTGATCGACCAGGTAATACACCCCTTCACACCAAAACCAACGGTGTGAGCAGGAAGCTCGTACTCATTGATGATATCGGTGATGCGATCAAGGGCATTGTGATTGAGACGTTCTGCTTCAGCTAAAGCTTCTGTTGTTGCGACCATATCCACTCCACGAATTCCTGCCATAGCAAGTGGGCTGCCATTAAATGTTCCGTAATGTGGCATGCGGTTATCGGTAATCGCATCCATATATTGCTTCTTACCGCCGAATGCTGCCACCGGCATTCCCCCGCCAATTGATTTGGCGAGCGTGATTAAATCTGGTTGAACTCCAAGTCGGACCGCGGCACCATGAGGACCTGCAGTAAGTCCAGTCTTCACTTCATCAAAGATCAGGACGATTCCGTATTGATCGCAGAGCGCACGCGCTCCTTCGAGGTATCCATCATCTGGCAGAACAATCGCGAGATTTTCAAGAACTGGTTCAACGATGAAACACGCTATAGATGCATGATCGCGAGCAAATACTTTTTCAAGTGCTGGCAGGTCATTGAATGGGATAACGAAGACAACGCCTGGACTCGTTCCATTCTGAATAACAGCGTTCGGCTCATCAGCAGGCCCCGCTTCACTCAGCGCTGGTTTGCCAGAGACTGTCATCGAGTCAGAGCTACCGTGATAGCCACCCTCGACTTTAACGATTGCATCTTTGCCGGTGTATGCCTTCGCCGTGCGGACCGCATACATCGTGGCCTCAGTGCCTGAGTTGGCGAAGCGAACCTGATCGATCTGGAAACGCTTGCACAGGCGCTCCCCTGCATCACGAGAGATTGGTGATGGAGTCACAAAGAGCATGCCGGTCTCGAGGGCTTTCTGCGCCTCTGAGACAACAGTTGGATTGAGATGGCCAGCCAACATAGCGCCGAAACCCATAGAGAGGTCGAGTAGCTGACGTCCATCAACATCTGTCATATAGGCACCCTTGGCAGAGGCGATTGAAATTGGATAGGGATCCCAATGCTGGAAACTTGAGACAACACCCATCGGCATGCTCTCTCGAGCGACCTTAAATTCTCTTCCAGAGGCAGCAGTATCGCGAGTGAAGCGATCCCATTCAGCGGCCATGAGCTGTGCAACGATGGATTTATCTACAGGACGTGTCTGTGAAGCTGTCCTCGTGTATTTATTGGGATTCAGGGAATTTTTCATTTGTGCCAAGGTATCAGAAGGCTCAAAAAGAGTCATATTTCACTCGATATATGCGTGTTGTTATTGGACGTTTTCAATGAAATCTTCAAAGAGAAAGTTAATCTATCCCCAAGTAAACTTCATTCATTCTTATCCTCATCGAAAATCGTTGTGAAAGGTTCCCTTGTGTCAAAAAAAGTAACTGAAGATGGCTTAGATCCCAATCGCTGGCGTGCACTCGCTGTCATCGCAATCGCTCAATTAATGGTTGTGCTTGATGCATCCATTGTGAATATTGCAATTCCAAGCGCTCAACGCGATTTGCATATCTCCGCAGCAAATCGTCAGTGGGTAGTCACTGCTTACACTCTCGCCTTCGGTTCACTCCTCCTTCTTGGTGGCCGTATCGCTGACGTTGTGGGACGAAAGAAGATCTTCATCGTTGGATTAGTTGGCTTCGCTGGTGCTTCAGCAATTGGTGGAATTGCCTCAACTCAAGCACTCCTCTTTGCTGCTCGTGGCCTTCAAGGTGTATTTGGAGCCCTCCTTGCTCCTGCCGCTCTCTCATTAATCAATGTCACCTTCACCCTTCCTAAAGAGCGCGCAAAGGCATTTGGTGTCTATGGCGCAATTGCTGGTGGCGGAGCTGCAATCGGTTTGATCCTAGGTGGAACGCTCACTCAATATGCTTCATGGCGCTGGTGCTTGGGCGTAAACGTCCCTATTGCACTCATTGCTGTCGCCATGGCCCTTCCTTGGCTCCATGAATCCCATGCGGAAGGTGAGAATAGCTACGACATTCCTGGCGCAGTTACCGTCTCACTTGGCCTTCTCTCACTCGTGTACGGATTGAGCCAAGCAGCAACAAAGGGTTGGGGTAAGAGTTCGACCTATCAGTACTTCGTTATTGCAGCAGTGCTCTTAGTTCTCTTCTTCATCATCGAGTCACGCGTGAAGCATCCATTACTTCCCGTGCGAGTTCTTGCTGAACGCAACCGTGGTGGTTCGTATCTGGCGACACTTCTCATCGGTTCTGGACTCTTCACGATGTTCCTCTTCCTCAGCATCTACTTCCAGAATGTCCTCGGGTATAGCGCTTTGAAGTCAGGTTTTGCCTTCCTACCGTTCTCAGTTGGAGTCATCACCTTCGCAGGCGTTGCATCTACCTTGCTACCAAAAGTTGGTGCTCGTCCATTGATGCTCACCGGGCTTTTGATGGCGACTATTGGACTCTTCTTCCTCTCACGCTTCACGCCACATTCCTCCTATGCAACGGCAATCCTTCCGGCCCTCATCATCATGAGTACCGGCCTTGCACTCGTCTTTATTCCAAGTGCAACTACAGGTCTTCATGGAATCGGTGGACGTGATTCAGGTGTGGCATCAGCCATGATCAACACAAGTCAGCAGATTGGCGGCTCACTTGGGGCTGCTCTTCTTAATACGGTTGCGGTTACGGCATCAACCTCATTCGCTGCGAGTCATACCTCTCTTGGCAAAGCGCTACCTGCCTTTGCTGCAGTACACGGCTTCTCAGTTGCCTTCCGTTTCGGCGCTATCTTCCTATTGTTGGCAGCGATCATCATCGCGCTCACCATCAATGTGGGTAAGCATGCAGCGGATTCAGCTGAAGGAGTTGTACTTCACTAACCTCTACTTTCGTCGGTAGATAAAGATCCCGAAGAGCAGACCAAAGACGATCAAGATTGTCGATGTGGCGATGAGGGCGAAGTTCTTGGTACTTCCATGGTGCGGTTGTTGCGTCGTATACGGCGTAGCACTCGCACCATTCTTGTAATTGAAAGAGAACTCTCCATCGAGAACGTGGCCATCGGCTGCCGCTATCCGGTAGTTCACGAGCACTGGTCCATCGACACTATTAGGTGAGACCGCAACTGTCAGCACGGCTCCATCGACCTTGGTGGCGCCCTCAAGTGACTGAGCGTTGGCATTAGTGACGCTCACCTTATTGATCTCTGCTCCAGCTAAGACTTGCAGCGGCTCACCAAAGGTCAGGGTGATGTGATCTGGCCAGCTCTGAATCGTTGTGTCGTGGATCGGATCACTCGAGATTAACGTTGTGTGAGCCTGAGCGATTTGTGGCGCGGCTAGAAAGACCAAAGAAATACATGCAGCGAGAACCTTCTTCATATTGCGATCTTAGTCGAGGAAGAAGTCGAGCAAGAAATCTGTTGTCCCAGGCTTCACTGAGTACTTCTCTAAATCAGTGATTCCCTCAGAGGCTAAGACTTCATCATCGACAAAGAAGTTCCCTGTTGTCGTCTTCGCATCACGGGTAAGGATGATGTAGGCAGAGTCTGAGAGGATCTCAGGGATGCGACAGAAATCAGTATCGACTCCAGGGATCATCGCCAGCGCTGCGGTATCGATCGCCGTCCGGGGCCAGAGCGCATTGACGCCAATGCCATCTCGTTTGAACTCTTCAGCAAGTCCTAGAACACACATACTCATTCCATACTTTGCCATTGTGTAGGCAAGATGTGGCTTAAACCATTTGGCCTTCATCGACAGCGGTGGTGAGAGGGTAAGGATATGAGGGTTGCGACCATCCTTAGCTGATTCCTTGAGATGAGGAAGGGCTGCTTGGGATGTGAGGAAGGTTCCACGAACATTCACATCAAACATCAGATCAAAGCGCTTTGCTGGTGTGGAAAGTGTGGGCGTCAGATTGATAGCACTCGCATTGTTGATCAAGATATCAATGCCGCCAAAGGTCGCAACTGTCTGAGCGATTGCTGCTTCAATCTGCGCCTCATCCCGAATATCGCATTGGATAGCCAGGCCCTCTCCCCCAGAAGCATTGATCTGCTCCACTGCGGTGTAGATGGTCCCTGGCAGGGTTGGATGCGGTTCAGTGGTCTTGGCTGCAATGGCAACCTTTGCGCCATCTTGCGCTGCGCGTAGGGCTATAGCAAGTCCGATACCTCGGGATCCACCCGTGATGAAGATTCGTTTTCCAGCGAGTGACACTTAATCCTTCTTCCGTGAGGTCATGAACTTCATGAACGCGCCTTGCGTCTCATCAGATTGCAATGCAATGCGGAACAGCTCGCCCTCAGCCAGCATGACATTTTCAACTGCTATGTGAGAGCCACTCTTTAAGAGTGCCTTGGTGTTGAGTACAGCGCTAGGTGGCTGATCTGCAATTATCTCCGCGACAGCAAGCGCCTTAGTAAGTGGCTCGACCTCCACGCTATTGATCAGACCCATATCCAGCCCCTCATCGGCTCCAAAGCTGCGGCCGGTAAGGAATATCTCTGATGCCTTAGCGTGGCCTACAAGTCGCGGGAAGAGCAGGCTTGAGCCGGCCTCTGGAACCAAGCCCAGTGTCACAAAGGGCATCGAAAAGATGGTGTCAGGGGCCGCATAGACGAGATCGCAATGCATAAGCATCGTTGTCCCGATGCCAACTGCGTTGCCCTGCACAGCTGCAATCAAAGGCTTTGGAAAACCATGAATCGCCTTAAGGAAGTGAAAGACGGGAGAAGACATCGTGATCTCTTCATTCATGAAGTCCATGATGTCATTACCGGCTGTAAAGGCTTTTCCCTCACCAGATATCACCACAGAACGAACCGCGAAATCCCCAGCGGCACTATTGAGGTTATTGGCGAGCGTTGCATACATCGCTTGGGTGATTGCATTCTTCTTCTCTGGGCGATTGAGCCGCAGATGCAAGGTTTGGTTGATCTGTTCGATCAGAATCTCAGACATGATCGAATACTACTGAGCAGTAACACATAAAAGAAGCCCCCACGATGAGGTGGGGGCTTCAATGGTAAGTCGTAGGGTAAGTCGTAGGGTAATTCCTCTGAAGAGGCTTTAGCGCTCGAGCTCTCCGCGAATAAAGGCTTCAGTCTTCTCGTGTGCCTGCTCATCAGTGTATTGAGTAGGAGGAGTCTTCATGAAGTAACTTGAAGGTGAGAGCAATGGTCCGCCGATTTTGCGATCCAATGCAATCTTTGCGCAGCGAAGTGCATCGATAATGACGCCAGCTGAGTTTGGTGAATCCCAGACTTCGAGCTTGTACTCAAGGTTAAGTGGAACGTCACCGAAGGCACGACCTTCAAGGCGTACGTAGGCCCACTTGCGATCATCGAGCCAAGGGATGTAATCAGAAGGTCCGATGTGAACATTCTTTGCACCCATATCGTGATCGAGCTGTGACGTCACAGAGTTGGTCTTTGAGATCTTCTTTGACTCAAGGCGATCGCGCTCCAACATGTTCTTGAAGTCCATATTTCCACCTACGTTGAGCTGGTAGGTGCGATCAAGGTGAACGCCACGATCCTGGAAGAGCTTGGCCATGATGCGGTGTGTGATGGTTGCACCGACCTGTGACTTGATGTCATCGCCAACGATAGGAAGGCCAGCCTTAGTGAACTTATCTGCCCATACAGGGTCAGATGCGATAAATACTGGAAGGGCGTTAACAAAGGCCACGCCGGCATCGATCGCGCATTGGGCGTAATACTTTGCTGCCTCTTCTGATCCAACTGGAAGGTAGCAGATGAGTACATCGACCTTTTCAGCCTTCAGGCGAGCAACGATATCTACTGGCGCGGCAGTTGATTCTGTGATGGTCTCCTTGTAGTACTTGCCAAGGCCGTCGAGTGTGTGACCACGCTCTACAACGACTCCGGTCTTTGCTACATCAGAGAACTTAATAGTGTTGTTCTCACTCGCCCAGATTGCATCAGCAAGGTCAAGACCGACCTTCTTCGCGTCAACGTCGAATGCGGCAACGAACTTCACATCGCGGACATGGTATCCACCAAGAACGGCGTGCATGAGTCCTGGGATCTCGGTATCTGCTGCTGCGTCCTTGTAATAGGTGACGCCTTGAACGAGCGAATTGGCACAGTTTCCTACTCCAATTATCGCTACGCGAATATCTTTACTGGTCACGAGGATTTCCTTTCACTGTTGATCATTTCTTGTAGCCAAGCGATCTCTCGCTCCGCCGATTCCAATGAATGGCGGCGCCACTCAACTAAGTACTTATCGAATCCGGCTGGGGACTTTTCAAGTTCGTCGCGAAGGATTGATGCCTTCTCAACTAACCGGCGAAGTCGCCCTTCCAAGATCTGTAGACGGTTCCCTTGCGGGGTTGGTCCAAAGAATGCGAAACGCACTTCAAAGCTCTCGTCATCCCAGGCTTCAGGGCCAGAGGTTGCCGTTAACTCTTCAAAACGCTTTCGCCCACCCGCACTGATTGCATAGACGATGCGTGATCTACGGGAGAGGCCACCTTGGTCTGAGAGTGACTCCTCAATGAGCTTGCCCTCCAGCATCCGGTGGAGCTGGGGGTAGAGGACTGAGAAACTCAGAGCCCGAAATGGTCCATAGATTGCGATCATCCGCTTGCGTAGCTCGTAGCCATGCAGCGGTCCCTGTGAGAGCAGCCCAAGGAGGGCGAACTCGAGGGATTCACCGCGTGAGCGCACGAAGACCACTTTCCAAGCATCGATTGAATAGGTTAAACGGGGTAGATCTATCGATTCGATACATCTAACCGATAGTTAACTCGATATATCGAATCGATGCAACTTAGTGAGCTCCCGTGTCCGCGTGTCACGGGTCACACCACAGGGATGACCCTTACCGTTATATCTCAGCGACCTCCCGCTGGGCGGCCTCTCCCCTCCCGCCAACCGGGCGACCTGGGGCTTCTAGATAGGTGACTGTAAATGTCTCTATTTTCATGGACCGAGAACAAATCTGGTGGCGTCGTAGCTCCACATGAGCGCCTGAGCTGGCCAATGACTGTCGGAACTGGCCTCCAACATATCGCGGCGATGTTTGGCGCAACCTTCCTCGTACCAATCATCACCCACTTGCCTCCAACCACCACAATCTTCTTCTCTGGCGTGGGCACCCTTCTCTTCCTCTTAATTACACGAAATAAAGTCCCAAGCTATCTTGGCTCCTCTTTTGCCTTCCTTGCTCCGATTGCTGCGGCAGTCAGCAAAGGCGGAATGGCCCAAGCACTCGGTGGCGTCGTCGCTACTGGTGTTGTCCTAGCCATCGTGGGTCTCATTGTTCGTGGTGCCGGAATCGGCTGGATCAATTGGCTCTTGCCACCTGTTGTCACCGGAACAATCGTGATGGTGATCGGACTCAATCTGGCTGGTGCGGCTAAGAATAACTTTGTCACCAAGCCACTTCTCTCAATCGTCACGCTGGCAGCTATCGCAATCGTCTCAGTAGCTGGCCGTGGCTTTATCTCTCGTATCTCTATCTTTGTTGGAATCCTCGTCGGCTATATCACCGCCATCATTATCGGCGATGTCCATTCCGACGGTATTAAGGCGGCAAAGTGGATTGCAATGCCATCCTTCACTCATCCTTCATTCAAAATGAGTGCGATCGTTCTCTTCCTACCTGTCGTCCTCGTCCTGATCGCCGAGAACGTTGGCCATGTTAAAGCTGTTGCAGCGATGACTAACTCAAACCTCGATGATCAAATGGGTAACGCACTCATGGCTGATGGTCTCTCAACCGCTCTAGCCGGAATGGGTGGCGGTTCAGGAACAACTACCTATGCCGAAAATATCGGAGTAATGGCTGCTACGAAGGTCTATTCAACAGCTGCCTACTGGTTCGCCGGTATCGGTGCAATCCTCCTCTCGCTCTGTCCAAAGTTCGGAGCAGTTCTCAGTGCTACTCCAGCTGGAGTGCTTGGCGGCGCAGGCGTTGCCCTCTACGGCATGATCGGCATCCTTGGTGCCCGTATTTGGATTGAGTCTCACGTGGACTTCAATAAGCCAAAGAATCTCATCGTTGCAGCTGCTGCTGTGATCATCGGAATCTCTGATCTCTCATGGACCCGTGGAAGTTATACATTCAATGGCATCATCAACGCCACACTCGTTGCTGTTGTTGGGTATCACATCCTCAATTCCTTGGCTAAGGATTAATTGATCCTCTCTCAGCCATCGACTGCTAGGAGATAAACCTCGCGAGGGGGCGGGCACACAACGTGCCCGCCCTCTCTGCTTTTGTTAACGCTCTATACTTTCCACCATGACGATCGTGATCCCCTCCAGACTCTGGGAGTACTGCATCGCCGCCTTCTTGATCATTCTGGCTCCAGGTCCGAGCGTCCTCTTTACGATCGCACGGGCAATTGCTTGGGGTCGCAAGACCGCTCTTCTGACCGTCTTGGGCAATGTCTTGGGTATGTACACGATGTCAGTCTTCGTCTGCTTTGGACTTGGCCCGATTCTCTCGAGATCCCATCTGATCTTTAATCTCGTCCAATGGGGCGGCGGTCTCTACTTGATCTATCTTGGCTACTCGGCGATCAAGGACAGTCCAACCGATGCAGAGCAGATGCGCGAGATCATCGATGAGAAGCCCGGACCACTTCGCACGATCCGCCAAGGTTTTGCCGTTGGTTCGCTCAATCCCAAGGGGATGGTCTTCTTCGCAGCGATCGTCCCGCAATTTGTCGATCGAGCTAAGGGTCAGATCACTGGGCAGATGCTCATCATGGCCACAATCTTTGCCGCTATCGCCCTGTTCTCTGATGGCAGCTGGGGTTTATTAGCCGGCACCATCCGCGAATGGTTTGCCCGCGATATCAAACGCCTTATTCGTATGCGCATAAGTGGTGGCGCAGTCATGATCCTTTTGGGCGCTCTCACTATCGGGCAATCACTTCTCCATAAGTCCTAGGGCCTCTTCCAGTCCTAGGGCCTCTTCCTAGGGATCCGTGGCGATCCCACCCAATGTCGGTGGCACCTGTTTAAATAGAGGCCATTAAGGAAAATAGAAATCTAAAAAGTGGGAGCGTCGAAACATGGGTGAGAGAAGAGTTAATTTAAGTCCGAGCGATCTGACCTTTGCATGGGATGGCTGCCATCGTGAACTCTGGTTGCACTATAACCATCAGGTGAAAGCACCGATGTTTATGCCAACGGTCGCCGAGCTTGCAGAATCGCAAGAGAGCTACTTCATGAATAAGAAGGAGCCACTGAGCACCTCAGCGATGCATCCAGATATTCCAGAGGGAAAAATAGTAGGGCATGGCGGTTGGGTGATTTCAAAACCAATTCAAGTTAATGGGGTGGATAGCCACCTCTCCATTCGTGGCAAATACGACTTACTTGTTGAATTCCCTGATGGCACCTACGGCATCATCGATTGCAAGATGCAAGCTCGTACATCAGATAAATCTGGCTTCTACTCCCCTCAACTTGAGGCCTACGCCTACGCGCTAGAAAATCCTGCGAAGGATGAGCCAAAGAAGATTTCTATGATCGGAATTTATTCCTGGTCTCTTCCTCAAGCATGGGGCAACGTGAATGCTGGCTTTGGTTATCGAGTCAACATGAATTGGTATCCAGCAGAACGTAATCCTGAAGCGTTGCAGACTCGCTTCGAAGAATTCATCACCATGATCAACGGCGAATGCCCGCCACCCAAAGATGGCTGCGAGCATTGCAGGTATCTGGATGAGCGAGAGGCGATCCTAAAAAAGGGTTAAGAGTCTTGCTCGTTATCTTGTAGGTAGTTGCGCTTCTTCATCAATTCAGCTTTCGCTTCTGAGGCATACATCTCGACATAGACCTGTCCTGAGATTTTCTGGATTGCACTCATGATCTGATCTGTTGCCTCCCGCAGAACCTGCAGGTCGCGAGAATCACCTGTGAAGAAGAGCGGTTCGCCAAATACCATCTCAACCCGGCGCACCTTAGGCACAATCTGCCCGGTCGGTTGAATCTCTGCGGTGTTAAACATCGCTACAGGTACTACCGGGGCGCCCGACTCAATCGCCATGCGAGCGATTCCTGTGCGGCCCTTGTAGAGCCGGCCATCTGGTGAACGTGTTCCCTCAGGATAGATACCGATGCAATCGCCTGCCTTCAGCAGGTCAAGTCCAGTCAGAATTGCAGCTTCGCTGCGTCGGCCACCGGCTCGATCAACCGGTACTTGGCCAAGAGCGATAAAGGTCAGTTTCTTAATGAAGCCTTTGATTCCAGGTGAGGTGAAGTATTCACTCTTGGCTAAGAAGGTGACCTTACGAGGAACGACGAGGGGCATAAAGATCGAATCGCTAAAGGAGAGGTGGTTTGAGGCGATGATGACTCCGCCATTGTTGGGCACCTGCCGCAGCCCAGTCACCTTGGGACGGAAGAAGAGCATCAAAATGGGGGTCAAGAAGGATTTCAGGAAGGTGTACGCCACGGGAGTAATTTAGGGGTTCTTCCTCTACTTGTGACACCATCTGAGCGTGGCAGATATCGAAAATTCTGAATCTTTTACCCTTCCTGGGGGAAAAGTGGGAGTTCTGATGATCCATGGATTCACAGGATCGCCTGCAACGGTCGCACCATGGGCACATGGACTCGCACAGGCTGGATACACGGTGAGTGTTCCTTGCCTTGCTGGACATGGAACGCGCTGGGAAGATCTCAATGAAACCGTCTGGTCGGATTGGTACGCCAGTGTTGAGAGCGCATATCTAGAACTGCGAAAGAGTTGTGATCGGATATTCATTGCTGGGTTTAGTGTCGGTGGGGCGCTCGCTCTCAAACTAACACAGATCCGCGGAAGTGAGATTGAAGGCCTCATCCTTCTTAATGCATCGATCTTTGATGAACGCAAGAGTTATCTACTGCTGCCGATGATGAAGCACATCATTCCATCCTTGAAATCTGGCGCAATGGATGTCAACAAACCATACCCAACTCGACATAGTTACGGACGCCTGCCCCTGAAGGCACTCGACTCTTTACGTTCTCTCTGGGATAGCGTCGAACGCGACCTTTACTTAATCAGCACCCCCCTCATGGTTTCTTACTCTGTCAATGATCATGTGGTTGATCCACGCAATAGTGAGACGATCATTGACAATGTTTACTCCTCCGATATCCGTGAAGTGATCTTTGAACGCTCCTTTCACAATGTCGCCCTAGATTACGAGGCTGATATCTTGATCGAGGAGAGCGCGGAATTTATACAGGATGTTCTCACAGGTGAAATTGCTCGTACCGATGATCAGGATGAGCGCGAGCTCATCGATGCAGAGTTTGAAGCAATCGTCTCCGGGCTCTCACTCGATGAATCTGCTCCGACAACATATCTAGATGAACTTGATCGGCCACAAGCAGATGACTTTCATGTTCCAAATCCTGTGCTTCCGCAGCTTTCTGAATCCAACCGCATCGCCCTTGGATTACTTGCTGGTGGCTCACTGGCAATAGTGCTCTTCATCTTTACCGGCTTTGATCTCTTCGGTACCGGTGCGTGGCCTGGCGTGATTGCCATCGTTGTTGGCCTGGGACGACTTATCTGGAACACAGCGCGCCGAATCGATGAAGGCGATGATGGAGCGGTCTTTTAACTGATTACAGGCGGGCCAGTGATGCCGCGCCAACAAGTCCTGCGTCATTGCCCAAGGTTGCTGCAACGATGCGAGGGGTTGGGTGCTTGCCACTAAAGGGCATATAGCGTTCAAGTGCGACTCGAGTTGGTGCAAGGAGAATCTCACCAGCATCGATCACGCCGCCACCAATAACCACGCATGCTGGATCAAAGAGCACGCTCAGAGATGCGATACCTGCGCCAAGCCACTGCGCAGTTGTATTAAAACCGGCGAGAGCGATGGGATCGCCATCTCGTGCCGCGTCGGTGATGTGATGGCCAGAGAGTCCTGCGATAGTGCCATCTCCGCGGGCCAAGAGATTGTGAGCAGCATCTGGTGAGGCATTGATTGCCTCACGAACATGGCGCATCAAAGCATTGCCGGACGCATATTGTTCAAAACAACCGCGGGCACCGCAGCCACATAGGTGACCTTCTGGAACTACACGCAGATGACCAAATTCAGCAGCTATGCCATATGCACCACGATGCAACTTTCCTTCAATGACTGCTCCGCCACCAATTCCAGTTCCAACAGTGATCATCATCATCTGAGCTTCACCGACACCAGCTCCGAAGACTGCCTCACCCCATGCCGCAGCATTCGCATCATTTTCAATCACGATGGGAAGATCGATCAATTTTCCAAGTTCGTTCTTAAGGTTGACACCATTCCATCCGGAGATGTTGGGTGTGGCGAGCATCGTTTCCCGATCAGAACTGACAAAACCTGCAGCAGAGACTCCCATAGCAACCGCATCATGATCTCGGAGCAAGACCTTCGCAACGTTTGCAATAGTGGTGGTTAACGCGACGCCTCCTTCTTTTGGAGTTGCTTCGCGATGGGTTGCAAGAATTTTGCCATTCTCATCAACAACGCCACCGAGAACCTTCGTTCCACCAATATCAATTCCAATAGTTAATGACACGGTTATGCTTCCAGCTTCTCTTTCAACTCTTTCAGCGCAAGATCGATAGTGTCTCGTTCAGCCTTTGTTCTCATCATTGCCGGTACAGGCATGGAGAGGGCAACAGTGAGTTCATATTCAACCTTTGTTGTCTCATCACCATTGTCTGTGAGTGTGTAGCCACCTGACATTTGCGTCAACATGTCCGCATCATCGAGGCTAAAAGTGAGCGCAGCAGGAGCATTACTCCAGTCATAATCCAAAATGACGCGATCTTTCACTTGACCAGCCTTGATCATCATTTCGATCTTGGTAGCTCGGCCTTCGCCATCCTTTTCAAGGACAGTTGCGCTCTTAATGGCGGTAGACCACTCGGGGTAGCCCGCAGGGTCAAAGAGGAGGGCGGCGACATCTGCCACAGGGGCTTCTATCTGGATGGAGTTCTTAGATATATCAGACATTGCCCTAGGTTAGCGCCCCTTGCCTCTAGCCGAAGTCACAACTCCCCCGCTAGCGTTAGCGTATGAATGAATTCTCGACACCGGCCATTGTCCCCGCAGCTACTGCGGGCAATCTCACCAATCTCGTTGCAGAGCGGGCCTGGTTTGAACCACAGAGGATCATGCTCTCCCGCCCAGTCGGCGATGGTTGGCAGCCAGTCACCGCCCGAGAGTTCGAAGAGGAAGTCCGCACTGTCGCCAAAGGTCTGATCGCATCCGGTATTTCAATCGGTGATCGCGTAGCCATCATGGCGAAGACTCGTTATGAGTGGACGATCTTAGATTTTGCTATCTGGTTTGCGGGTGCAATATCTGTTCCCATTTATGAAACATCAAGTGCCGAACAGATTCAATGGATCCTCCAAGATTCAGGGGCTGTGGCACTTTTCGTTGAGACGCCAACGCTGGCAGATACTGCGCGTCCAGTCTTAGGAAGTGTCTGCACCAGAGTATGGACAATCACTGAAGATGCGCTTGCACACCTCATAGCCGCTGGATCTGGTGTGAGCGATGATGAGATAAATCATCGGCGCAACTCTCTCAATCCTGATTCACTCGCAACACTGATTTACACATCAGGAACAACAGGCAAGCCAAAGGGTGTTCAACTCACTCACGGAAACTTCCTCGCCGAGTGCGGCAACGTTGTCCAAGGCGCATCCGACCTCTTCCTCAAGGCCAATGGTTCCACTCTTCTCTTCTTGCCAGTCGCTCACGTCTTCGGACGCATGGTGCAGATCGGTGCAATCACCGCAGGGCTGCATCTTGCCCATTGCGGAGATATCAACCGCCTGCCGCAAGATCTCGCAAGCTTCAAGCCAACATTCGTTCTCGCCGTTCCGCGCATCTTTGAAAAGATCTTTAATGGTGCCGAATCTCGTGCGGAAGCAGCGGGCAAGGGCAAGATCTTCCACAAGGCAGCAGATGTTGCAATCGCTTACTCAGAAGGTTTGGACTCAGGCCGTATCAGTCCAATTCTGCGCCTGAAGCACGCTCTCTTCGACAAGCTCGTCTACGCAAAGATTCGTGGCGGAATGGGTGGCGCTGTTGAGGCAGCCATTTCAGGCGGTGCACCACTTGGCTCCCGTCTTGGTCACTTCTACCGGGGTGCGGGAATAACAATTTTGGAAGGATATGGGCTTACCGAAACCACGGCTGGCGCAACACTGAACCTCACCACTGCTTTGAAAGTTGGATCAGTAGGAAAGCCACTGCCAAGCACAACAGTGCGTATCGCTGACGATGGTGAAGTTCTCTTAAAGGGACCAATCGTGATGCGTGGTTACTGGCAGAACGATGCAGCAAATGCTGAAGTTTTCACCGAAGATGGTTTCTTCCGATCAGGAGATCTTGGCGCCCTCGATGAGCAGGGCTTCCTCACGATTACCGGACGTAAGAAAGAATTGATCGTCACCGCCGGTGGCAAGAACGTGGCACCTGCTGTGCTTGAAGATCGAGTTCGTGCCCATCCTCTTGTCAGTCAGTGTTTGGTGGTCGGAGATAACAAACCATTTATCGCAGCTCTTGTCACACTAGATGCCGATGCCATGAAAGGCTGGTCTGCTGCTAATAAGAAGTCAGGGACATCAATCGCTGACCTTGCCAAAGATTCGGCACTCATCGCGGTTATTCAAACCGCAATCGATGATGCGAACAAGGCGGTAAGCCGAGCTGAATCTATTCGGAAGTTCACTATCCTTCCTGTTGATTTCACTATCGCTGATGGTCAGCTGACGGCGAAGATGTCGGTGAAGCGCCATGTGGTCTCAAATCAATTTGCACGCGAGATCAACGAGCTCTTCCTCTAACTCCCCTTACGCCGATGCCCACACCAGACCCTAAAGTTCGCGCTATGGAGAAGATCGTGGCACGTGATCTTCATTCGATCGGATTGAGCGTTGATGAAGCTATTGGCAGAAATGCCACCAACCAGATCACTCGATCTGCGCTGCGCGATATTCGTTCAGCTATTGATGACCTTGCGATCAAATTGCGAGATCTGGGTAAGAGCAGTGACCTGCTCACCAAACGAGAGAGTGAAATCTTAATTTCTCTTGGAAGTGGCAAGACAGCGGCTGCGATTGGAATCGATTATTCGATCTCTGAACCAACGGTGAAAAGCCATATGGCATCGATCTACAGGAAGTTAAATGTCTCAAACAAAACCAGCGCGCTGGCAGAGGCTAGAAGGCTTGGCTTACTTTCTAAATAGAATCTCGTTGAAACGCTCTCCCCAGATCTTCCAACTCCATGTTTGGAGAGCCCATTCCCGACCTCTTCGCCCCATCCGCTCTCGAAGCGCAGCATCACTGAGCATTGCAATCGCAGCGTGCGCAATCGCCGCCACATTCGTTCCATCTACAACATAACCGGTCTCACCATCGAGTACTGCATCCGGTGCTCCCCCAGATGCACCGCCTAGTACTGGAATTCCGGTAGAGCTGGCTTCAAGGTAAACAATTCCAAGCCCTTCAACTTCTAAACCAAAGAAGCGAGAGCGAGATGGCATCGCAAAGATGTCACCTAATCTCAAGTAGCGGGGCAGCTCTGCATACTGCAGCCTGCCAATAAATCGGACGCTCTCATGGAGGCCATGCTTTCTGACTAAAGTTTCAAGTTTCGCTTTATGGGGACCTTCTCCAACCAAAACGAGAACTGTCTCTGGAACGCTACGCAAAATCGTCGGCATCGCCTCAATCAAGCGATCTTGACCCTTGCGATGAACTAAACGGCCAACAGAGATAATCACTTTCTTGCCATCTAGTCCAAGGGTCGTCAGTAGCTCATGATCCTTTGGACCTGGAAGAAAGTGATCTACTGATATTCCGGGCGCGATCTGTATTGCTTGAGCCCGCTTTCCCACTATGGGTTTCATCGCGTCATGAGTGAACTTACCCAAATAGGTGAGTACATCAAGGTTTCGTGTGATCGCTCTCATGATCCACGAGAAGGGCCAGAGCTTTGACCACCAGACTTCATGGCCGTGCGTAAGTGAGACTTGTCGTGTGGCACCGTTGCGACGTAAGAGCCCCGACATCCATCCAAGGGGTGCTGCCGCTCCATACCAGATGATCTCTGAGGAGTGCTTACGCATTACTCTTACCACTGCGCGATTAACACGAGGGGTTGGAAGTAAGACCTTGCTCTTATCTCGGTAGACCACCACGCCGAACTTCTCGGTCAGACCATGATCAAACTTCTCAGATCCAACTTGCGCTGATGTGTAGATCACGATCTTCTTGCCATCGAGTTCGGCAATAAGGCCAAGGATGAAACTCTCAATACCTCCGGCACGGGGACCCAAATCATTGGTCACCAAGAGAACAGGGCGTTGATCCACCTGCAAAGGCTATCGTTCTCTTATGCCAGTCATTGCAAATCTCATCGTGGGAATCAATGGCGCGACAACGATTGCTGGACGATCTGGGCCCCTGAGCGATACGGACGATCGCCAGCGCTTCCATGAATTGCGAAAGCGAGCAGATGCGATTGTGATCGGTGGCGCAACCTCGCGGGCTGAGCCCTATGCATCAACTCCTGTTCCGCTCATCGTGATCTCTCACGAACTTCTCATTCCAGGATCGGCTCAGCGCAATCCCCTTGCCCGTCTTTCATCGGGGACGATTCTCCAGACGCTCGCACAATACTCTTCAGAATTCCCTACGATTTTGATTGAAGCTGGCGCAGGATTGTTGGAAGAGGCCCTTCGCGCGCACCTCGTCGACGAGTTGTATCTCACGCGCGTTGAGAAGAGTGGTGATGCGCCATTCTTCACAGTAGACCCGCTCACGTGTGGACTCATTCTTAGCGAAAATATTCAGAGTCAGTCCGGACTCTTCCAGCGTTATGCGCGCCTTCCCTAAAGATGGGCGCCAAGAAAATAGAATGGGGCTGTGGCCACGTTAAATAGACCTGCAGTTAAACCGTGGGAAGAGATAGTCAGTGAAATACGTGCCATCTCCTTGCGTAATGAAATTGTCCTCGAAGAAGTTCCGGCTCCGCAGAAACTTGCTCCCCATGCCATCGCCCTCACCGCAGATGTTGATATCGATGTCGGTACCGGTCGATTCGTCTTACTGCATGATCCCGCTGGCCAAGAGGGTTGGTCTGGTGAATATCGTTGCGTGACATTTGCTCGTGCAGCAATTGAACCAGAACTTGCAAATGATCCATCGCTCTGTGATGTCAGTTGGTCGTGGCTGATTGAGGCACTGGCCAATGAAGGTGTTGACTACGGCCATCCCAGTGGGACCGTTACTCGCGTTGCAAGTTCCTCCTATGGCGAGCTAGAAGGTAGAGAAGAAGATTCGGAAGTAGAAGTCCGCGCTTCATGGACACCTACAGATGGCACCTCCATCGCTGCCCATGTTCGTGCATGGATCACTCTCCTTGGCAGGATTTCAGGACTTGAACCTCTTCCTGAAGGCATCACTCAACTGCCTCTCAATCATCGTTAATCACCGAGAAGAAATCCCATCTGTGGCTGAATTACTTACCGCTCCTCGAAATGGTGTTCCCGTACTGATCGACAACGATGAAGCACTCCGGGCTGCCATTACTGAACTAGCGCAAGGCAGTGGGCCTATTGCAGTGGATGCAGAGCGAGCATCCGGATACCGCTATAGCCAACGTGCTTATCTCATTCAAATCTATCGACGAGGTGGTGGGCTGCACCTTATTGATCCCATCGCGGCAAATAATCAGCAAACCTGGGCGCTCATGGATAGTACCTTCAAGGAGTGTGAGTGGATTATCCACGCAAGTACCCAAGATCTTCCATGCCTTCGCGAGCTTGGAGTGCAACCAAAGAACCTATTTGATACTGAGTTGGGAGGGCGCATCGCAGGATGTGAACGAGTTGGACTTGGCGCACTCTCTGAAGAACTTCTTGGTATTGCCCTCGCTAAGGAACACAGTGCTGTTGATTGGTCTATCAGGCCGCTCAAAGATGATTGGTTGGTCTACGCCGCACTCGATGTCGATGTTCTCATTGATCTTCGTGATGCGATGGAGGAGTTACTGGGCTCCAGAGGTTATCTCGATTATGCACGTGAAGACTTCGCTGCAATCTTGGTTGCTTCACCTTCGCCAGCCAAACGCGACCCTTGGCGCAAGACTTCAGGGATGCATAAGATCCGTGATCGCATGACCCTTGCGATTGTCCGGGATCTCTATGCTGCTCGGGATATCTTTGCTCGCACAGTCGATATCGCTCCCGGAAGAATCTTCAATGACGATGCGCTTGTTGAGATTGCAACAAAGCGTCCACTTACTATCGATCTCTTTGGAAAGATCATTACTCGACGATCGCGAGTAAAGGATCAACCACTAGCTGAATGGTTTGATATCTATCGCCGAACGCAACAGTTGCCGAAAGAAGAACTGCCCGAACTTCGATTACCATCTGTCGGCTTACCACCACAAAAGTTATGGAAAGATCGTAACCCGCCAGGTTATGCACGGCTCACTCATGCACGTGCTGCGGTCATAGAGCGAGCGCACGAACTTGGAATGCCCGCCGAGAATCTCATCTCCCCTGATGCGGTACGACAGGCGATGTGGCATAACCCCAAGGCCGATGATGGCGTGAGTTATATTGAAGAGAAGTTACGCACAGCCGGAGCCCGCTCCTGGCAGATAGCCAACGTTGCTCCATTCCTGGTGAAAGCGCTGCACGAGAGCGAGCCCCTTCCACCTCCGCCACAGGCCAGTGACGAGGAGTCCACCCCGGAGGCAGGAGCGATGGAACTCAATGCCGAATAGGCTAATTACGCAACGTTGGAGTTGCGTAATTCCCACACTCGCCCTTAGGCTTGAGGGGTGTTAAGCACCTATCTGATCGCCCTTCGAGAAGGCCTAGAAGCCTGCCTCATCGTCTCGATCTTGGTTGCCTACCTCTCGCGCACCGGCAAGCAGAGCTATGCCAGACATATCTGGATTGGCGTAGGAAGCGCTGTAAGCCTGAGTTTTGGCCTTGGCGCCCTTCTCTCCTTCACCTCCACCACCCTCTCCACACGCGGTGAAGAGCTCTTCGCTGGGATTGCCTCAGTCGTCGCCGTCGCTTTCGTCACCCTGATGGTCTTCTGGATGAAGCGCACCGCTCGCAGCCTTGGGAAGGAACTCCATAGCAAGGTTGAAGGCGCTCTCCCGCTTGGCGCACTCGCTCTGATCTCCACCGCCTTCTTTGCGGTCGCCCGTGAGGGTCTTGAGACAGCGCTCTTTATCTATTCAAACTTTCGCACCGTTGGATCAAATACGGCGCCCTCCCTCGGACTCTTCCTGGGTCTTCTCAGCGCGATCACCTTGGGGCTCTTGATCTATCGCAAAACTGTCAAGATCAACCTCGGCACCTTCTTTACCGTGACAGGCTATGGCTTGATTGTTGTCGCAGCTGGTGTGCTCTCCCATGCGGTCAGTGAATTCCAGAACCGTGGCGATCTTCCCGGTAGCCAGAGCTTTATTTGGCACTCATCCGGGGCTCAGAGCTTCTTCTGGACTCTCCTAGATGGTTCCGTGGGAATTGGTTCAAGCCTTACCTGGCTTCAGGGCCTCACGTGGGCGTTCTATCTCCTCGCTGTGATCTCCTTCTACCGCCGCCCACTCAAGGCAGCTGCTCTCACCTCGCCACAAGGTGTTAACGCTTAAGAACGCCATCTGCTCCACAGTTCACATTTACCCTACTGACGAGTAACCTTTCGGCAGGTGAACTTCTCCCCCGTCTCTACGACGGTCTCTGGGATCAGTTCAGAGCGAAGGGTCCCTTATGAATCGCGTCGTACTCGTAGATGCAGTCCGGTCACCATTTGGCAAAGCAGGCAGTCTTTACTCAGGCACTCGCGCCGATGACATCATGGTTCGTGTTATGCGCGGACTCTTTGAACGAAACCCGAACTTGCCATTGGATCAGATCGATGATGTTGCGATAGCAGCCGCAACGCAGACTGGTGACCAAGGTATGAATATTGGTCGCAGTGCATCCCTGCTCGCTGGAATCCCTAACACTGTTCCTGGATATTCGGTTGATCGCTGGTGCGCAGGTGCGATGACATCAGTGACAACCCTTGCCGGTGCGATATCGATGGGTTCCTATGACATTGCAATTGCAGGTGGCGTGGAACATATGGGTAACCATCCGATGGGTGAGTTGATGGATCCTAATCCTCGCTATCTTGCCGAGAAATTGGTTGAAGGTGACGCTCTCGCTATGGGTAATACTGCAGAGCGCCTCCACGATAAATTCCCACATCTGACCAAGGTGAGAGCAGATGCTTATGCGCTCGCTTCCCAACAGAAGACTGCGGCAGCCTATGCCCGCGGTGAAATCCAACGTGATCTCATTCCTGTTGCTGTTCGCAACCCTGAACTTGGATACGCGGTAGCAACTGTTGATGAAGCGCCACGTCCAACGACAACCATGGAAGGTCTTGCAGGATTGAAGACTCCATTTCGTCCAGCGGGACGGGTAACACCAGGAAATGCATCGGGTCTCAACGATGGTGCAACAGCAGCGATTCTTGCTAGTGAGGCAAAGGCAATCGAACTCGGCCTTCCAATCAAGGCAACACTGGTGAGCTTTGCGTTCGCAGGAGTCGAGCCAGAGATTATGGGATACGGCCCAGTTCCCTCCACGATCAAGGCTCTCAAGAAGGCTGGCCTCTCCATTGAAGATATCGGTCTCTTTGAGGTCAATGAAGCTTTTGCTATTCAAGTCCTTGCATTCCTTGATCACTTTGGAATTGCCGATGATGATCCACGCGTCAATATTCATGGCGGCGCGATCGCCGTCGGACATCCCCTTGCCTCATCTGGTATCCGCTTGATGCTCAATCTGGCTCGTGGGTTTGAACTCCATCCAGAGGTGCGTTATGGATTAACCACGATGTGTATTGGTCTTGGTATGGGTGGCACTGTTATCTGGGAGAACCCACACTTCACCGGCAATTCTGGAAAGGTTGCATAATGTCAACGGATACAGCAATTACAATGCCAGAGGGCGCACCTGAAGAGGTCGTAACACATTCCTTCCTTCGGGAAGTGGACCTAAGCGCCTTTGGCGCAACTGGATCCCTTGCCCTCATTACATTAGATAACGGCCTTGATCACAATCGTCCAAATACCCTAGGACCAAAGACACTTGTGGAACTCGGAGAGCGCATCGCGCAAGCTGAGGCAAGCTCTGCTGTTGCGATCGCTATTATCGGCAAGCCCTTTATCTTTGCAGCCGGAGCTGATCTCTCTGCGATCGCTTTTCTTTCCGATCGCGCGCAAGCACTTGCTATCGGAAAACTTGGACATGATGTTCTTCGCCGTTTGAATGAGATGAAGAAACCTACCTTCTCCTTCATTAATGGTCTTGCCCTTGGTGGCGGACTTGAAATTGGCCTCCACTCTGATTACCGCACAATTGCATCAACGGCTTTTGTTGGACTTCCTGAAGTATTTCTTGGTCTCGTTCCTGGCTGGGGTGGAGCAACGATCTTGCCGCAACTCATTGGTCCTGAAAAGGCTGTTCAAGTAATCATGGCTAACTCCCTTAACAACAACACCATGCTTCGCGCCAAGGATGCCTTGGCCTTAGGTATCGCTGATGCACTCTTTGATCCAGCTGACTTCCTCGAGAAATCTGTTCAGTTTGCTGCCGATATTCTCAGCGGCAAGCAGAAGATCGAACGGAGCGATCACACCACCGATGGCGCAGCCTGGGCGAGTGCGATCGCTGCAGGAAATGCAGCGATGGTCAAGAAGTATGGCAATGCCGATATCGCCTCACCTCGTAGAGCTCTCGCACTTCTCGAAGCCGCCCGCACATCCTCACGTGGTGAAGGTTTTGATGCCGAAGACATCGCACTTGCTGACCTGGTCATGTCTGACCCGCTACGAGCATCTCTCTACGCCTTCAATCTCATTCAAAAGAAGCGCAAGAAGGTGGAGGGAGCCCCTAAGCCAGCCCTCGCCCGAAAAGTCACAAAGGTCGGCGTTGTTGGTGCTGGGCTTATGGCATCACAGCTTGCCCTCATCATTCTTCGCAATCTGAAAGTTCCAGTCGTTATCACTGATCTGGATCAGGAGCGCGTCGACAAAGGACTTGCCTACATCAACGCTGAATTACAGAAGCTCGTTGAAAAGCGTCGCCTCTCATCAGAGGGTGCCGCACGACTTGCCGCACTTATTAGTGGATCAACCGACAAGAACGCCTATGCCGGATGTGACTTCATCATTGAAGCAATCTTCGAAGAGTTACCACTGAAGCAAAAACTCTTCAAGGAGCTTGAGGCAATCATCTCCCTTGAGTGCATCCTCGCCACTAACACCTCCTCACTCTCGGTGACGAAGATGGCCGAAGGGCTGACGCACCCTGAGCGAGTGGTTGGGTTCCACTTCTTTAATCCTGTCGCTGTCATGCCACTTCTTGAGATTGCACGCACCGCAGATACAGATGATGCAACAACGGCAACGGCGGTTGCGATTGGCAAAGAGCTCAAGAAGACCATGGTGATCGTGAAAGATTCTCCAGCGTTTGTGGTCAATCGTCTACTCACCAGGTTTATGGGAGAGATCACCGATGCGATAGATGAGGGCACTCCCCCAGAGATTGCAGATATTGCCATGGCCCCACTTGGACTTCCGATGTCCTCACTGCAGCTACTAGGTCTAGTTGGCCCAGGTGTTGCGTTGCATGTCGCAGAGACGTTGCATCACTCACTTGGTGATCGTTACAAGATCTCCCCAACAATGCAGGCCTTTGTTGCAAAGGGTATCCGCACCTTCTATATCAAAGATGGCGATGGTAAGCAGATTGCCAATCCAGAGGCTGTCGCATTGATCAACGCTGGCAATCAGCCATCAAGTGCCGAACAAGTTCGTCTGCGTGCCCTCACTGCGCTGGCAGAGGAAGCTCGCATGATGCTAGATGAGGGTGTTGTCGCAACGGCAGCAGAGATTGATCTCTGCATGTTGCTTGGATGCGGCTGGCCGCTTCACCTCGGTGGAATCTTGCCGTACCTTGATCGTGAAGGTGTTAGCGAGAGCGTTGCTGGTTCGAGGTTCCATCCTGCGGGAGTGGCATCGCTTCCAGCGTAGAACTCACTCCGGAATTATTTGAGCTCCATCCAACAAGTGAGCGCGTAATGCTCTGAACTGAGATACCTATCTCAGAGAGGATGTCATTTCGCTTGGCATGCTCAAAAAACTTCAGTGGTACACCGATTGAATGAACCGGGATATCCATCTCATGTTCACGGAAAAGCTCTGAAATCGTGCTGGCAATTCCAGCATGTTCAATCCCGTCTTCCAGAACGACAACACTCTTGTAGCGACCTGCCATTGTGATGAGAGATTGCGGTAATGGCTTTACCCAACGAGGATCAATAACGGTGACTCCAACGCCTTCACGGTAGGCCTGAGCAGCAGCCTCTACCGCGATCTGGGCAAGTGCGCCAACGCTCACGAAGAGAATGTCAGCACTCTCTCCACGATAGAGAACATCAATGCCATCTCGGCGTTCAAAGGCTGGGATATCTGCAACGACTGCGCCCTTGGGAAAACGAACAACACTTGGGCCATCACTGATCTCAACTGATTCACGAAGTAGTTCACGTAGGCGCGAACCATCACGTGGTGCCGCAAGGCGAAGCCCTGGAACAATTCCAGTCAGAGCCATATCCCACATGCCATTATGTGATGCACCGTCATCGCCAGTGATACCAGCGCGATCGAGAACAAAGGTCACTCCTGCTTTATGGAGGGCAACATCGAGTAAGAGTTGATCAAAGGCGCGGTTGAGGAAGGTTGAGTAGACCGCGACAACAGGGTGCAGGCCCGCAAAGGCCATGCCTGCAGCTGCTGCAACCGCATGTTGTTCGGCGATACCCACATCAAAGATGCGATCGGGAAACTCTTTTGCAAAGGGATCTAGGCCCGTTGGCCCCTGCATTGCGGCGGTGAGCGCCACGATATCTGGGCGTGTCTTGGCGATCTGCACAATCTCATCCGAGAAAATTGAGGTCCACGATGGCCCTGATTTAGCTAGCGGCGCACCAGTCTCTGGATCAACAACGCCAACAGCATGGAACTTCTCTGCCTCATCCAAGATGGCAGGTGCGTGGCCGCGTCCCTTTTCAGTAATCACGTGAACGAGTACTGGAGCGCCAAAATCTTTTGCAAGCTCAAGAGCGGCTTCAATCGCGGCGATGTTGTGACCATCAACTGGGCCGATGTATTTGAGGCCGAGATCTTCAAACATGCCTTGCGGTGCGACGATATCTTTAATGCCCTTTTTTACACCATGGAGCGTCTCGTAAATTGGTTGGCCAACTACAGGTGTGCGCTCAAGCACACCCTTGCCCCAATCCAGGAACTTCTCGTAACCACTCGTTGCACGAAGAGTTGAGAGATAGGTTGCTAGCCCACCAATTGTTGGTGAGTAGCTACGCTCATTGTCATTAACGATAATGACAAGGGGTAACTCTTCATTGGCGGCAATGTTGTTCAGTGCTTCCCAGGACATTCCCCCGGTCAGCGCGCCATCTCCTACGAGCGCAACGACCTTACGATCTTTAACGCCCTGGACTTTGAAGGCAGTAGCAATACCGCTGGCCCATGAGAGCGCACCTGATGCGTGAGAGTTCTCTACGACATCGTGCTCAGATTCACTACGACTTGGATATCCGGAGATTCCACCTGCTTGCCGCAAGGTGTCGAATTGATCGGCACGTCCGGTAAGCATCTTATGAACATAGCTTTGATGGCCAGTATCAAAGACCATCACATCACGTGGTGAATCGAAGGTTCGGTGCATTGCGATCGTGAGTTCGACAACACCAAGATTTGGTCCGAGGTGTCCGCCGCTTCGAGAGACCTTTTCAATAAGGAGTGCACGAATTTCCGCTGCTAGCTCACCCAGCTGCGCCTGAGTACGACCTCGCAGGTCGGCTGGCTTCTTGATCTCTTCGAGCATTGGGAGAGTCTATTCTCTAGCGCCCAAATTTGCCCCCTAAAGGGCGAGTGCGAGCGCTACTTAAGCAGGGAGCGGAGCACGTACTGCATGATCCCGCCATGTCGATAGTAATCGGCTTCACCCGGTGTATCGATGCGTACCAATGCTTGGAAGCTCTTGCCATCTGCTAGAACGCTCACGCTCTTGGGAGTCGTCCCGTTGTTGAGCTCGGTAACCCCTTGGATCTCAAAGGTCTCATGACCTGTAAGACCCAGAGTTGTCGCGTTCTGACCTGGAAGATATTGAAGTGGGAGAACACCCATTCCAATCAAGTTTGAACGGTGGATACGTTCGAAAGATTCAGCGATGACCGCCTTCACACCAAGAAGTGCTGTGCCCTTTGCAGCCCAATCGCGTGAGGATCCTGAGCCGTATTCCTTGCCTGCAAGAATCACAAGTGGAATGCCTTGAGCCTGATACTCCATCGATGCATCGTAAATTGTTGAGTGCTCTGCATTGCGCAGGAAGTTACGGGTGAAGCCACCAGAAACATCATCTAAGAGCAGATTTTTCAATCGGATATTGGCAAATGTGCCACGAATCATCACTTCATGGTTTCCACGGCGGGAGCCATAGGAATTGAAATCAACACGTTCAATACCGTGATCAGCCAGATACTTTCCAGCTGGAGAATCTGCTTTGATGTTTCCAGCAGGCGAGATGTGATCAGTAGTGATCGAGTCTCCAAGAACTGCAAGCACGCGAGCTCCTGCGATATCGGTAACTGCCTTAGGTTCACGTGGCATGCCATCAAAGTAAGGGGGTTTGCGGACATAGGTTGATTGCTCATCCCATTCAAAGGTCTTCCCGGTTGGGGTTGCAAGTGACTTCCAGCGATGATCGCCATCGAAGACTGTTGAGTAATCCTTTATGAACATATCTGAGGAGATGACAGAGTCAATAACAGATTGGATCTCAGATTGTGATGGCCAGATATCTGCAAGAAAGACAGCGGCGCCGTTCTGATCAGTTCCGATTGGATCGTTCTCAAAATCGTGATCCATGGTGCCGGTGAGAGCGTATGCAACGACGAGTGGTGGGGATGCAAGATAGTTCATCTTCACATCAGGGCTGATACGTCCTTCAAAGTTGCGGTTCCCAGAGAGAACTGCTGTCACAGCGAGATCGTTCTCGTTGATTGCCTTGCTGATCTCAACGGGAAGTGGGCCGGAGTTACCAATACAGGTAACGCAGCCATAGCCGACGAGGTTGAAGCCAAGTCCTTCTAGATAGGGAGTAAGCCCTGACTTATCAAAGTAATTTGTGACAACCTTTGAACCAGGAGCAAGTGAGGTCTTTACCCACGGCTTTGATGTGAGACCTTTTTCAATCGCTTTCTTCGCAAGAAGTGCTGCGCCGATCATGACTGATGGATTAGAAGTATTGGTGCACGAGGTGATGGAGGCGATAACTACTGCGCCATTTTTGAGTTCAGCACTCTTGCCATTGTGGGAGTAAGGAACGGCAGCCGTGGTTGTCTTCTCGGTGATGTAAGAAGGCAGGATCTTCTCGAAAGAGCCCTTGGATGCGCTCAAGGAGATGCGATCTTGTGGACGTTTTGGTCCAGAAATCGATGGAACGACAGTGGAGAGATCGAGTTCAATCGTCTCTGAAAAGCGCGGTGCGATATCGGCGTTATGCCAGAGGCCATTGACCTTCGCATACTTCTCAACGAGCTCAATCTGCTCACTGCTACGCCCGGTAAGGCGCAAATAATTGAGAGTCTCGTTATCGATGGGGAAGATTGCGCAGGTGGAACCATATTCAGGCGCCATATTTCCAATTGCAGTACGAGTTGCCATCGAGAGGGCTGTAACACCTGGTCCATAAAACTCTACAAACTTTCCAACCACACCGAGCTTGCGAAGCATCTCAGTGATCGTCAGTACAAGGTCGGTTGCAGTCGTTCCAGTTGGCAGGTCTCCTGAGAGCTTGAATCCGACAACGCGCGGAATCAGCATAGATACAGGCTGACCAAGAAGTGCGGCTTCAGCTTCAATGCCACCAACTCCCCAACCAAGAACTCCAAGACCGTTGACCATCGTGGTGTGTGAATCGGTTCCCACGACAGTATCTGGGTAGGCACGCAGTTCACCTTCAACAGTACGAGTCATGATGACACGTGCCAGAAATTCGATATTTACCTGATGCACGATTCCGGTACCAGGTGGAACTACCTTAAATTCATCGAAGGCAGTCTGACCCCAGCGCAGGAAGCGGTAACGCTCTTGGTTGCGTCCATATTCAATATCAGTATTCTCTTCAAAGGCGGTCTTCGTGCCAAAGACATCAGCAATGACAGAGTGATCGATAACAAGTTCAGCAGGTGCGAGTGGGTTGACCTTTGTTGGGTCTCCCCCAAGATCGGCAATCGCTTCACGCATTGTTGCAAGATCGACGATGCAAGGAACACCGGTGAAGTCCTGCATGATCACGCGCGCTGGCGTGAATTGAATTTCGGTATCTGGCTCAGAGGCCGGGTTCCACTGGGCAAGTGCCTTGATCTGCTCGGCGGTGATGTTTGCGCCATCTTCTGTGCGAAGCAGGTTCTCGAGCAGAATCTTTAAGCTGTAAGGAAGATCGGCAGATCCTTCCAACGCTGTGATATCGAAGATCTCATAGCTCTTGCCTGCAACTGATAGGGACTTCTTGGCATTAAAGGAGTTCTTGCTCATGCCCCTATCCTAGTGAATCACCTAGGCGAGATTAAATCTCACAACCGTCTCGATATGTTGAGTCATCGGGAAGAGGTCAAAAGCCACGATGGAATCCATCGTATAGCCACCCTCTGTGATCCATTTCGCATCCCGAGCAAGGGATGCTGGGTCACAGGAGACATAGACAATCGTTGTGGGGCGAAGTTTGAGCAGGCTCAAAACGACGACCTCTCCAGCACCGGTACGAGGAGGGTCTAGAAGAACCAGATCTGCCTTCTCAATCTTTGGAAGTTGCTGCTCAACCATGCCAGAGTGAATCTGAACATTGGCATAAGCCTTAAAGATATGTGCTGCATCGCTGAGGGCACGTCGATCAGATTCAATGAGATGAACGCGGCCCTTCGCGCCAACAGCCTGGGCAAGTGCGCCACTGAAGAGCCCAGCTCCACCGTAGAGATCGCAGACGGTATCGCCAGGTCGAACATCAAGAAGTTCCATGACGTGATCCACCAAGGTTGCTGGTGCGTTCTTGTGTGCTTGCCAGAAGGTAACGGGTGAGATCGTGTAGGTCATACCTTCAACGACTTCGTGCAATTGTGTTGGCCCAGAGAGACTTCGACCACCTCGAGAGACATTTGTTTGCCCAGAACTTGATGTCGCAACTTCAACACGAGCATCGCCATTCCATGTGCGTGCTGCTAACCCGGCAACATCCATCTGCTCCACAGCAATCAAGCAATCATCTATCTCTTGGACCTCTTTGCTGCGATTCTTATAAAAGCCGATCTTGCCGAAATCAGAGATTGCAAAATCCATTCGGGTGCGCCAGTGCAGACCATTCTCTGGTTCAACTGCGCGAACTTCGCAGGTGAGTCCAAGCTCTGCAAGGTTCATCTTGCCGAGTCGCTCAAATTGTTCAGTAATGATTGCAGCCTTTAATTCGCGCTGGTGGGAGATCTCGATGTGCTGGAAGTCGCAACCACCGCACCCGCCCGGGCGAGCAAAGGAACATGGCGCCTGCACACGGTGAGGTGAAGCTTCGAGCACCTCAACAACATCTGCGCGGGTTACCTTCGAAACGACTGAGGTCACTTCGACAAGCACGCGTTCGCCCGGAATTCCATGGCGGATAAAGAGAACTTGGCCTTCGTGGCGGGCGATGAAATGCCCACCATGCGCCGGAGCCAGAATGTCGACGCTAACACGATCCCCCACTGCCAAGCGGGGACGATCAGGTAGGTCTTCTGGCTTCAGACTCTCATTTTCCATTTACCAACCCTAATGCAGATATCAGGGTAAGGTTTCCTTGTGCATGTTGTCATCATGGGTTGCGGTCGCGTTGGATCTGGTCTTGCCTTAGAGCTTGAAGCAGCCGGTCATACCGTCGCCATTATTGATCAAAACCGTGAATCGTTCCGCCGCCTTGGCCCAGACTTTAATGGTCGAACAGTTGCAGGCGTAGGTTTCGATCGAGATACCCTTCTTGAAGCTGGTATCGCTGAAGCCCATGCCTTTGCAGCCGTATCAAATGGCGATAATTCAAATATTCTTGCCGCTCGTGTAGCCCGCGAAACCTATGGCGTCGAAAATGTTGTTGCTCGAATTTATGATGCTGGACGTGCTGAGATCTACCAACGTCTGGGGATTCCAACTGTCGCCACCGTTCTCTGGACCACCGATCAGATTCTGCGCCGACTGGTTCCTGAAGGCTCTCGCTCGGAATGGCGCGACGCAAGTGGACTTATCAAACTCTGCGAAGTCACTCTCGAAGCAAGTTGGTATGGACGCCCTGCCGCTCTCGTTGAAGAACTCACCCCTGCACGCCTAGCGTTCATCACCCGCCTTGGTGAAGGTCTCATCCCGGATGAGAAGACCGTCTTGCAAGAGGGCGACCTCGTCCATGTCATGGTTGCCGAGAAGGATCTTGTTGCAACCGATGCCATTCTCGCTAAATCACCTGAGGGGCACTAATGCGTATTGCAATTGCAGGAGCCGGAAATGTGGGACGTGCGATCGCTCGTGAACTCTTGGGCAATGGCCACCATGTACTTTTGATCGACCGCGATCCAAAGGCGCTGAAGATGGACTCCGTACCAACAGCCGAGTGGCTACTCGCCGATGCCTGCGAGATCGCCTCATTAGATAATGCAAAGCTTGATGGCTGCCAGGTCCTTGTTGCTGCCACCGGAGATGACAAGGTCAACCTCGTCTGCTCTCTTCTTGCAAAGACTGAATATGGTGTGCCTCGTGTTGTTGCTCGCGTCAATCATCCAAAGAATGAATGGCTCTTTGACTCCTCATGGGGTGTCGATGTTGCAGTGTCTACGCCCCGCATTATTAGCGCACTCGTTGAAGAAGCAGTATCCGTAGGCGATGTTGTCCGCCTCTTCTCACTGCGCAAAGGTGAAGCAAATCTTGTGGAAATCACCCTCCCAGATAATGCCATCGCCTGCGGTAAGACCATTGGTGAGATCTCATTCCCATCTAATTCATCCCTCGCTGCAATCGTCCGTGATGGTGGAGTGATCTCACCACAGCCACACATGCTCTTAGCCAGCGGTGATGAATTGCTCTTTGTTGCAACAGCTCTTGCTGAATCAGAGTTGAAGAGCTGCCTGTTGGGCGCTCAGACTAACTAAAGCAGAAGTACTTTCCTCTACTCTTTCGCCTCTTTCGCCTCTTTCGCCTCTTCCGGCTTCTCCGCCTTAACCGCAGGAACTTTACGAATGACCTGCCAGCTCCCCCACAGAACAATGAGGTAGAGCGGATAGCCTAAGAAGAAATTAGCAATACCGAGAGCATTGAGTTTATTCGCCTTATAGAGCGGATACTGAATAGCGATACGTAAGGCAAACATGCCAACCCATAACCAGCCTGCTTGGGTATAAGCCTTTCTGCGAGCAGCATTCTTGCGCCACTCAAGATTTTCACCAATGATCGGTCCAATGATCAGACCAAGAAGTGGGAAGCGAAGCAGGTTTGCTCCACCATAAATAATGAGAAAGAAGATATTTTTATAGATACTTGGCAGATAGAAAGCTGATGCCTTGCCGCTGTGACCAGCAAAGAGCGCACAAATCGCAATACCAAAGAGCCCACTGAGGGCATGTTGCAATGACTCCCGCTTGAGTAAGCGATAGGCCGTGAGCACCAGGGAGAGGGCGATTGATGCGAAGAGCGCTGGGTGTAGATGATGGCCAAAGTTGAAAACAATCAGGAAGAGAACGGAGGGAATGCCGCTATCTATTAAACCTCGGGTTCCACCGAGTGCTGCAAGTATCTTTGCGCGATCTTCGTGATGGCCTTCAACACTCATGAGCGTCCAGTACTTCCAAAACCACCAGCGCCACGATCGGTTCCAGGCAGGGTTTCGACTTCAACAAACTCTGCGCGCTCTACCTTCTGAATAACAAGTTGGGCAATCCGATCACCTTTTTTGAAGGAGATCGCCTCTCGCAGGTCGTGATTGATCAAGATAATCTGCAACTCACCGCGATAGCCCGCATCAACGGTGCCTGGTGTGTTAACGAGTGAGACGCCATGTTTGATCGCAAGACCCGAGCGTGGATGAACAAATGCTGCATATCCATCGGGGAGGGCGATTGATAAACCTGTCGGGGCAAGTACTCGCTCCCCCGGCTCTATGGTGAGATCAATGCGAGTACAGATATCGGCGCCAGCATCCCCTGGTTTGGAGTACTTCGGCATCGGAATCGACTCATCGAGTCGAGTAATGAGAACGTGAAGGCTCATGGGTTAATCTCAAAATCTGGATCAACAAAGGCGAGAAGTTCTGGATGAGCAGTAACGTGATCAAGATAAGCCTTGGGTGCATTCTCCAAAAAGTGAGACATAGGAACCACGATAAAGAGTGCTGCCGAGCGGACTGCGATCGGACCATCGAGTGAATCAAGGTGACCTTCAGCTGCTACATAGACCTTTCGCCGGACCTGACCTGTTATCCAGGCACGGATATGCAACTGTGTGCCAAGCGGCACAGGAAGTAAGAAATCTGTCTCAAGGCGAGCTGTTACCGCTGGAGCGCGGATCAACCACATCAATTTTCCAAGTGCCTCATCAAAGGCAAGGGATAGGAGGCCACCATGAGCAAGGCCTGGTGCGCCTTGATGATTTTCAGTGACGGTAAAGACGGCAGTGAGATCTTGCCCCTCACCAACATGAGCAACGAGATGAAGTCCGGTTGGATGCAATTCACCACAACCAAAGCAATGCCCAAAGTGGGAAGGAATCTTTGTTCCCGATGGTGGCGCCTTCGGATGGCGTTCTGGGATCACCGCATCACTGGGAGGGACCGTGCTGGGAACTCTGCTCACGGAGTTAGCCTACTCGTTTGCGAAAGGACGGTAAGTTGATCTCGTGAATGAGCCCACTACGAATACATTCAGTTCCCGGGATCGCTGGCCCATCTGGCTCTGGCTCTTCTGTCTCTTCCTCGCCGCCTCCTTAGCCATCGCAGTTGAGGCAGCTCTTGGAAAGAACCTAGCCTGGGCAACGCTGATCGCTGAAAACTTTCTCCTGATCTGGGCTGCACTGAGCACTCCACTTCTCATCGAGGTAAGCGAGAAGGAGCTCAGCGTTGGTAGCGCACGCATTGATCGTGGATTTATCACCGCCATCACCCCACTCAATTCACGCGAGATGGCTCTCATCCGTGGGCGAGATGCCAACCCGCTCTGCTGGATGGCGCTGCGATTTTGGGTAAGTACGGGAGTGAAGATCGAGATTGCCGATCCGAGAGATCCAACTCCCTATTGGCTTGTAAGCACAAAGAGGGCGGTTGCTCTCGCAACCGCCCTCAATCAGAAACTTTAAACTCTCTAGCGCCTAGCGCTTACGCGCAATCCTTACAGACTGCCTTCGCGCCTTCACCCTTAGCGAGCTGAGTGACATGGTGCACTAAGAAGCAGCGTGAACATGTGAACTCATCTTCTTGTTTAGGAACAACACGAACGGTGAGCTCCTCACCAGAGAGATCGGCTCCTGGTAGCTCAAGGCTCTCAGCAGCTTCTTCCTCATCAATATCTACCTGACCTGATTGAGCATCAGCTCTACGGGCTTTGAGTTCTTCGAGTGACTCTTCATGTAACTCTTCATCCGTTTTTCGCGGGGTGTCGTAATCGGTTGCCATGGCACCTCCTCCTACATCCTTGATCGTGCAAACCTTCTTGGGCATATCGGCCAGCTGGCCGAAGTGCTATACAGGGCGGATAGTGTCCTATTACTGCGCCTTATGCCAATGAACGCTCGGCGTGTTGCATTTATTCCGTCCTGCCAGCCCTTAATTCCCAGAAAAGCCTGTGAAAGGGCGAGAAGTGACTAGCGAGTGACTAGCGGGTGAGTCGAAGTGAGTCGATACCGCGCTGGGCCAAGCGTGAGAAGTGGTGTTCTCGCTTCTCGTTGAAACTCTCCACCTCTTCACCGGAGCGCTTCAAAAATAGCGAAAGCTCATCGCGAGCAGCAGCGCCATCGCCAGTAAGAGTTGTCATCTCAAAAATGCCCCACGCGCGAAGAATTGGCATCACGACATCTTCAAGGTGTAATTCAAGATCGTAGATTCCCGCAAGCGCAATCTGCACAGACTTTCTCCCCCATCCAGGCATTCCTGCTCCTGGCATCTGGAAGTTGATGAGTACATCAGTGATCGCACGCATTGCATGGTTTGGTTCAAGCTTAAGTGCCTCGGCCAGTAGATTGCGATAGAAGAGCATGTGGAGGTTCTCATCGAGGGCTACTCGAGCAAGCATGCTTTCACAGATCTCATCGTTAGATATGCGTCCGGTATTACGATGTGAAATACGTGTGGCGAGTTCTTGGAAAGTCACATAGGCAACAGTGTGCAACATGTCATTAGGAAATGGCGTCTGGTATCCAGCCTGCATATGCGCCATACGAATATCTTCAAGTTCATTTGGATCAACCCCACGCGTAGCCATCAAATAGTCGCGCAAGACAATACTGTGGCGTGCCTCTTCAGCAGTCCATCGATTAATCCAGGTATTCCACGCACCATCACGCGACATCGAGGATGCAATCTCGGTGTGATAGGAGGGAAGGTTATCTTCAGTCATTAAATTAAGAATGAGGGAATCTTGCGCCACGGTTGTGAGTCGTGAATCTTTTGCTTCCCAGGCATCGCCATTTAGTGGGCCTGCAAAGGTGCGACCTTCAGACCATGGGACATACTCATGGGGATACCAATTTTTGGTTGTGTTGATATGTCGCTCGAGTTCGACCGCAACTGCCGGTTCTAGGTCGCGAATCAACCTCGATTGGATTGCTGGATCTAACTCTTTCATAAGAGGAAGGTACCCTGTGAGGGTAGGTTACGCGCGAGTTACTTTTGCAGTTTCTTGGTACGAATTTCTGACTGCGCAGCGCGCCAACGCGCGATTTCCCCATGATTTCCAGAGAGCAATACAGAAGGTACTGCTAGCCCTCGCCACTCTGAGGGTTTTGTGTAACTTGGATACTCCACGAGTTGTTCCTCATCCTCCCCCACCAGGGAGTGAGATTCTTCATCGAGTGAAGCTGGATTTCCGATCACTCCCGGAATAAGGCGAATAATGGATTCAAGGATGACCAAAGCTGCAACTTCGCCGCCATTAAGGACGTAATCTCCAATAGAGATCTCACGAACTGTGAAATCTGGTTGCAAGGCATAGTGCTCCGTTACTCGATAGTCGATACCTTCGTAGCGGCCGCAGGCAAAGATAAGGTGCTCCTTGGTTGCGAGTTCATAAGCCATCCCTTGATCAAATTTCTTTCCGGCAGGGGTGAGGATGATGAGCTCATGGCTTCCCTCTTTACCCGCCGCTGCTTCATCGATTGCGCGTGCCCATGGTTCAGGTGACATCACCATCCCAGCGCCACCGCCATAGGGAGTGTCATCGACTGATTTGTGGAGGCCTTCAGCAAAGTCACGTAGATCTCGTACGCCAATCTCGATCAACCCATTCTCCTGGGCCTTTCCAACAAGGGAGAGTCTCAATGGAGCCAGATACTCAGGGAAAATGGAGATGACATCAAACCGAGGCTTACTCATCTTCTTCTCCACTCCCATCTTTATCCCCCACTGCTTCGATCGCCTCTGCACTATTGAGCAGACCAGGCGGTGGAACAATGATGACTTTACCCTTTTCTAAATCAATCTCCGGAACGATCTCATAAACAAAGGGAATAAGGATCTCGCCGTGCTCAGTCTCCACTGAGAGGAGGTCTTGGCCAGGCAGGTTTAAGACATCGGTCAAGATTCCGACATGGATTCCTTCATCAGTCTCCACCGTTAAACCTATTAACTGCTGCACATGAAATTCATCCTCGTGCAGATTCTCCTCCGACATATCCACTTCGGCTTTAAGAAGGGTGTCGCGAAGCTTCTCCACGGTATTTCTATCGTTGGCTTCTGCAAATTTGAGCAGCAAAATCCCATTGTGATCACGTGCTGAGGTGATTGTCAGTGGACCCACACTCTCTGGGTCAGTAAATAACTTCGCACCGATGAAGAACCGTTCATCCGGTACATCGGTGCGAACTTCAATAGTTGCCTCGCCCAAAACTCCATGCGCGCGGCCTATACGGCCAACGACTAGGAGCACTATTAACGAGCCCCAGAACCCTCGTCGGCCTCGATGAGATCGACGCGGACCGAGCGACCAGCAATAGCGCTGACAACAGTGCGCAGTGCACGTGCAGTACGTCCATTGCGACCAATGACCTTGCCGATATCTTCTGGGTGAACGCGAACCTCAAGCGTCGTTCCACGACGATGATTCTTCTCAGTGATGAGAACATCCTCTGGATTGTCGACGATCCCCTTTACGAGATGTTCGAGAGCTTCGTCAATCATTATTCGGCTGGAGTCTCTTCAGGTGCGACCTCAGCTGCTGCTTCAGCAACAACTTCAGGTGCAGCTTCTTCGACGACAGGAGCAGCAGCCTCAGCTACAACTTCTTCAACGACAGGTGCAGCCGCTTCAACAACGACAGCCTCTTCAACTGCTGGAGCAGACTTTGCAGCTAACTTATCTGCAGCCTTCTTCTTGGCAGTAGTGGCGCCATCTGCTGGCTCAGCCATTGCTTCTTTAACAGCAGCTTCGTAAGCAATACGCTTATGTGGCTTCTCGGGTGCAAAGCGGAGAGTTCCTTCTTGACCAGGAAGCCCCTTGTGCTTCTGCCAATCGCCGGTAATCTTCAAGATCGCCTCTACAGCTTCGGTTGGCTGTGCGCCGACTCCGAGCCAATACTGTGCACGTGCTGAATCAACCTGAATGAATGAAGGCTCTTGACCAGGGTTGTAACGGCCAATCTCCTCGATTGCACGTGAGTTACGAGCAGTGCGAGCATCTGCGACAACAATGCGGTAATGCGGGGTGCGAATCTTTCCGAGACGCATCAACTTAATTTTTACAGCCACGTAGGTGGTACTCCTTGAGTGATTCGGACGAAAGACTTTCCACTCAGTGGGAGCGAGCGGTCAGATCTTCATCCATAATGGATTTCGGTTGCGATTGGGGTAGAGGGCCCTCCCGCAGGGGGCCAATCTTGCCATCTTGCTCCTGATACCCCAAATTGATGGTTAAGCCTCTTCGGCAGCCCGCTTGGCTGGATTTCCTGATTTCGACTTCTTCTTAGGCGCGACTTTGGAGTGGGATGGGGCTGGAAGGCCCGCGCCGGCCATAGATGGCATGCCCGTCATACCCGACATACCTGGCATGCCCGGCATGCCCTTTCCGGAGCGCATCTGCTTCATCATCTTCTGAGCAGCGCTAAAGCGATCGACCAAGTTATTGACCTCTGAAACCTGACGGCCGCTGCCTTTGGCGATGCGGGCACGGCGCGAACCATTGAGAACCTTTGGATCATTTCGCTCGAGAGGCGTCATCGACTCAACAATTGCTTGAGTTCGAACCAATTCATTTTCATCAAAGTTTTCAATCTGCTTCTTTATTGCACCAGCACCTGGAAGCATGGCAAGCATCTTCGTCATAGAACCCATATTTTTCATCGCCTGCAGCTGCGCGAGGAAATCGGTGAGAGTGAAATCTTCTCCCTTAGCAAATTTTTCTTCCAACCGTGATGTCGTCTCACCATCCATCGCACGCTTGGCTTGTTCTGCGAGAGTCTGGATATCACCCATTCCCAGGATGCGAGAAGCCATGCGATCTGGATAGAAGATATCAAAATCTTCCACTTTCTCACCGGTTGAGGCGAAGAGAATTGGCTTTCCAGTCTTGGCAAGAATCGAGAGTGCCGCGCCACCACGTGCATCACCATCAAGTTTGGTGAGTACGACACCATCAAAACCAACACCCTCTTGGAAAGCTTGCGCAGTTCTCACCGCATCTTGACCCACCATCGCATCGACCACGAAGAAGATTTCATCAGGAGATACCGCATCACGAATTCTGATCGCTTCTCGCATCAGCTCTTGATCAACGCCAAGTCGGCCAGCAGTATCAACGATGACGATATTATGATAATTATCTTCGGCGAACTTCACTCCTGCCTTCGCTACTGCGACGGGATCGCCAACGCCATTGCCAGGTTCGGGCGCAAAGACAGGAACCTTGATTGACTCTCCAACAGTCTGCAGCTGCGTAACAGCATTCGGGCGTTGAAGATCAGAGGCGATGAGAAGTGGGGTATTGCCTTCCTTCTTTAAATGCAGAGCGAGTTTTCCAGCAAGGGAGGTTTTGCCAGCGCCTTGCAAGCCAGTGAGCATGATGACCGTGGGTGGCTTCTTAGCCATCTGAATACGTCGAGAATTTCCACCAAGGATGGCAGTCAATTCCTCATTAACAATGGCGAAGATCGCTTGCGATGGATTTGTTCCGCGATTGAGCTCTTCAAGCTTCTCCAGAGAGCGTTCGGTAATCCTCGCCGTGAATTGCTCGGCAACATCGAGTGCCACATCCGACTCAATCAGAGCGGCTTTAATCTCATTGGCAATCTCATCGATATCACCGCTCTTGAGGCGGCCCTTGGCTCGTAGAGAGGAGAAGGCGCTGGAGAACTTAGCGGTGAGATTGTCGAACACAGGCAGAGCCTACAACGCCAAACTTTGGGTTGAGAACGCTATTGCGTGATGAGGTGGCGTTCGATTTGGGTAGCCAAGGTCTTTGCCCGCTCTTCGCTCAGCGCTCCCCCATGCAGATCTGTGATGTAGAGGGTGTCAAAGGCCTCTGCGCCAAGTGTGGCAACAATAGCCGCTCGGATATCTACTCCGAAGCGCGATATAACCTTAGTGACGCTATAGAGAACTCCTGGTCGATCGTGCATCCGCACTTCAAGAATTGTTGCATCAGTTGCAATGTCATTAGTCGCAGTGACCAAAGGCGGCGGGACAGGAATTCCTGGGAATCGTCGATAATTGCGAATCCGGTCATCAATCTTTGCGTTCAGGTCTAACTCACCGTCGAGAGCTCGTTGCAGCGCACGCAGCAACTGTTCTTCTTGTGGGGCTTCGGCATGAACATCGAGTGCAACAAGCCATGTCATGACTGCCACATCATCAACTGTTCGCGTTCGTGCTGATCGCAGATCCATCCGCGAGATAGAGAGAACTCCAGCCACAACAGAGAGCAACCCCATACGATCTGGAGAGATGATTTCGATCTCAAAGGCCTCTTCCCGCGGACGAATTTCGATCGAGAGTTCACCGCTCTTCATCTTGCGAAGCTGGGCTTCGGTGAGTTCCAAGGTCTTTGCTGGTGCCGCTCCCTTCATAGCGCTCAGGGTTCGATCAACAAGATCTTCTACTAATCCCGCCTTCCACGCCGACCACGCGGACTTACCGGTCGCTTCGCCATCGGCGATGCTGAGTGCATGCAGGAGCTCCAATGAATCGGGATCAGGAACGAGTGATAAGACTGCCTGAATAGTTTGTGGGTCATCGAGATCGCGTCGTGTCGCAATCGAGGGAAGCAGAAGATGCTGCTTCACCATCCAAGCCAAGGTTTCGACATCCTTAGGTGGGAAACCAAGGCGTTGCGCGAGTGGAGTGATCAACTCTGCGCCATAGTCAGAGTGGTCTTTATCAAGAAAGCCTTTACCAATATCGTGAAAGAGCGCACCCACTAAGAGGAGATCTGGCCTTCGCACCTGTCGTGTCAAAGCTGCGGCTTTAACTGCGGTCTCCAGCATATGCCGGTCAACCGTGTGATGATGGAGAACATTGCGCTGGGGAAGGAATCGGACATGTTCCCACTCTGGAATCCATCGCCCGATGATGCCCTCTTGATCGAGCGCCTCAAAGACCTGCACCATCGCAGAACCCGAACCAATGAGCGCAACGAGATCCTCACGAGATTGTCTTGGCCATGGATTAGGCAGGTCTGAAAAGTTCTCAGCCAGGGCCATGCAAGCCTCAATCGAGAGTGGAATTCCACGTTGCGCGGACATCGCTGCAGCACGTAGGCCAAGCCCTGGATCCCCCACGATATTGAATCCACTTTCAATCACTAACTCGTTATTGCTCTCCTGCAGACCCTTTCCAATATCCACTGACTTTGATCGTTTGAACCACCCACTCTTTGTTGAGTGATTGATGCGATGCCATGTCAGATCCATAACGTAATCGACAGAGCGCGCCGCTTTAGCAACTTCAAACATCAACACATCAGCATCTTGGTATCCAAGCGCTGCTGCCACGGCATCTTGTTCTGTGAGGAGCAATTGATCTCGATTTCGCCCTGAGGTTTCATGGAGACAATCTCTCACCGTTGTTAAGAGCGATTCGGCTACTGCTACCCGATCAAAGGCGACTTCTACCGATTGGCTCTTCACGATTGCCCGAAGCGCAGTGATATCTCTCAAGCCTCCCCGAGCCTCTTTAAGATCAGGTTCTAGGAGATAGGCCAACTCACCTGACTGACCTTCTCGTTCAGTAATTGATGCGTAGAGCGCGGTTCTGTATTTATCGAAGTTGCGAATCCAGTTATCAAGGCAATCACTGGCTACGCCATCAACCAGGGCTCTATCTCCGCAGATATATCGAATATCAAGGAGTCCGAGCGCAACTCGTATATCGGTCTGGGCTTGTGTGAGTGTTTCAGAACGAGTCCGCACAGAATGATCTACCGCTCTTGATTGATTCCAGAGCGGGTACAGAGTGGCATTGATAAATTCTTTTAGCGCGCTCTCATCACTTCGACCATCATGCAGGATCAGTAGATCGATATCTGAGCCGGGTGAGAGCTCCCCGCGGCCATATCCGCCAACAGCAGCAAGTGCAATGGAATCGGAAGGGATTCCGGAGATGGCAAGAGCGTCGAGATAGAGAGAAGAAATCTCCCTATCGATCTGATCAGATCGGTCTCGACGCTCTCGTGTTCCCATGTAGGTAAGCCTACTTACCCACGGTGCATAGTTCTTTGAGGCCAGTACGGAGGCAGGCAGGACGCTTAGATTGCGTCGCTACCGCGTTCGCCGGTTCTTACCCGGACAACATCTTCGACAGGTGTTGACCAGACCTTGCCATCACCGATCGCTCCCGTTGAGGCAGCCTTCACGATTGCATTAATGACAGTCTCTGCCTCCTTGCTATCGACAAGGACCTCTAGGCGAACCTTTGGAACGAGATCAACTGTGTACTCAGCACCGCGATAGACCTCGGTGTGGCCACGCTGGCGACCAAAACCGCTCGCCTCTGAAACAGTCATCCCGGTGATTCCAACTGCGTGAAGGGCATTCTTCACATCTTCAAGCTTAAATGGCTTGATGATTGCTGTAATAAGTTTCATATTCGCCGCTCCTTACTTTGTCTTGGTGAAGTTCGAGAGGAAACGGGAACCATCAGAGTATGACGAATTCTCGTATGCAGTCTCAGCATGCTGAGAGAGATCAAGGCCAGCTTGTTCAGCATCTTCAGAGACGCGAAGACCAATGGTCTTATCCAAGATCTGAGCCAAGATATAGGTGACGGTGAAGGAGTATGCGACGACAGCTAGAACTGCCACTACTTGATGACCCATCAGAGTCCAACCGCCCTTATAGAAGAAGCCGTTGCTACCTGCAGCGTTTGTCATCTTGGTGGCAAAGAGTCCGATAAGAAGGGCTCCAAGTACTCCACCAACGAGGTGAACTCCAACAACATCGAGGGCATCATCAAAGCCGAACTTATTCTTCAAGCCGACAGCGAGTGCGCAGATGATACCTGCCGCAAATCCAATAGCGATTGATCCCATTGGCGAGACAAATCCGCACGCTGGAGTAATCGCAACAAGACCGGCAACCGCACCTGATGCTGCGCCAAGTGTTGTCGCATGACCATCGCGGATCTTCTCAACAATAATCCACGCCAAGAGTGCTGCTCCGGTTGCGGTATTTGTGTTGATGAAGGCAAAGGCCGAGAGGGTGTTTGCTGAAAGTGCTGATCCTGCGTTAAATCCAAACCAACCGAACCAGAGAAGACCTGCACCAAGAAGTACGAATGGAACATTGTGCGGACGCATCCGCTCTTTTGGCCAACCCTTGCGCTTGCCAATAACCAGAATGACGGCAAGTGCTGCGGCACCGGCATTTGCGTGAACAACTGTTCCACCAGCGAAGTCGAGAGCACCGAGCTTGAAGAGCCATCCACTAGGTGAGAAGACCCAGTGTGCAACAGGGGCGTAAACGATGACGAGCCAGAGTGCACAGAAGATGGTCCATGCGCCAAACTTCAAACGATCAGCTGTTCCTCCTGTGATGAGTGCTGGAGTAATAATTGCGAACATTAACTGGAAGGCGCAGAAGACCAATGGTGGAATCGTGAGAGATTCAAATCCGGTTGCTTGCTGCCAGATGTGATTAAGTCCAAATTGGTGGAAGTCACCAATCCACTTTCCTGTGCCGCTAAATGCCAAGCTATAGACGCCGGTGATCCAGAGAACTGAAACAATTCCCATGGTGGCGTAATTTTGTGCGAGCATTCCAAGAACATTCTTGCCACGAACCATGCCACCATAGAAGAAGGCAAGGCCAGGTGTCATCAAGAGGACCATCGCTGAAGCAACGAGGATCCAGGCGGTATCGCCAGTATTAAAATTCATGAACTCTCCAATAGATTTGTCAGAGATGCCTCAACACTGAGGAAACGAACGGACCCAGATGGGCACGGGCAGAGCATCGCTTGGGACCGTTACGAAAAAGTGACGTTTTTTGTTACAGGCAGGTTAAAGAATTCCTGGCCTTCACACCCTTGTTACAGCCCGAATCCCGCTAGCTGAGCAGCCCCCGGAGGTAGGAATCAGCCTCAAAGAGCTGCAAATCATCTGCTGACTCCCCAAGCCCGATGAACTTCACCGGGATACCTGTCTGGGCTTCAATGGCGAGGGCTATGCCGCCCTTGGCCGATCCATCCATCTTGGTGAGGATCAGGCCAGTCACCTGAACGCTCTCGGTAAAGAGCTGGGCCTGGGCGATGCCATTTTGCCCAGTAGTCGCGTCAACGACCAGGAGCACTTCATCAATGGGTGAAGCCTTCTCAATGACGCGGCGAATCTTTGCAAGTTCATCCATGAGACCAGATTTTGTATGGAGTCTGCCGGCTGTGTCGACAATGAAAATATCTGCCCGCTCTTGCATCGCTCTCTTAATGCCATCAAAGGCAACAGATGCAGGGTCGCCCTCTGATTTTCCAACCACAACTGGAACGCCTATCCGCTCACCCCAGGTTTGGATCTGATCAATAGCGGCAGCGCGGAAGGTGTCAGCGGCGGCTACTACGACAGCGAGTCTTTGATCTTTGAAATATTTCATCATCTTCGCAACCGACGTTGTCTTGCCCGTGCCATTAACCCCGACGACAAGGATGGTGGTGGTGCGATCGGGGTGAATCGCAAGTGCGCGATTGGCGCTACTTAACTTCGTCGCCAGTGCCCCTAAAAGTTCGGACTCAATATCGTCTGGCTTCGCACTCTTTGCAACGGTGATGATCTCCTGCGTCAATTTTCCACCAAGGTCTGCTTCAATCAGATTGCTCTCAAACTCTTCCCAATCAGCAGATGTGAGAGAGCCAGAGCGGAATTTGTTGAGAAGTTTGCTAAAGAGTGCCACGGGTACTCCCCTTAAGAAACAGGTTCGTTTTCACGCAAGCGTTGTGAGATGACTTCTGAGACACCATCTCCGCGCATCGTGACACCGTAGAGCGCATCCGCAATCTCCATCGTGCGCTTCTGATGGGTAATGATGATGAGCTGTGAACGTTCACGTAACTCTTCAAAGACACCAAGCAGGCGGCCAAGGTTTGTGTCATCCAGGGCTGCTTCAACCTCATCCATCACATAGAACGGACTTGGCCGTGCTTTGAAGATGGCAACGAGCATTGCCACAGCAACGAGTGAACGCTCGCCACCGGAGAGCAATGAGAGGCGCTTAACGCGCTTCCCAGGTGGGCGTGCTTCAACATCGACGCCAGAATTCATAATGTCATCAGGGTTGGTCAGGATGAGTCGTCCTTCTCCTCCTGGGAAGAGACGTGCGAAGATCCCCTTAAACTCTCGTTCGGTATCAAGATAGGCCTGATAGAAGATCTCTTGAACCTTGTCATCTACTTCCTTAACAATCTCGAGCAGATCCTTCTTTGTCTTCTTCAGATCTTCAAGCTGTTCTGCAAGATACTTCAAGCGCTCCTCAAGTGCGTTGTACTCTTCAAGTGCCAACGGATTGATCTTGCCGAGCATGGCAAGAGCACGCTCTGCTTGCGCAAGTCGCTTCTCTTGTTGATCGCGGCGGAAGGGAATGAGATCTCCTGGGATCCAGTTTCCTTCTTCATCCTCGATAAAGGTTGGGACATCATTGACTGGGCCATATTCGGTAATCAAGGTCGCGCTATCAACACCAAGTTCTTCCATCGCACGTGATTCGAGTGCTTCAATGCGAAGGCGTTGCTCCGCACGAACAATCTCATCGCGGTGCACACTCGAAGTGAGAGTTTCGACATCGAGAGCAAGTTCGCGACCACGGCCTCGAACAGCGAGCATCTCGCCTTCGCGTTCGGTGCGGGCAAGCTCTAACCGCTGACGTTCAGCAAGTGCCTTTGAAATGGAGACTTCAATTTGGATGAGGGTTTCATAAGCCGTATCGGCAATCGTCTGTGCCGTCGCTGCTGCCCCTGCGCGTTGCTCCCGTCGAAGGATCGCCTTTGAGGCGCTCTCTCGCTCGTAGATTGCAGAATCTTCCAAGCTTTGCGCCCTAGCAGTAAGTGCTGAAATGCGACCTTCTAATGTGCGAAGTTCAAGACGTGCTTCCACTTCAGCTGAACGAGCCGCTGAGACTTGAGATCGGAGGTCTTCCAGGTGAGTGAGATCTGGTTCTGCAGGTTCTGCATGAGATTCAAATTGCGCGATCGCTGCAGCCAAGTCCCGCTCGTCACTGCTGCGCTCTTGGGTTGCTTCACGCTCTGATTGCGAGAGACGATCAACTTCAGCCTGTGCACTCTTCACATTCTGCCCGGCAACAGCCATCTGCTCAGCAAGACCGGCCATCTTTGCATCAGAGTCATTGAGACCAGCGAGTGCGAGATCGTGAGAGGTGCGAGCGCTCTGTAGTTCGTTGTTTAAAGTGGCAAGAGTAAAGGTCAGTGATTCACATCGAGCGGTGATCGTATTCAAATCGCTCTGAGTTCGCTCCAGTAGTGCGTTGATCTCAATGGCACTTTGTGATCCAGCAGAACCACCCCACACGCGACTTCTACTGACCAAGTCGCCATCGCGAGTTACGGCTGTGAGTGTGCGATCAAGGCGAATAGCCGCTTCTGCATCAGCGAGGGTTTCCACAGCAACAAAGCGAGCAAGGAGTGCGCCAAGCAGGGCATCAATACCTTGAGTTGTGATGAGTGAAGAAATCTTGGTGAGGCCAGCAGGAACGGAGTGTGAATCAGAGCTGTTCTCTCCTTCGATTACGAGGAGTTCGGAACGGCCACCAGATTCTGCCTTCAACATCCCTAATGCAGAGACAGCAGATCCCAGATCTTCAACAACAATAGAGTCGGCCAGTGGACCGAGTGCGGCAGCGACCGCGCCCTCCCACCCAGGTGAGATCGAGATCAATGATGCAAGGCGACCTTTAACGCGAGCCCCACTTCGGCCGGAGAGGATTGCTTCTCCCCCATCACGGTGAGAGAGCGACTCTTCAAGCGCAGCTAGTCGCGCAGCAAGGCCAGAACGTTCGCGCTGTGCACTCTGTTCCTCTTCCTGAAGGCTGCCAAATTTTCTTTGAAGATCGTTCAGAATCTTCTTTGCCTCTTCATACCGTTGATCCAGATCAGGTTCAGTTGCATCAAGGCTTGCGATATCACCTTCAAGGGCTGCAAAGTCGCCACGGAAGCCCTTCAAGCGATCCGCTGCTTCATCACGAACAGCTGTAAGGCGAGAGATCTCAGCGCTCGTGGCATCAATACGGGAACGAAGGGCATTGATATGACCCTCTTGGCGGGCCGTGCCTTCGCGTTGATCTGCAATAGCTCGCAACGCTGCGCTGACGCCATTTTCTTCAAGGGCGAGCTTTGATTCAAGTTCGCGAAGGTGAAGAGTTATTTTCTCAAGGGCTGAATTGGCCTCCGAGAGAACAATCTTCAGAGTGGATTCTTCACCGCGCAAAGTGGTGGCTTCCGCCTCCATCGCTAACGGATCGCGACCGCTTGAACGAGCTTCATCAGCATCCTCGGAGAGGAAGCGTGCACGTTCGGATGCTAAGGATTGAATTCCGCGGAACTTCTCGCGCTGAGCTGTCAGGCGATAGAAGGTCTCTTGCGCTTGAACGAGCATGGGATTCTCACGTGAGCTGATCTGATCGAGCTCTTCCTCACGGTGGCGTACGGTGCGAAGTTCAGCTTCAACCTCATCACGACGTGCGCGCAGAACTGTCTCATCGGCGACCTCGGCATCAAGAGTGGATTTAATTGCGATCAAATCATCTGCAAGTAGACGCAGCCGTGAATCGCGCAGGTCTGATTGAATGGTGGACGCTTTACGTGCAACTTCTGCTTGCTTACCCAGTGGCTTTAAGTTGCGGCGAAGTTCAACGGTAAGGTCTTGAATACGCGAGAGGTTGCCCTGCATCGAATCGAGTTTGCGTAGCGCTTTCTCTTTGCGCTTGCGGTGCTTGAGCACACCAGCTGCTTCTTCAATAAATGCACGTCGCTCTTCAGGGTTTGCAAGCAAGATTGCATCGAGTTGGCCTTGTCCGACGATGACATGCATCTCTCGGCCAATTCCACTGTCACTGAGCAACTCTTGAATATCGAGTAATCGTGTTTGTTCACCATTGAGTAGGTACTCAGAGGTGCCATTTCTAAAGAGCACACGACTAATGGTTACTTCCGTGAAATCAATAGGCAGGGTTTGATCCGTGTTGTCGATCGTGACGGAGACTTCAGCGCGACCAAGTGGGGCACGGCCGGATGTGCCCGCAAAGATGACATCTTCCATCTTCCCGCCACGCAGAGATTTAGCGCCTTGCTCACCCATTACCCACGAGAGGCCATCGAGCACATTTGATTTACCCGAACCATTAGGGCCGACGACGCAGGTTATACCTGGTTCAAAATTGAGGGTCGTTGAAGAGGCGAAGGATTTAAATCCCTTGAGTGTGATGCTCTTCAAATACACGGGGAAAACCTATCGGTAAGTGTGGAGCGATCCTAAAAATGGCGCGCCTCAAGGACAGGTTGAGGGTTCTTCAATGATTAGAGGCTACGTGCAGAAAGGCTCTCAAATGCTAACTTTGCAGCGACTTGTTCAGCCTCTCTCTTGCTCTTGCCATCACCTGGTGCAAATCTTTCACCAGAGAGAATTGCTGATGCAGTGAAACTCTTATCGTGATCTGGTCCAGATTGCGTCACATCATATTCTGGAGGAGTTAAGCCACGTGCTGCTGCGAGCTCTTGCAGGGCAGTCTTAGCATCCAGGGTTGCACCATCAGCTGTCGCTGCCTCAAGGGCGCTCTCGCACCAACGAAGGACTGTCTCTGCTGTCGCAAGGTAACCATGTTCAATATAGATCGCGCCCACGAGCGCTTCCAGCGAATCAGCGAGGAGTGAGTTCTTATCGCGTCCACCGGTCGACTCTTCGCCTTTTCCGATGCGAAGATATTGGCCTAGTTCTAAATCACGAGCAATCGTTGCTAGCGCTCGGGTGCTGACCACACTTGATCGCAGAGGCGATAATTTGCTCTCATCAAGGGCTGGATAACGCTCAAAGAGCGCTTGTGTAATAAGTAATCCAAGAACAGAGTCGCCCAAGAATTCCAGGCGTTCATTTGTTGGGACTCCACCATTCTCATAGGAGAACGAACGGTGAGTTAGAGCTAATTGAAGCAACTCATCCTTAACCGATATTCCGAGTACTTCGGTTAGGCGCGAGTACAGATCAGACCTCGAGTACCTGACGACGGTTATACGTACCGCAGGTTGGGCAAGCAGTGTGCTGGAGCTTTGGTGACTGGCACTGAGCACATGTTGCTACCGCTGCAGGAGTTGTCTTCCATGAGCTACGACGGGTACGCGTCCGTGAACGCGACATCTTTCGCTTTGGTACTGGCATGGCCGACTCCTTCTAAGTAAAACTCAAGCTAGGTGAAACTCAAGCAAATCAAGGCAGAAGTATCGCTGAAAATGGGGAGAGATACAAACCGGGCCCAGCTACGCCTGTTTGCCTCCAGAATCCGCAGGTTACGGCTGTGGGGTGCCTGAATCGTCCAGATCGGTGAGTCCCTTGAGTTTCTCAAGCCCGGCCCAGCGGATATCGATCTGCTCGTGGGCATGGTCCTGTGGAAGGTCCGCCCACTTCACCCCGCAGGTGGAGCAGAGCCCGAGGCAATCCTCACTACAGAGTGGGTTGACTGGCAGATTCAAAATCAGCGCATCGCGGATCGGCGGCTCCAGGTCAATGCGATCTTCCTCGACCATCAGGACCTCGTCTTCATCCTCGACGATGATCTCCTTCTCTTGCCGATGCTTGCCCTTCTTGGCACGTGGATCGCTCTCATAAATATAGAGTTCGTGAAACTGTTCATCCAGTTCTAACTCGATTCGATCAAGGCAGCGAGTGCACTCACCGATTGCGGTTGCTCGAACAGCCGCGCTGGCCAAAATTCCTTCAGAGACGGCGGCAACTCTCAGATCGATCTCGATGGCTTCCCCATCTGGAATCGCAAAGAATGGGATACCCAAGGGTTCATGCTCAGTAATAGTTAATTCATATTCGCGCATCTCGCCAGCTCTGCGCGGCAAGTCATGGCAGCTAAATAGGAATGGGCTCTCTTTAGTTGAACTCATCGCTGTTAATCAGCAAGTTCTGAGAGTGCATCTTTTTCCTGCGCTCCTTGAAGTTTCTCGCGACCTCGCTGGACAACATCGAGAGTCTTATTGAGGATCACCTCTAGCGTGGCAAGGCGAGAGTCGATATAGGCCTCGATCTCTTCGCGCTCTTTGCGAGCCTCATCCTCTACTTCATCAAGAATTCGACGCGCTTCAAGGCGAGCCGCAGCTACGATCTCTGTCTGTTCAACCATCTCAGCAACTTCTTCGCGAGCATGAACGATCAGTTGATCAGCAGTAAGCCGAGCCTCTTCTAAAATGCTTTCCCGGGTAGAGATGATTTCTTGAGCATGGGCTAAATCGGTTGGGAAGGCAGCACGAGCCTGATCGAGCACTTCGAGAAGTTCACCGCGGTGAACGACGCAACTAGCAGAAAGTGGAACACCACGTGCATCTTCGACAGTGGTGATGGCGCTCTGGATGCGCTCAACGACCGTCATGACTTCTTGTGAATCCAAGTGATGCTTCCTCTCTACTACTCAACGATGGAAGTTTAGCGTGAACCCAAACGCTCTGTAACTCTGGTAATAATCGATGCGGGCAGGTAAGCGGAGACATCTCCGCCAAATGTTGCAATCTCCTTGACCAAGGAGGATGAGAGGAAGGAGTGAGCTGGCGCGGTTGCCATGAAGAGCGTCTCTATCCCCTTAAGTTGAAGGTTGATCTGGGACATCTGAAGTTCATAATCAAAGTCAGTGACAGCGCGTAATCCTTTGACGATTGCCTTCACATCATGAGTCTCACAGTAATCAACGAGCAATCCACTCCAGGAGTCCACGCGAACATTGGGATATTGGCTCGTCACTTCAGCAATCATCTCTAAGCGTTCGTCAACTGTGAAGAGCGTCTTCTTTGTCGTGTTAACTAGAACGGCAATGATGACTTCATCAAAGAGCGCGCTTGCGCGCTTGATGATATCTAGATGCCCAAAGGTGATGGGATCAAATGATCCAGGGCAGACGACGCGTTTCATTCAGAAACGGTAGCAGAATAGCCCCCGTAGTAGATACTCCCCTGACCATATGAGCGTTGCTTCTCAAGGCGCATACCAGCAGGCCAGGTAAATTCCTTACCTTTTGATCGGCGCTCGATTGCGATCAGCCCACGTGGCTGCAAGAGATCCTTCACAACGATCGTGTCGAGAAGATCTTCGACATCCTCATTGGAGATTTCATAGGGTGGGTCCATAAAGATGATGTCATATTTGACGGGGAAATCTGATTCAAGAAACCTCGCCGCGCGTGAATGAAAGACTTTATGTTTACGAGATGGCTCATCCAGTAATTTAAAGTTGCTGATGGCAATATCCACGGTCTCTGCATCCATTTCAACAGCGTGAACAAGTGCTGCGCCTCGTGAAAGTGCTTCGACTCCAACTGCGCCGCTTCCTGCAAAAAGGTCAAGGAAGTTTAGATCCGCCATCGATGTGAACTCTGATTCAAGGGATGAGAAGAGACCCTCTCGTGCGCGGTCTGATGTTGGTCGCACCCCATCACCACTGGGTGATGTGAGATTTTTGCCCTTGCCACTGCCTGCAATAATTCTCATGTATCCCTATCCCCTGCCCATCAACCCTTATCGACGAAAGCAGCACTCTCATCGACCATGAGCGCTGCGACTTCAGAGGCTAAGTGTGGCGCATTTTTTAACTCTGGATCATCATCGACAAGTGAGGTCGCGATAGCGCGGGCGCTCTCGATCAGATCCTCGTCTCGCAAAACTTTCAAAAGGCGCAGGTGCGAACGAGTTCCAGATTGAGCGCTGCCAAGAACGTCACCTTCAGAGCGTTGTTCAAGATCAATACGGGCAAGTTCAAAGCCATCAAGGGTGCTGGCAACAGCCTCCAGTCTGGCCATCGCTGGTGTCTCAGGTCCTGCATTGGTGACGAGCAGACAGAGTCCAGCGACCGATCCCCGGCCAACGCGTCCTCGAAGCTGATGGAGTTGGGAGACACCAAATCGATCTGCATCCATGATGACCATAGTCGATGCATTTGGAACATCCACACCGACTTCAATGACCGTTGTTGCCACCAGAACATCAATCTCACCAGCATTAAATGCAGTCATGGTCGCCTCCTTCTCATCAGAGCTCTGTCTGCCATGCAAGATGGCGACTTTCAATCCTTTGAGAGGGCCAAGTGCAAGTCGTGGTGCAAGTTCCTCTACCGCAACCATAGGAGCCTTAGGTGTTTCACCTTTTTCGCCTAACTCCTCTAATTCCTTCGCTAATTGCTTATCAAAGTCACTGAGGGCCTCTAGGCCTTCTTCAGCAAACTTCTCAGAGATTCTTGGTGCCACCACATATGCCTGATGGCCTTTCGCTACCTCCTCTGTTATTCGACTCCAAGCGCGCTCTAGGTAGTGAGGTTTTTCTAGCGTTGGGATGAGAAAAGTTTGAATAGGGGAACGCCCTTGCGGAAGGGTGCGAAGAGTTGAGATATCAAGGTCACCAAAGATGGTCATCGCGACAGTTCTGGGAATTGGTGTGGCGGTCATGACTAAGAGATGAGGGGGCTTACTCGCTTTATTGCGCAGGGCATCGCGCTGCTCCACTCCAAATCGATGTTGTTCATCAACAATGACCAGGCCTAAGTCAGCAAAGTCCACACCAGCACTTAAGAGAGCATGAGTGCCGATGACAATACCAGCATCACCGGAAGCGATCCGCGCCAGTGCATCTCGCCTATTTGCAGCGCTCATAGAGCCAGTAAGAAGAGCGAGGTCCGTACCTTCACTACTTCCACCAAGAGTCCCTTTACTTGAGAGGTCGCCAAGGAGTTTGCGTATCGTTACATAATGTTGCTGGGCCAAAACTTCAGTGGGAGCGAGAAAGGCTGCCTGTCCGCCGTTTTCAACGACTGTAAGGGCTGCGCGTAAGGCAACAACAGTCTTTCCTGAACCAACTTCTCCTTGTAGTAAACGATGCATAGGATATTCGCGAGCCAAATCTTCATCGATCTCCGCCATGACAGCGCGCTGCCCATCGGTATAACTCCACGGTAAGCGTGCTTCAAAGAGATCCAGTAATCCGCCACTCTTCACACGACGTGGTGTGGAAGCGAGCGCACGAAGATCAACCCTTCGCTTTGCCAGCACAAGCTGAAGGAGGAGAGCCTCATCAAAGGTCAAACGCTCGCGTGCGAGATCGGCATCTTCTCTACTCTGCGGAATATGAATGGATCGGTAGGCCTGATCAAGGGTTGGGTAATTCTTCTCAGTGCGAATCTTCGCTGGGAGAAAATCTGGAATTTCATCCAGGGAGTCGATGGCAATCTCCACACACTTTGCGATCTTCCACGATGGCAACTTTGATATGGCTGGGTAAACTGGAATAAATCTGCCAGCAAAGTTTGCAATCGCGTTATCGACATCATCGCCATCAGGGATCAATTCGTAATCTGGATGTGAGAGTTGACGTCGATTGTTGAAAAGCCCAACCTTGCCTGCAAAGAGCCCCGTCCTTCCGACCCGTAGCTCCTTCTCTCGCCATGGCTGGTTAAAGAAGGTGAGTGCCATCGTTGCGCTGCCATCACTGAGGATGACTTCAAGAATCGTTCGACCTGAGGCCCTACGAAGTGAGACCTTGGAGATCTCGGCGAGGATCGTCGCCTCCTCCCCTTCGAGCAACTCATTAATATCTGTGAGTTCGCCCCGCTCTACATATCTGCGTGGGTAATGGCGGAGTAAATCTCCAACACTCAGTAGCCCTAGCCCCTTCTCCAGGACCTTGGCTGTTCGATCCCCCAATACCGCCTTGAGCGGAGTCTGGAGGGAGGAGGTGCTCATGGCGTTATTCTCTCCTGCTTGGGGCGCTCTGGGCGGGTATTGCTGGCACAGGAGCCGATTCGCCTAAATGAACGTGGAGGCGGTAATCTTCCCCTCTCGATCTGGGTCTTGAACCCATGACTTACTTTTGAAGGAGTTCACCGTGGCATCAAACTGCGATATCTGCGGCAAAGGCCCCAGCTTTGGCAACAATGTCTCGCACTCCATGCGCAAGACTCGTCGCCGCTGGAATCCAAATATTCAGCGTATCCGTACCCTCGTAGGCGGACATACCAAGCGTCAGAACGTCTGCTCTTCCTGCCTCAAGGCCGGCAAAGTAACCCGCTAACTGCTCTTCTTCCTTCCCGTAGCACCTTTTTTCTTGGATGCTTAGGCAATGGTGCTCGTTGATTCAGTGCTGAACCGGCCGTGATCCCATGTTGATTTATGCCCACCGTGGCGCATCTGCTGATTACCCCGAGATGTCTCGTGCCGCCTATCTGGCTGCCGTCGAGCAAGGCGCAGATGGTTTTGAATGCGACCTTCGGTTAACGCGCGATGGTGTTCTCATCTGCTGGCACGATGATGACTTGATGCGGATCGCAGGTTCCTCACTCGTCGTTGCGAAGTCCACCTTGGCAGAGCTTCGCGCAGTCACTGAGATCCTCACCTTTGATGAACTTTTAACCATCGCGCTGGAAAATAGAAAGCACCTCGCGCTGGAGACTAAACATCCTGTCCCATCTCGTGGCGCAGTCGAGCGTGAGCTGATCAGAACTCTTAGACGCTTTGCCAGTGCAATAGATAGAAGTGAAATCGATATCGCGATTATGTCCTTTTCATGGTGGGCAATACGACGCGTGCAGCGCGAGAGGTTTGCAGGCGTTTATCTCATCGCCCATCGCTACCAACGTTGGTTTACTCGTAGTGGTGCAACGGGCCCTGGCATCTTCTTGTTACGCAAGGATCCCGGACTTGCTCCACTGCTCACACGAGGAGAACGCCGACTCTTTATCTGGACGGTCAATGATGCTGCCGATCTAGAAATCGCCTACCGTGCAGGAGCCGATGTTGTGATGAGTGATAAGCCAGGTGAGATGCAGAAGGTGCTTGCTAGTTTTAGGAAGTAAAGTGTGAGAAGCCTTCGTGCTCTACGACAAAACCATCTACCTGAACGCGTGATCCCTCGACAACGCTTCCTATTGTAAAGAAGCCACGTGGAAGAGCTGAACCGGCTGGAACAGTTGCTAAGAATGCATGATCTTCCCCGCCATGCAGAACCCATTGCCAGATATCAACGCCATGTTCGATGGATAAACGCTCAAGGCTGTCAAAGCCAGGTGCTGATCGCATAAGGTTCTTATCGAGTGAGATGCCAACCCCTGATGCTTGCGCGATGTGTGAGAGCTCAGAGATCAGGCCATCGGAGATATCAATCATCGAATGAGCGATTGCAGATATCGCCTGCGCTGCTTGGTAATCAACAGTTGGGTTGCGGTGTTCTGCGGAGTGCGCATCAAGGATTCCTCGGCGCAGTAGCTCTAAGCCAGCAGCAGACTCCCCCGTGACCTTGGAGAGAACGAGATCATCGCCAACTTGTGCACCACTTCGTAAAACCGGTCTTCCCACGGAACCAAAGACGCTAATGGAGATCACGATCTTCTCTGAAACGGTGAGATCTCCGCCAACGACGATCGCCCCTACCGATGCTGCCTCATCTGCAATTCCGAGTGCTAGCTCTTCAACATCTTCCACGCTGATGGCCTTGGGTAGCGCTGCACTGACCAAGAGATACTCAGGCCGCCCACCAATGGCAAAGATATCGGCAAGGTTTGCCGAGGTGATCTTTGCGCCTATCTCATAGAGTGATGACCAGTTCCGAGAGAAATGTGTGCCTTCCACGGCCATATCTGTTGCCAGAGCAATCGGGGTGAGTGAGGCTTTAATTACTGCAGCGTCATCGCCGATTCCCACTAAGACCGATTCATCCTTGACCCGAGCAAAGATGGCTGAGAGTGCGGTGAGCAACTCTCTCTCTGTTGCCATCAACGCCACCTCTCTCCTGTTTTCTCGGTTCTTCGATCTTCTCAATTGCTTGCCAGAACGGTAGCCTAATCGCATGAGCATTCACGCATACATCTTGATCCAAACTGATATCGGCAAGGCAAATAGCGTCGCCCAAGCAATCTCGGCGATCCCAGGTGTGACCCTGGCAGAAGGCGTTACCGGACCTTACGATGTGATTATGCGAGCCGAGGCTCCGAGTATGGAGGAGTTTGGTCGGACCATCTTGGCCAAGGTGCAGAGCGTTCCTGGCATCTCTCGCACACTCACCTGCCCTGTGACAAGCGGTGCTCTCTAAGAAGTCGAGAGCTCAAGAGGTAGCGACTAGCGCGTCACACTCGCACTTCGCGAGAGAGCTGCCTGCAAAAGATCTGAGATCAGAGTCGTGTAATCCTTGCCGGCCTCTGACCAGAGCTTTGGAAATACCGACGTCGATGTGAAGCCCGGCATAGTGTTGATCTCATTGATGATCAACTCACCAGCGCTGGAGTAGAAGAAGTCCACTCGAGCCAGTCCTTCACAACCAAGAGCGTTGAAGGCTGAAATCGCAGCTCCCTGAATCATTGCTTCTGGTAAATCTTTTGGCAGAACGACTTGTGTCGAACCATCCAAGTACTTCGCTTCAAAGTCATAGAACTCAAAGCGTGGGTCGAGTGTGATTTCACCAAGTGGTGATGCCTTGGCCACACCATCTATTTGAAGAACGGCGCACTCGATCTCACGTCCAACAATTGCTTCTTCAATCATCACTTTGGTATCAAAAGTAAGGGCCTCATCGATAGCTGCCACTAAGTGTTCGGCGCTCTTCACTTTTGTCGTCCCTCGACTTGATCCTCCGCGTGCTGGTTTCACAAAGAGTGGGTAGGAGAGAGTGCCGATATCGACCTTGCCATTCCAGTCACGCTGGTGGATCACCATTCCCGGTGCAACCTGTAATCCATGAGCGGCAAAGATGGGCTTGGCAAAAGATTTATCCATCGCAACAGCGCTTGCTAGAACTCCAGAACCAACATAGCGAACTCCAGCCACTTCTAAGAGCCCCTGAATGGTGCCATCTTCTCCGTAGGGTCCGTGCAGAATAGGGAAGAGAACATCGGGGGCAATCTCGGTCAGGATTTCTGAGATAGTTTTGACAGTGCCACCCTTGATCTCTGGGAGCACGCCATCAATAATTGAGAGCACTTGATCGGCTGCAGGTATTACCCAGTCACCACTCTTTGTAATTCCAATCAGTATTGGCTCAAACAGTGAACGATCGATAGCGTGCAAAATAGCACCGGCTGAGATGCATGAGATCTCATGCTCGCTGCTCTCTCCCCCGCATAGAACAATGACCTTCTTCATGAAAGCTCTGCTCGCAGGCTCACAGTCTTCAGGTGCTCCATGGCCGCCGCTGGAGTCATACTCCCAGAGACAACATCAGAGACAACTTCAATAATCGGGACTTCAACACCGACTCGGTGCGCCAATTCGCGGATCGAGCGTGCAGATGCAACGCCCTCCACCGTCTTTGGCATGATCACACTCGCCTCACTCATTGAGCCAGTGCGACCAAGCGCTTCACCGAATGTGCGATTGCGTGAGAGCGCTGAGCCACAACTTGCAACCAAGTCACCCATTCCGGCTAGTCCGAGATTTGTGAGCGGGTCTGCGCCATACCCAATTCCGAAGCGAGCCACTTCTCCAAGACCACGAGTAATAATCATTGACTGTGTGTTCTCGCCATATCCCAGTCCAATCGCCATTCCAACAGCGAGTGCGATCACAGATTTAGTGGCTCCAGCTAATTCACATCCAACAAGATCCTGTGATGGATACACGCGAAAATAAGGATTTGTGAAGAGTTCAATCAATTCATTGACAATTAATGGGTTCGTTGACGCAGCTACCGCCCCTGCTGGTTGTCGCAGGCTTAACTCACCCGCCAGGTTAGGGCCAGTAAGTAGCCCGATGGAGTCCAACGAGAGATTGAGCTCATCCACCATGATCTCAGTCATTCGAGAGTGTGTTCCAGCTTCAATTCCTTTAAGGGTGCTTATCAAACGTTTTTGCGAGGTGAGATGAGGTAACCAACTCTGCAAATTCTCACGCAAAGTTTGTGCAGGAATTGCGACGATGATGAGATCTGAATAGGAGAGAGCTGCAGCTAAATCGGAGGTTGCGCGCACTTCTTCTGGCAGCGCTATTGAAGGAAGAAATTTTTCGTTTGTATGCGCAGCATTGATCTCATCCACCACTGAGACATTACGACCCCAGAGGAGAACTTCATGGCCTGCATCGACAATTATTTGGGCAAGGGTTGTTCCCCATGCACCAGTACCAAGGACAGTGCTCTTCATTGTTAGCGCTCTCCCCTCTTCCTTTTACCCGCACTCCGGGCGGCCCTTTTATAATTTCCAATTCTAGGAAGGTCGGACTGGTGCGGATCAAAGATCTGCGCCGGTGCACTCTCGCCTCGAATCACCTCTAATTCTCTCGTAATTGCTGCCATCACGTAAGCGGTCGCCTCCTCGAGCGCGATGGGATCATTCTCACGCCCAGCCCAGCGTGTGAATTCCAAAGGCTTGCCAGCCCAGACACTCACCGTTTTACGTGGGAAGAGGTGGGGTCGCTTGCTGTAGGTGGGCAAAATCTCTTGGGCTCCCCATTGAGCACAGGGAATGACCGGAACCTGGGCCATAATCGCAAGTCTGGCAATTCCTGTCTTGGCTTTCATCGGCCAGGTATTCACATCACGTGTGAGTGTTCCTTCTGGGTAGACACCTAAGCAATGTCCGGCTTTGAGAAAGGCAACAGCATGCACGAGTGCATTTGATGCATTCGCCGTCTCTCGTTCAACCGGAACCTGTCCAGAGCCGGCAATGATGCGACCTATAACAGGAATCTTAAAGAGGCCAGCCTTGCCAAGAAAGCGTGGCGCTCTTCCGTTCTTATAAAGAAAGTGCGCGAAGACAAGTGGATCTAGGTACGAGATGTGGTTGGAGACAACAATTACTGGCCCGCTCTGTGGAAGATTTTCCATACCGCGCCAATCGCGCTTGGCCACGAGCCGCAACAGTGGCAGCACAATGCTGGCACCGAAACGAAAATAGTTATTTGTACCCAAAGGTTTGCCGGTGGGAGGCGCGTACTCAATCACCATGCTCGGTTCACTCGCACTCATTGTTTAAGGATAGTGGTGATCGAAAGAGTTTTGTGGCAATAAAAAAGGGGACCATCGCTGGCCCCCTTTCCTTTAAGAGTGAACTACTTGCGCTTCGCAGCCTTCTTAACAACCTTCTTGGCTGTCTTCTTAGCAGGAGCTTTCTTGACGGCCTTCTTGACAACCTTCTTAGCGGCCTTCTTTGGAGCTGCCTTCTTCGCTGGAGCCTTCTTAGCAGCAGGCTTAGCAACAACCTTTACAGGAGGCTTTGGAGCTGGATCCATCTTGCGTGCGCCAGAGATGATCTCCTTGAGAGCCTTTGCAGGAAGGAAACGAACCTTCTTACTTGCCTTGATCTGGATTGTTTCACCAGTGAATGGGTTGCGGCCCTTACGAGCAGCGCGGTCAACCTTCTTAAACTTACCGAAGTCATTGATCATTACATCGTCACCCTTAGAGATGTTGCGGACGATTGCATCAAAGACGATATCTACAGCGCGAGCTGCTTCTTTCTTGTTGTCACCAAAGTGTGGTGCCAAGTATGCGATGAACTGGGCCTTGTTCATTAAATTCCCCTTATTACGCGTAAATTGTTAAGCATTCGCTTAACGCTGTGAGAAATCTACGCAGAGTGGTGAGAGTAGCGGGTTATACCGCTCGGTGTGTCGCGGTAAAAATCTTATTTTTTACGCATAAAAAGTGGAGAAAAACTCTCAACATAGTGTTGAGAGTTTCTCTCTTGAGGCCTAATTATTGAAGCGCAGGAAGGGTTTTAGGCTTATATGAGGCACGCTCTGACTCAAATGCGCCTACCTGATCGATCTTTTTGAGCGTCAAACCAATGTCATCAAGGCCTTCCATCAGACGCCAGCGGGTGTAATCATCGATCTGGAATGAGTGCGAGGTCTCACCGTAGGTGACGCTCTTCGCCTCCAAATTCACGGTGAGGGCAAGCTGCGGATCTGCCTCAATCTTCTGCCAGATCTCTTCAATAACCTCCTGCGCAAGGATGATCGTCAAGAGCCCAGCTTTTTGAGAGTTACCACGGAAGATATCTGCAAAGCGACTCGAGAGAACGACTTTAAAGCCATAGTTCTGGAGCGCCCAGACTGCATGCTCACGTGATGATCCGGTACCAAAATCTGGACCAGCAACCAAAATTGTTGCACCTGCATAGGAAGGATTATTGAGAACAAACTCAGGATCACTGCGCCAGGCAGAGAAGAGGCCATCTTCAAAACCACTCTTTGTTACGCGCTTGAGGTAAACAGCAGGAATGATCTGATCTGTGTCTACATTGCTTCGGCGCAATGGAATGGCAGTTCCACGATGGGTAATAAATTTTTCCATTGTTCGCTCCTTACAAATCTGATGGTGATGAGAGAGTTCCGCGGATTGCGGTAGCGGCGGCGACGAGTGGGCTCACAAGATGTGTGCGACCGCCCTTACCCTGACGTCCTTCAAAGTTTCGGTTGGATGTTGAAGCAGCACGCTCTTGCGGCTTGAGCTGATCAGGGTTCATTCCTAAACACATGGAGCATCCGGCATTGCGCCATTCAGCGCCCGCATCCAAGAAGATTTGGTCTAGTCCTTCAGATTCTGCTTGTAGTCGAACCTTTGCTGATCCTGGGACCACTAAGAGGCGAAGAGTCGAAGCAATCTTCTTCCCCTTCAGCACTGCCGCAGCAGCACGCAGATCCTCAATCCGGCCATTGGTGCATGAGCCAAGAAAAACAGTATCGACGGAGATCGATTTCAATGGGGTGCCAGCTACAAGACCCATATACGTGAGCGCCCGCTCTGCCGCTCCGCGTTCTTCGGCATCTGCAATATCTGCTGGATTTGGAACAACAGCATTAAGTGGCAAGCCTTGGCCGGGGTTTGTACCCCACGTAACAAATGGTTCTAGATCATCGGCATTGATGGTGATCTCTTTATCAAAGACTGCATCGGCATCGCTCTGCAGTGTCTTCCAATACGCCACAGCAGCATCCCAATCAGCACCTTGAGGTGCATGTGGCTTATCGTTCACGTAAGCAAAGGTGGTCTCATCTGGCGCGATAAGTCCAGCACGAGCTCCTGCCTCAATGGACATATTGCACACCGTCATGCGACCTTCCATAGAGAGTGCGCGTATGGCTGATCCTCGATACTCGAGAACATAACCCTGTCCCCCGCCAGTGCCGATCTTTGCAATGATTGCCAAAATAATATCTTTGGAGGTGACGCCCTCTTTAAGCGTTCCCTCAACATTGATTGCCATGGTCTTTGGTCGGATCAACGGCAAAGTCTGAGTAGCAAGAACATGTTCAACTTCTGATGTACCAATACCGAAGGCGAGAGCACCGAAGGCACCATGAGTTGATGTGTGCGAATCTCCGCAGACAATGGTCATTCCTGGCTGAGTAATACCAAGTTGTGGTCCAACGACGTGAACGATTCCTTGCTGTGAATCGCCAAGTGAGTGAATACGGACGCCAAATTCTTTGCAGTTCGCACGAAGGGTATCCACCTGCAACTTGGAGACAGGGTCTGCAATTGGTTGATCAATATTGAGTGTAGGAACGTTGTGATCCTCAGTTGCGATCGTGAGATCCGGACGTCGAACTGGGCGTCCTGCTAGGCGAAGACCATCAAAGGCTTGTGGGCTCGTCACTTCATGGATCAGATGAAGGTCGATATACAGCAGGTCTGGTTCGTTAGCAGCGCTACTGACAATGTGGTCAGCCCAGATCTTCTCTGCAAGTGTCTTTCCCATAAGTCCTCCGTGCCCTCTTCTGCCCCAATAGTTGCATCTCGCATTTCGAGATGCCAGTATTAGAGTATGGACAAAAAGAATAGCGGAGTCGGCGTACTAAATAAAGCCGTGAAGATTATGGCCACCTTGGAATCAGGGCCACACTCCCTCACTGAACTTGTTGCCGCAACTGGAATCGCACGCCCCACCGCTCACCGACTCGCCGTTGCTCTCGAATTTCACCGCATGCTCACCCGCGATCTCATGGGCCGCTTCACATTAGGACCACGCTCAGGTGAACTTGCTGCTGCTGCCGGTGAAGACCGCTTACTTGCTATCGCCGCTCCTGCTCTGACAGCACTGCGGGATGCGACATCAGAGAGTGCACAGCTTTATCGTCGCCAAGGCGATCAACGAGTCTGTGTGGCAACAGCAGAGCGCATGAGTGGATTGCGCGACTCCGTTCCTGTTGGGACAGTACTGACGATGCAGGCCGGATCTGCCGCCCAAATTCTCTTAGCGTGGGAAGACCCTGAGAAGTTGCGTCGCGGCCTCACTGGTTCACTCTTTACCCCCGCTTCACTTTCAGCGGTACGTCGTCGTGGTTGGGCCCAATCAGTGGGTGAGCGCGAAGTGGGCGTTGCATCAGTATCTGCACCAGTGCGCGGACCAAATAATAAAGTGATTGCCGCAGTCAGTATCAGTGGCCCTATTGAGCGGTTAGGACGTCAACCAGGTCGATCTCATGCGGCTCAAGTCGTAGCCACAGCTGCACGGCTTACTGAGTATTTAGCACAGATCAAATAGCAGGATGTGAAAGAGAAAAGGACCGAGAGAATTAACTCTCGGTCCTTTTTCTTTGAATCTTTTACACATCGTTACTGCATGTGTAGCCCCGAAGGGATTCGAACCCTCGTAGCTGACTTGAGAAGCCAGAGTCCTAGGCCGCTAGACGACGGGGCCCTAGTTTTCCTTGCTATGTAATTTTTTCTTAACAGCTCCCATTCGGTCTCAACCGATCAAGAACTATCGCTGGGGTACCAGGACTCGAACCTAGACTAAATGAACCAGAATCACTTGGGCTGCCAATTACCCCATACCCCACCAAAATTGACGTTTTCACGCCTATCTCGGAAGGGCTAAGAATAGCCGAACTTTGATGAGCTTTCGAACGCGATTGCCCCACCCAGAGGTGGCTTAGATCGCGCCTCGAATGCGAGCCAACGACTTCTCGGCTCCCAGGAGCTCCATTGATTCAAAGAGTGGTGGAGAGATATGGCTACCTGTCACTGCAATGCGAAGGGCGCTAAAGGCAATCCGTGGCTTGAGTCCAAGTTCTTCAATGAGAGCAGTACGCAGCACCGCTTCGATTGAGGCGTGATCCCACGTTCCCGACGTGGCTAACCCAGCAAGACGCTCTGAGGAAATAGTAAGCACCTGCTTGGATGCCTCATCAGTGATCTTCGCCGCAGACTCGGCCTCGATCGCGAAATCTTTCACAAAGAGGAAGTTCAATAAGGCGGGAATCTCACTGAGCGTCGTTATGCGCTCTTGAATAATAGGAAGTGCTCTCTTCACGAGAGCGATATCTGTTGCAGATTCGGTCGCTACCCCACTCTTGGTGAGAAATGGCATAGACCATTCAAAGAATGATTCAAGGGTCAATGCGCGAATCTTGTCACCATTGATGGCCTCTAACTTCTTCATATCAAAGCGGGCTGGCGAACTATGGACGCGCTCTACTGTGAAGAGCTCGGTGAGCTCCTTCATCGTCACGTTCTCGCGATCCTCTCCTGGTGACCACCCAAGGAGGGCAAGGTAATTACAAATTGCTTCTGGTAGATATCCAGCGTCGCGATACCAGGCGATAGAAGTTTCACCATTTCGCTTGGAGAGCTTGGCGTTATCTTGGCCCATCACAAATGGAAGGTGAGCAAAGAGTGGATAATCCTCAGGTTTCACACCCATTGCGTCATAGACCCGCAATTGGCGAGGAGTGGAGGAGAGTAAATCTTCACCGCGAAGTACATGGGTGACATCCATCAGGACATCGTCTACGGCCACAGCAAGGGTGTAGAGGGGTGAGCCGTCATTTCGAGCAAGAACAAAATCTGGAACAAATTGATGCTCGAAGGTGACATCGCCACGGATCAAATCTGTAAAGGTTGTTGAGCCTTCTGGCATCCGCATACGCAGTACTGGCTTGCGGCCATCTGCTTTAAAGGCCACGATCTCATCGTCGGTGAGGTTTCTGCAATGGCCGTTGTAGCCGGGGGCAACATTTGCTTTGCGCTGTGCCTCTCTTACCGCCTCTAACTCCTCTGATGAGCAGTAACAATGGTAGGCATCGCCCTGCGCCAAAAACTTTGCAGCCCACTCGGCATACTTATCTAACCGCTGGCTCTGAAGGTATGGCCCGTGAGGTCCACCCACTTCAGGACCCTCATCCCAATCAAGGCCTAGCCACTTCAAAGTATTGATAGCAGCTTGAATATATTCAGGGGTAACGCGCTCAGTGTCAGTATCTTCAATACGGAAGATGAAAGAGCCACCTGTGTGTCTGGCATAGGCCCAATCAAAGAGGGCGGTGCGAATATTTCCCACATGGAGCTCACCTGTGGGTGAAGGCGCGAAGCGAACGCGAACTTTTTTCGTCATGGTGTTGGAAGAAGTATTACTTGGCACGGGCGCTCACCGTATTCGTGAGTTGGCCAATGCCTTCGATCGAGATCTCAACCTTCTCACCAGCACCCATCGGACCGATGCCAGCTGGGGTTCCAGTCAAGATGACATCACCTGGAAGCAAGGTCATAACAGATGAGACAAAGTTAATGATGGTGGGGATGTCAAAGATCATCGATGAGATGGGTTCAGATTGCTTCACAATGCCATCGACGACGGTCTCGATGCGTTGGGAGCCTGGGACAAATTCAGTCTCGATCCATGGCCCGAGTGGACAGAACGTGTCGAAGCTCTTAGCGCGCATCCACTGTCCATCACGCTTTTGGAGCTCGCGTGAGGTCACATCGTTGCCGATGGTGTAGCCATAGATCACATCTGCATACTTCTCTTTCGGAACATCCTTACAGATGCGCGAGATAACGATGGCGAGCTCGCCCTCATAATCAATGCTGGGAGCCATCGCTGGCCATTGAATAATATCTTCTGGGCCAATCACCGAGGTATTTGGCTTAAGAAAGATGATCGGTTCATCTGGAACAACTGAGTTCATCTCAGCGGCATGATCGGCATAGTTCTTACCTACACAGACCACCTTGCTGCGTGGAATTACCGGCGCTAGTAGGCGAACATCCTCAATATTGACCTTGGTCTCTGTAGGAATGATCCCCGAGTAGATCGGATCGCCCTTGATAACCAGGATTTCACCTTTATCGTTCAGGACGCCAAAGTGGGGATCGGTGCCCAGGCCAGCACTGGCAGGTGGTGAGAATCGAACGATACGCATGAGGTGAGCCTACAACTTCTATGGCTTAGGTATTGAATCGGCCTCATCGCTTCGCTTTGCCAAAATAAAAGCTATCCGATGGCGTCGACCGATAGGGCGTTCTGCTGTCAATTTCCAGCCGTCGATGGTGAGTGTGCTGCCAGCAATGGGCACTCCCCCTAACCCCTTCGCCATAAATCCACCGAGGCTATCAACATCGGCTTTCTGATCCTCTCGAAGCCGCACTTTGCACGCATCTTCAAAGTCTTCGATGTGAAGGCGAGCAGAAAGCCTTGCAGTGTCAGCATCGAGCCACTCAATCTCGGGTGCTTCAAGATCATATTCATCGGCGATCTCACCGACGATCTCTTCCAAGATATCTTCGATCGTAATGATTCCAGCAGTCCCGCCATACTCATCGATGACGATCGCCATGTGAATCTGATCCTTTTGCATCTCCTTGAGAAGTTCTGCGGCAGTCTTTGTTTCAGGGACAAATGTGGCTGCTCGTGAGTGCTCGGCAACACTTTCGGTCTGCTCGGATTCGTGGTGCTCGTGGACACGACGAGCAAGGTCTTTCACATAAGCAATACCAATGACATTATCAAGGTTCTCCGTGATAACAGGGATGCGGGTAAAGCCAGAGCGAAGTGCTAACGAAAGGCCTTGGCGAACAGTCTTATCGCCCTCAATCCAAACCATATCTGTTCGAGGAACCATCAACTCGCGAACTAAGGTATCGCCAAGGTCAAAGACAGAGTGGATCATCTCTCGTTCTGAATTCTCAACAAGTCCGCGTTCACTGGCTTCATCAACCATGTCACGCAGTTGCGCTTCATCTGCATAATGATGAATTCTTGGTCCCCTACCGGGTGTTACCACTGCAATGAACCGACGGATGACTCGATCAAGAGAGTGCAACAGTGGGTTCACTGCGGTGAAATAGCCGAGGAGAAATCCCATGGCAATCAGGGCAAAGATCAGAATCAAACTTTCGGCAATCCTCACGCTTGTGTCACCTTCCACTGCGAGAGGATTCTCTCTTGGAGACCAAACATCTCAATCTCTTCGGCTTTCTCCGCATGGTCATAGCCAAGGCAATGGAGAATCCCATGGATCGTCAAAATTGAAAGCTCATCGGCAAGTGAATGATTCACCGTTTGTCGTGCGGCAAATTCTGGACATAACACGATATCTCCGACAATTCCTGGACCATCTGCCTGGGAATGGGGAAGCATCTCATCCATAGGAAATGAGAGCACATCTGTCGGACCTTCTAGCTCCATCCACTCCACGTGAAGTTCGCTCATCCGATCCTCATCCACGATAGTGATGCTCACATCAGATTCGGGATGTATACCCATTTCTGCAAGGGTGTAGTGCGCTACCGAGATGAGGCCAGCCTCATCGCACTGCGACTTAGATTCGTTTGAAAGTTCGATAGCCATCAGTCACGCCATTACTGCTTTCTACTTCATCAAAGCGCCCATATGCCTCGACAATATCCCCAACTAAGCGATTGCGGACAACATCCTCTGAGCTCAAGTGTGAGAAGGAAATATCCTCCACGCCATCCAGCACCTTCTGAACTACAGCAAGGCCAGACTTTGCATAATTAGGAAGATCCACCTGCGTCACATCGCCGGTGATCACCATCTTTGAGCCAAAGCCAAGGCGAGTTAAGAACATCTTCATCTGTTCCGGAGTGGTGTTCTGGGCTTCGTCAAGGATGACAAAGGCATCATTGAGTGTGCGCCCGCGCATGTAGGCCAATGGAGCGATTTCGATAACACCCGATTGCATCAATCGCGGAATCGACTCTTGATCGATCATGTCATGCAGCGCATCAAAGAGTGGGCGAAGATAGGGATCGATCTTCTCTGAGAGAGTTCCTGGTAGGAAGCCTAACTTCTCTCCTGCTTCAACAGCTGGACGGGTCAAGATAATACGATTGACTTCTTTAGCCTGGAGAGATTGAATCGCTTTTGCCATCGCAAGGTAGGTCTTGCCGGTACCGGCAGGGCCCAGTCCAAAGGTAATTGTGTGGGTATCAATTGCCTCGACATACCGTTTCTGATTGGCGGTCTTTGGCCGAATACTCTTTCCGCGATTACTCAAAATATTGAGTGAGAGAACCTCTGCTGGGTGATCTTGAGGAATTCGCTTGATCATCGCAATTGCCTGCTCGATCGCTTCAACCGTCAAGATATGGCCACCACGAAGGAGCACGAGGAGTTCTTTGATCAGTGATTCAAATGCCGCTGACTCTTCTAGATCGCCCTTAACAAAAATTTCATTGCTCCGGACGGTGATGAGAATCTGCGGGAATGTGCTCTCAAAGATGCGAAGAAAGGCATCGTTGGGTCCAACGAGTGCGACCATAGGGATCGCAGTTGGAACGGTGATCAAGGCTGAATCCATTACGGCAATCCTACGATTAACCTGGCGGCCATGCGAGCGGACGCCCTCCCATCAGGTGGAGGTGAGCGTGAAAGACGCTCTGTCCAGCGCTAACGCCAGTGTTGAAGAGTGTTCGGTGTCCATCTAGGCCCTCGAGATCGGCAAGATCACTTGCCACCCTGAAAAGGGAAGCGAGGGTCAAAGGTTCGGCGCTAGCCAGTTCTTCAACATTCTCGTAGTGGCTGCGAGGAATGATCAGGATATGAGTCGGAGCCTGCGGATCCAGGTCTCGGAATGCGAGAACGTTCTCATCCTCGTAGAGGAAGGCAGTTCCTAATTCACCCGCTGCGATTTTGCAGAAAATGCACATACCAAAACCCTATTACTTACCAGTGCTTGATGAGGGCCGCAACAGCAGCGAGTCCGGCCAAACCTGCATGGGCAGATCGCAGAACGGGCGTTCCAAGGCGAACGACTTTCCCGCCTATCGCTTCCAGTTCACGTAGCTCATCCGTACTCAAACCACCTTCTGGACCAATGACCAAAACAATCTCTTCAAAGGAGATTGCAGAGGGTGAGACAACAACGCTGAGTTTTTGTTGCGCAGATTCGTGAAGTACGAGGAGAAGCGAGTGAGAGGTGAATCGCTCACGGATCTTCGCAAGTGATGTTGGCTGCTCAATGATTGGGATGGTGTGGCGCCTGGACTGTTTGCAGGAGGCGATTGCTGCGCTCTCCCACTTGCCATGCATATCCTCTTTCCATTTTGCGATGCAGTGATCGGATTGCCAAGGAATGATGCGGTCAACGCCACCTTCTACCAATAACTCAATCGTCTCTTTGGCACGATCAGATTTTGTGAGCGCTTGAACAACAACCATCTCTGGATGCGAGCGATCGGTGTGACCGCGATTGGAGATCGATACGGTGAAACTATTCTTGTGAATGCCTGTAATTGAACCCTGGACCCAATTGCCACGACCATCGCTGAGTTGGAGTTCCTCTCCCACTTCCATTCGCATTACTTTGATTGCATGATGGGCTTCATCGCCCTCCACAACCATCGTGCTGGCATCGCTAATCTCTGGAACGAAGAAGAGTGAAAGCATCAGCGGTGGAAGGCATCTCGTACGCGGGAGAATAGGCCGGCATCGCTCTTCTCATCACTGCGATGAATCTTCACTGTTGATGGATCTTCACCGCGCAGAGAAGCTAACTTTTTGAGCAGCTCCTCCTCTTCCTTGCCAAGCTTTGCTGGCGTTGTGACCTCAATATGAACAATGAGATCTCCTCGACCTCCACCACGTAGGCGTGAGATCCCTAGATCCTTCAACACGACCGTGTGACCGCTTTGAATTCCAGCCTTAAAGGTCACCTCGCGTTCGCCATCGAGGGTCTCGACTTTTACTTGACCACCTAGGGCGGCCGAGCTCATTGGTACGGCAATAGAGAGATGGAGATTGATGCCATCGCGAATCAGGAATGGATGCTCGTTCTCAACAATTTCTACATAGAGATCGCCAGCCGGTCCTCCACCTGGGCCAACCTCTCCCATGCCTGTCATCTGAATGCGATTGCCGGTCTCTACTCCTGCCGGGATCTTCACATGCAAACTCTTGCGTGCACGAACACGACCATCACCGGCACACTCACTACATGGTTGCTTAATCACCGAGCCATAACCTTGGCAGCTTGCACACGGACGGCTTGTCATTACTTGACCGATAAAGGAGCGCTGAACTTGCTGGACTTCACCACGCCCCTTACAAATATCGCAAGTCGCCGGCTTTGCGCCATCAGCGCATCCTGTTGCATTGCACTTACCGCAACCAACCGCGGTCTCAACATCAAAGTCTCGCTCGACACCAAAACAAGCCTCAGTTAGATCTACCTCAATGCGAATAAGTGCATCTTGGCCTGCGCGCATACGGCTACGAGGACCACGTGAGCCCCCACCACCAAAGAAAGCATCCATGATGTCGCCAAAGCCAAAGTTCGCACCGCCACCGCCAAATTGCGAGAACGGATCCCCGCCTCTGTCGTAGCTCTGGCGCTTCTGAGGATCGCTCAATACTTCATATGCAGTGGTGACGCTCTTGAACTTCTCAGCCGAGGCTGGGTCAGGATTTACATCTGGGTGGAGTTCGCGAGCTAATTTTCGATAGGCCTTCTTAATCTCATCAACAGATGCTTCACGGCTTACGCCAAGAACGGTGTAATGATCTGACACTACATCCCCTCGCCATCGAAGAATTTACTGATGTAGCGTGCAACGGCGTGCACTGCGCCCATAGAACTTGCATAATCCATGCGGATCGGCCCAAGAATTCCGATTGCACCAGAGCCTGCGCCCATACTGACAAGGCTCGTTGACTGCAGGTTCGCACTCGACTGTTCTGTTCCAATTTTCACATTAATAGAAGTACCGGCATCCGCTAGTAGTCTGAGTAAAACAACTTGCTCCTCGAGCGCCTCAAGCACTGGATAGAGGTCAGTGACGCTCTCTAAATGTGACCTGGCCAAGTTAGCCGTTCCAGCAAGCACAACGCGCTCTGAACTTTGAACTTGAACTATGGCAACTTGATGAGTGATCTGAGCCAGCAATCTCACAGCACGTGCCGCAACCTCTTCTGGGTCTTCGGCTCCTGACATAAAGGTTTCAATGGCGCGGCGCTCCCCTGTGGAAAGCGGTTTGATTTGTGCGACCTTATCGACAAAAAGTCGGTAGCCAGAGTTCGTTGGAATTCGTCCAGCACTGGTGTGTGGTTGCGCAATAAAGCCTGCATCTTCAAGAACAGCCATCTCATTGCGAATCGTTGCTGGTGAGACACCTAGCCCGTGACGTTCGGCAATGGCTTTAGAGCCGACCGGTTCTTCGGTCGCGACATACTCTTCTACGATCGCTCGCAGAATCTCTAATTGGCGCTCATGCATGATCGGCTTACTCTACTAGACGACTAATTCGCGCACGATTCGATCGGCGATGAGCCGTCCGCTCTGCGTCAGAGTCAGCATCCCTGCATCCCACGCACTCTGTTCAAGGTGTCCCTGCCCCAGAAAATCTTCTAGAGCCCGACGTTGCTCGCCGCTAAATCGTGCAAGCGAGAGCGCGCCAGGTAGACGCAGCGAGAGCATGATCTCCTCTCGTGCGATTTCAGGCTCTGTGAGACTCTCTTGACCCTGCATAGGTGCCAGCTTCGCTTGAATTCGATCGCGATATGCAGTCGGGTGCTTCACATTCCACCAACGGCGACCATCGATATGTGAATGAGCACCAGGTCCAATCCCCCACCAGTTAGCGCCCTTCCAATAAGCAACGTTGTGGCGGCATTCAGAACCAGGCTTGGCCCAGTTGCTAATTTCATACCATTCAAAACCTTGAGACCGAAAACGATCATCAGCAATAATGTATTTATCTGCTGTCTCATCATCATCGGGAATGATCACATCTGCGCGCCTGACTTGGGCAGCAAGTTTTGTCCCATCTTCGACGATGAGTGCATAAGCCGAGATATGTGAAATATCGAGGGCGAGTGCTGCATCGATGCTCGCTTGCCAATCCTCAATCGACTCACCTGGAGTTCCGTAGATAAGATCGAGTGAGATCTCTTTAAATCCAACTTCTCTCGCCCAACCAACGGCAATCTCAATATTTGCAGGGTTATGTGTGCGATCTAGGACATGAAGAACATGAGGAACAGCCGATTGCATACCTATCGAGAGGCGATTGATTCCAGCCTCAAAGTAGCCGCGTAAGCGATCCAAGGTGAGGGTATCGGGATTGGCCTCCATCGTGATCTCACAATCGGAGTCCCGACTGAAGCGCTGACCAATGGCATCAATAACTCGCGCAAGATCTGAAGGCTCCATGAGACTTGGAGTTCCTCCCCCAAAGAAAATGGTGGGAACAGTTGTGGCAGTTGAGTTCGCTCTCGCCATCGCGATCTCTTCGATGATCAGGTCAATGTAGCTATGGGAGATCTCAGTAAGTGAAGATTCAACTTTTAACTCAGATGGGGTATAGGTATTGAAATCACAGTAGCCACAGCGCTTTACGCAATATGGGATGTGGATATAGAAAGAGAGCGCCGAAGCCTCGGCAACCGTCGCCATACCTACTTCTTCGCTTCCTTTGACTTCTCGTCATCGGTTGTGAGGGCGGCGATAAATGCCTCTTGTGGGACTTCAACACGGCCCACCATCTTCATGCGCTTCTTACCTTCCTTCTGCTTTTCAAGGAGCTTGCGCTTACGAGAGATATCACCGCCATAACACTTTGCAAGAACATCTTTGCGGATTGCACGGATAGATTCACGGGCGATGATGCGGGCACCAACGGCTGCCTGAATAGGAATTTCAAATTGCTGACGGGGAATGAGTTCACGAAGCTTTGTTGTCATCATGACACCATAGGTATAAGCCTTATCACGGTGGACGATGGCACTAAATGCATCGACCTTCTCGCCTTGCAACAAGATATCAACTTTGACGAGATCACCCTCTGCTTCACCAATTGGCTCATAATCAAGGGATGCATATCCTCGAGTGCGCGACTTAAGTTGGTCGAAGAAGTCAAAGACGATTTCTGCAAGAGGCAGGGTATAGCGAATCTCTACACGATCTTCTGAGAGATAGTCCATACCTAGGAGAGTTCCACGACGCTGCTGGCAGAGTTCCATGATTCCACCAATGAATTCAGATGGCGCCAGAACTGTCGCACGAACGATTGGCTCTTCCACCTTCATGATTTTCCCATCAGGGAATTCACTTGGGTTGGTGACGATGAGTTCTTTGCCGGCATCATCGGTTACCTTGTACACAACATTGGGTGCAGTAGAGATCAGTGCGAGCCCTGCTTCGCGCTCAAGCCGCTCACGAACAATTTCCATATGTAAAAGTCCAAGAAAACCACAGCGGAAACCAAATCCAAGCGCAGCTGAATTCTCTGGCTCAAAGACGAGAGCGGCATCGTTGAGTTGTAATTTATCGAGAGCCTCGCGAAGCATTGGGTATTCCGCACCATCAAGGGGGAAGAGGCCTGAGAAGACCATCGGGCGAGGATCCTTGTAGCCAGCTAGCGCCTTGGTTGTCGGACGCTGGTAATTGGTCACGGTATCGCCCACACGTGACTGGCGAACATCTTTTACGCCTGTAATGAGGTAGCCCACTTCACCAACGCCAAGACCCTTACTAGCAACTGGTTCTGGTGAGATCACGCCCACTTCAAGCATCTCGTGGCGTACACCAGTAGAGAACATCTGAATTTGATCACGGGTCGAGAGGTGGCCATCAACAACGCGAACATAGGTCACGACACCGCGATAGGAGTCATAGACCGAGTCAAAGATCAGAGCACGCGCTGGTGCCTCTGGATCGCCAATGGGAGCTGGAATCTGCTTCACAATTTGATCGAGAAGTTCCTCAACGCCGTCGCCTGTTTTACCCGATACGCGTAAGCAATCTTCAGGCTCGCAGCCAATTAACTTGGCAAGCTCTTTTGCAAATTTCTCAGGTTGAGCTGCTGGCAGATCGATCTTATTCAAAACCGGAATAATCGTGAGATTGTTCTCCATCGCAAGATAGAGGTTGGCAAGTGTTTGCGCTTCAATTCCTTGAGCACAATCAACGAGAAGAACTGCACCTTCACAGGCAGCAAGTGATCGAGAAACTTCGTAGGTGAAATCGACGTGACCAGGCGTATCGATCATGTTGAGAATATATTCTTGGCCATCAATACCTGAGCGCCATGGCAATCTCACGGCTTGAGATTTAATTGTGATTCCGCGCTCGCGTTCAATATCCATGCGATCTAGATATTGGGCACGCATATTGCGCTTCTCAACAACTTCAGTGATTCCCAACATGCGATCAGCAAGGGTCGACTTACCATGATCAATATGGGCAATGATGCAGAAATTGCGAATCTGCGCGGGATTGGTCTGTGAAGGCTGCGGCGCCTTCGCTAATGGAATCGCAGGCATCCTTACCTACAGTCCGTGGACTTCAGAAATCCTTGTATGTTCTAAAAGTTACTTAGAAGCTTTATTGGCTTGCTTGGCAAGTGAGGACTTCTTATTGGCAGCAGCGTTGGCATGGAGAACGCCCTTGCTCACAGCAATATCAAGTGTCTTGTTTGCTACGCGAAGCTCTTCCTTGATGACGGCAGAATCTCCAGCGACAACTGCATCCTTGAAGCGGCGGATAGCGGTCTTGAGGCCTGAACGGGCTGACTTGTTGCGTGCCTGAGCCTTCTCATTGGTCTTAATACGCTTGATCTGCGACTTGATATTTGCCACGTGAAGATTACCTTTTCTAAAAAATTATCCGGGCCCTTGTGGGTTCGGCTGCCTTGTACCTACTGCTAGGAAGGGCAAAGGCTATCAGCCAAGGGGCGCTCCCCTCAAACTGAGCCCAACTGCCTGATCTGGGCCTATCCCGAGACCTTCGCTCGGGCAATATCCAAGATGCAGCGCTCCAGCGCGTAGAGCGGATCAGCGCTTGCTCCTTTGATATCGGCATCGGCCTGAGCCAGAGTCACGACCGCTGCTGAGAGCGTCGTGGGGTTCCACCCCTGAAGTTGCCTGCGTGCCTTATCAATCTGCCACGGTGGCAGTCCAAGGGAGGAGGCGAGATCAAATGACTTCATACCTCGACTTGCACCTGAAACCTTAGCGAGTGTGCGAATGGATGCAGCGAGAGCAGAGATGATGAGAACTGGATCAACGCCAGTAGAAAGTGCCTGCCTGAGAGTAATCAAAGCCAGATCTGTCTTGCCATCAAGTGTGGCATCGGCAACGTCATACCCGGTTGTTTCAATTCTGCCTTGGTGAAATTTTTCAATATCGGAGGCTTCAATCGTCTTGCCTGCTGTGACATCTGCAGCAAGCTGTGAGGCTGCGCCACTTAACTCACGCAAATCAGATCCCAGAGCATCAACAAGTGCCTGAACTGCATCAACGGTAATTTTTCGCCCAGCACGCGCGAATTCATCATGAACAAACTGGGCCTTATCGCCATCCTTCTTGATGGCATCAACCTGGATGAGTTCTGGCTTGAGCTTTTTGATCTTGTCGAGAAGTGCTTTTCCTTTTACTCCGCCTTTATGCCAGAGAACAAGAGTGACCGATTCATCTGGATCATCAAGAAAGCCCGTTACCTCATCTTGCAGATCGGAGGCCAATTCCTGGATTTCGCGTAAGACGATGACACGCTCTTCACCAAAGAGTGATGGCGCAAGTGCATCGGTAATAGCACCATGTTCAATCTCGGAACATTCCAATTGGGTGAGGGTTGCACCCGCTACCTTGGCGACCGTAGCCGCGATCGCGCGGTCAGCAAGAATCGACTCACCACCTTGGATTAGCGTTAGCCCCACGAAATATCCCACCACTTCTTTCTCTGTGTGCTGATCTTAAGGTGTGAGTCAACCGCTATCGCCCCATCCAGATCGGTGCGGTAGACGGCGATCCCGCGATTGGTGAGCGCGGCAATTGTTGCCGTCGATGGATGGCCATATGAGTTGCCAACCCCAACGCTGATGAGGGCGACCTTAGGCTTGAGGGTATCGATCAAGGGCAGGTATTGATACGCCGAGCCATGATGACTCACTTTCATCAGATCCACGCCATGGATAAGCCCACTACTCGCTATCTCCTCCTGGGCTGGGGGCTCGGTATCGCCTGACGTATAGAAGGTAAGCCCGTCTACTGTGATGAGCATGGCAATACTCGAATTATTTATGCCAGAGCCATCACCCGGAAGAGAAGGTAGCTTTAAAACCTCCCCTGTTGGCCATAGGACCAGAATCTTCACATCAGTTGTTGGGGTAGTGAAATGCACAGACTCCCCTTGCTGAACAGTGGTCACAGGCAGTCCATGTAATAATTGCATTGTTTGTTGATATTCAAAGGCTGGCTGCGGATTATTTGTTATCCACACTGACCCAATCTGACGGTTTGCCATCGCTCCTGAAAGACCATTGACATGGTCGGCATGAAAATGTGAGAGAACCAGCAATGGAATACTCTTTATATGCAAAGCAGATAAACAATCATTCATTGCTTGTGGATCGGGACCAACATCAATCACAATCGCCGCACCTTCGCCTAGATTGATCACGGCGCCATCACCTTGGCCAACATCACAGTTCACAACCACCCAAGATCCCCCGGGCCAACCCATCGAACCCATGATGTGAATCGCGACGGCGCAGACGATAAGTGAGGCCAAAGTTCTCCACATTCGCTTAAGAATCAGAACTGTTAGCGCAAGAGCTATCCCCGCTCCCAGAAAACTCGTGGGAAGTTTTAGCAAGGGTAGAGAGCCAAGGGTGTGAGCAATGAAAACAACCCATGCCGCACATGGCTTGCAGACCACAAGCATCACGTGGGCAATCCCAGGCGCGATCGGTGAGATCAGTGCTGCAACAAATCCGATGATGGTGATGGGGCCGACAACTTCGGCAACGAGAAAATTGGCAGGGAGTGCAACAAGACTGAATTGACCGGAGATTGCGATGATCAGTGGTGTGCAGAAGATCGTTGCAGCAATGGGTATTGCCAGCAGCTCCACCAGTTTTTTATACCTGCTGAATCGGGTGAAGAAATCAGTCAATCTCGGACCGAGAATCAATATTCCAGCCGTTGCACTCACTGACAGGGCAAATCCAGGATCAACGGCCTGAAATGGGTCTAAGAGGATGAGCCCAGCGATTGCCAGTCCCAGGGCAGGAAGGGCAGAGCCTCGCTCCCCCTTGGCTTTTCCCAAAAGGAGTACCGCAGTCATCACCGATGCCCGCATCACAGATGGTGATGGCCGCACCAAAAAGATGAAGGAGATCAGAACGAGGGCGGTAATAATTAAACGAGTAGGTAGGCGCCTGGTGAGGAATTGAAGACCCCATAAGAGAAAGGCTGCGATGATTGCAAAGTTCTCACCGCTGACTGCAGTGAGATGGGTCAGACCAGAGCGCCTCATATCCTCAACAAAGGCAGGCCGCTCAAGTGAGGTATCCCCCAACACGAGTCCTGGAATCAACTCCCCGCTCTCTCCCTTGATGGAAAGTGCGCTCTTTCGAAAAGCCATACGAATTGCGCCAGCTAATCTATTGATGGGATCTGCCGCTTTGACTTGCTTAAGTGTCGATCGAGTTGAGATTAAGGCAGCAACTCTTCGCTCACTTGTCTGAAAAATAGTTCCAGATCCAAAGATGTGAGCTCCGGGTAAAAAAAGTACTTTCTTAGTGCTCGTAAGGCGAACGGGCAGATGGAGTGAATACTCTCGACCATCGACGGAGCCGCTATCTAGTGTTGCGAGAAATGTTGTTGTTGCAGCCTTGATATGAGAACCGATAACTTTGCTCTGACCTAGAACCGGGTCAGTCTTCACTGTCGCCATGAAGGTAATGGTCTTCGCAGATCGCAACGGTGAGTGGGACAGAGCTTGAAGGCGAAGCCAGCTTCCGGCACCTCCAACCAAAAATGCAACAACTAAGAGAAGATAAGCACTGCGCTTGCTGCTCCGAGCCATATCGCCAATCCCACGATTAAGAGCGCTAGATGCGCAGTTGCGATTTCACGACTGCGAATTTTGCTTTTCCAAATCCTGGGACCTTTGCAATCCCATCGATTGAGGTGAATTTCCCATGTGATGTGCGATAGGCGATGATCTTCCCCGCCATCACCGGTCCAACACCTGCGAGCACTTCAAGCTGAGCTGCAGTAGCGGTGTTGATATTGACGATCGCCGTACTGCTCTTGCCCGGCTTCCCTGAACTCTTGGTTGATGTTGTGACGACAGGAGGCGCCCCCACAACTATCTGTTCGCCATCGACCAAAATGTGAGCAAGGTTGATATCAGTCAGCGATACCCCTTTGAGCGCACCACCAGCTGCTGTGATCGCATCTGCTGCTCGTGAACCCGCTGGGAGGGTATAGATCTGTGGATGCACTACCTTGCCTGCCACGTCGACCACAATCGTCGCCGGTGTCGTTGGTGTTGGTGCAACTGGGGCTATCGGCCCTGGTGAGATGGAAGGGCGAGGCGAGGGTGATGCGTTGCCTTGGGCTAAGGAGAAGAAGAGCGCTCCGATAGCAAGGACGCCACCGAAGATGATGTAGATATTGCGGCGTTGAATTTCGCTAAATTCTGGAATGTGAAACATGGCGCGAAGGTACTCGCTCCAGCTTCACCATCTGGACCGGTGTCAACCTGCCTGTTAATTAAATAACGATGTTGACAAGTTTTGGCGCACGAACAATTGTCTTCACAATGGTGGCACCTGCCAAGGCTGCGGCAATTTCTGGATTTGCAAGAGCAAGCTTTTCAAGGTCAGCATCGGAAATATCTGGTGAGACTTCGATGCGATCTTTGATCTTGCCGTTTATTTGAAGGATTGCGATAACTGCATCCTCGGTAAGAAGTGCTGGATCGATAGTTGGCCAACCTGCGAGAGCGACAGAGGGCTGATGACCAAGAAGTGACCACATCTCCTCCGCTGTGAACGGTGCAACGAGTGAAAGGGAGATGGCAATCGCCTCGGCAGCCTCGCGAACTGCAGGGTCAGTTGGTCCACAACCAGAATCAATTGCCTTACGCGTGGCATTGACCAATTCCATGGTTCGAGCCACAGCGACATTGAAACGGTAGGTCTCCACAGCCAATGAGATATCTCGAAGAGATTTATGGGTGACTTTGCGTAGTGAGAGATCGCCAGCCGTGAAATCCACCCCTGCTTGGCTCTCAACGTCCTGTGAGATACGCCAGGCGCGGTTTAAGAACTTGAGTGAACCAGAGGGGGAAACATCCGACCAATCAATGTCATCTTCAGGAGGACCGGCAAAGATTAGAGAGACGCGGACTGCATCAACACCATGAGTATCGAGTTGTTCAGAGAGGCGAACTAAGTTGCCCCGGCTCTTCGACATCGCAGAGCCATCCATCAGGACCATGCCTTGGTTAAGTAGACGGGTAAATGGTTCAGTGAAGTTTAAGAGGCCAATATCGTGAAGAACTTTGGTGAAGAAACGTGAGTAGAGCAGATGCAAGATCGCGTGGGTGACGCCACCAACGTATTGATCAACTGGAGCCCATTGTTCAACCAGTGCTTTATCAAATGCTTGAGCGCTATCTTCTGGATTGGTATAGCGAAGGAAGTACCAGGATGAATCCACAAAGGTATCCATGGTGTCGGCATCGCGCTTGGCGGCCTTGCCACACTCTGGACAGGCAACATTGACCCAGCTCTCAGCTGCTCCTAGTGGTGAGGTTCCCGCTGGTTTGAGATCTAGCCCTTGAGCACTTGGGAGTTCTACCGGTAATTGACTCTCAGGAACCGGCACTTCCCCGCAACTCTCGCAGTGAATGATCGGGATCGGTGTTCCCCAGAAACGTTGACGTGAGATCAACCAATCGCGCAGGCGATAATTCTTTGCAGCTTTACCAAGTTTGCGTGCAGCAAGAACTTCGGTGATCGAAGCAATCGCCTCTGTTTTTGAGAGTCCATTAAGAGATTCGGAGTTGATTAATTGGCCATCACCGATGGTTGCGACGCCACTCTCATTCGGATCTTCTTCACCAGTCTCCACAACCACGCGAACGGGCAATTTCATCGCTCGGGCAAAATCTAAGTCGCGTTGATCATGGGCTGGGACAGCCATGATGGCGCCTGTGCCGTAGTCGGCGAGGACATAATCTGAGGCCCAAATCTGCAGCTTTTCCCCATTTACCGGGTTGATGGCATAGCGATTAAGGAAGATGCCGCTCTTGGGGCGATCGGTCGCAAGGCGATCAATATCGCTCGCCGCCTTAATTGTTTCAAGATAAGTTGCAAAGGCGGCTTCAACGCCACTTCCTTGCACGAGTTCAGCAGCAAGTGGTGAATCAACTGCCACGACCATGAATGTTGCACCATACAAAGTGTCAGGTCGAGTTGTGTAGATAGTGATCGGGTCCTTACGTCCTTGGATCTCAAAGGTAACTTCGGCACCGATGGAACGACCAATCCAGTTGCGCTGCATCTGCAGCACCTTCTCGGGCCACTTACCTTCTAGCTGGTCCATGTCATCGAGTAGACGATCTGCATAATCGGTAATCTTGAAATACCACTGATTCAATTTCTTTTTTGTGACAGCGGTATCGCAACGCTCGCAGAGTCCGGCAACGACCTGTTCATTGGCCAAAACAGTCTGACAATTTGGGCACCAGTTAACAGGTGAATCTTTGCGATAGGCCAATCCCTTTTTATACATCTGCAAGAAGATCCACTGATTCCAGCGGTAATACTCTGGATCGCTGGTATGAAGAACTCGATCCCAGTCAAAGGAGCAGGCATATCGACGCATGGATGCTTTCTGCACCGCAATATTTTCATAGGTCCACTCGCGTGGATCTGAACCGCGTTTGATCGCAGCGTTTTCTGCCGGTAGACCAAAGGAGTCCCAGCCAATCGGGTGCATGACGTTGAAACCCTTTTGGATCCAGTAACGAGCGATGACATCACCCATGGCATAGGCCTCGGCATGACCCATATGAAGGTCCCCTGATGGATATGGGAACATATCGAGGACATAACGCTTAGGACGAGCATCATCGGCGCGACCTGATTTAAAAGGTTGGATCTGATCCCAGATAGGAAGCCACTTAGCTTCTACGCCATGGATGTCATAAGCCTCATGCTCTGCCATTGACGTTACCTATCCTTCCCACGTGACACCGGTGAGTTCTTCGCTCACTTCCCAAAGATTTCGGGCAAGGGTCTGATCATAGGCGAGTGCTTTTCCATGAGTGAACTTTGGCGTGCCGCGCATCTCACCTAATCCATTAGGGCCAAGGTAGGAGGCGCCCATCAGATTTGGATAGGTCGCCGCACAGAGCGCAGGGTAAGCACCCTCCAGCGGTGTTTGAGCTAAGAGTGCACTCGTTGCAATCATCGCCTTCGCCTGGAAGCTTCGTCCTGCCATCATCGGTCCAACCTTCTGCAGATTGGTATTGGCCCAACCAGGGTGGCATGCAAGAGAGAGAAAATCCCACTTTTGGCGAAGGCGTTGGCGTTCAATCTCGTTGATAAAAAGCAGGTTTGCCAATTTGCTATCACCATATGCGGACCAAGGTGAGTACTTTCCTTTACCGAGTGCGCGCTTTCGAATCTCATCTTTACTGTGATCGCCAAAAGTACCAAGGCGGTGAGCTTGCGAGGACATGGATATCAAGCGGCCCTTGATGAAAGATTTAATGAGCCCAGCGAAGGCGAAGTGCCCAAGATGATTAGTGCCAAGTTGCATCTCAAAACCATCAGAGGTCAATCGATAGGGAATTGCCATAACTCCAGCATTTAAAATAACAACATCGAAAGGTGAGGTGACTTTACTTGCTGCTTCACGCACCGATTCAAGGTTAGCAAGATCGAGTTGGAGAAGATGAGCAGCACCGCTCTGATCTTGAGCGCGAGCGCCCTTCTTCAGATCGCGAGCTGTGATGGTTACTTCCCCACCCTTTGCAGTGAGCGCAGTCGCGGCAGCTAAACCAAGTCCGCTCGTTCCTCCAGTGATCAAAAACTTCTTGCCACTCTGATCGCTCATATTGACATTTGTCCACGCCTGCGGGATTTGGAACCCGGAGTCGCGATATCTGTTCATAGAGTGGAGCTGAGGGGATTTGAACCCCTGACCCCCTGCATGCCATGCAGGTGCGCTACCAGCTGCGCCACAGCCCCGTCTTCTCGGTTACCGAGTCCAACGTGAGGAGTAGACCTTATCTAACTACTGCTCTCGTTGCCAAAGAGCGGCTCAGGCAGTGAGAGCGCATTATGTTCGGTAAGAGACCATGCATCTGCGTGGTTTTTCTCGAGCACAGACCACGAGGCATTGGAAAGTCCCCCAAGGCTGGCCCACTTTTCTAGTGGTAGATCCAGGATTGAACCCAGGATGCAGCGAGCCGATCCGCCATGTGTCACGAAGACGACCGTGCCATCGACGCCAGCAATCTCTCGCTCAACAACGGCTAGGCAGCGTTCTGCCACCTCGGTACGACGTTCACCTGTTCCGCCTGCTGGACGGTCATCGCCATACAACCATCCGACAAAATTCTCTTCATCATCGATACGGTTTTGTGCACCGGTGCGACCTTCCCAGTTGCCGCCATGGGTTTCACGCAAGCCAGCATCAAGTGTGACCTCAAGGTTTGTGAGAGCGGCCAGGGCTGATGCAGTCTCGCGTGTGCGAGTCAGATCACTGGAGACAATCTTTACCGGGTTAAGGCCAAGCAGGATCTTTGCTGCGTGATCAACTTGGAACTTTCCGACAGCATTGAGCGCTATATCGGTATGACCTTGGAAGCGACCCTCAATATTCCAGTCAGTTTGACCATGTCGCCAGAGAACAATCTTTGGAGATGACATCGTTGAAACTAGCGACTCTCTTCAATGATCAATGGGAGTTTTGGACAATCGTTCCAGAGGCGATCGAGCATATAGAAGTTACGAAGCTCTTGAGTCTGGATGTGAACAACGAGGTCTGAGTAATCAAGCAGAACCCATTGGCCTTTACCCTCTTTGCGGATCGGCTTCTCACCAATTTTCGCCAACGCTTCAAAGACGCCATCAGCGATTGCTTCAGCCTGACGATCGGTGGATGCGGTGCAGATAAGGAAGACTTCTGAGAGCAATAACTGATCTGTCATATCGAGTGCGACGATATCTGTGCCCAGCTTTTCGGCGACAGCAGTAGCTGCTAATTGCGCGAGATCTGAGACTGCTTTACTTGCTGCCATATAAGCCATTTTCTTTGATATAGGTGAGTACTGATGGTGAGAGCACTGGCGCGAGGTCAGCCCGCTTTGTGATCGCTTCGCGAATCTGCGTCGCGCTGATATCAATAGCGTCGATTTCAACCTCTGCAAAACCAGACTTACTCTGTCCAGGGCGCTTTACAACCAGAATATCTACGATCTTCTTCAGCGCTTCGGCGCGATACCACTCATCAAATTTAGCTGCGGCATCGCTGCCGAGGATGATGGTGAAAGCATCGCGTGGATAGATCATCCGCAATTGATTAATGGTGTCGATGGTGAAAGTGGGTCCAGACCGGTTCACTTCTAGATCCAGGACCGAGACCTTCTCTTGGAGGGAGTCTGCGAGATCTCCTAGGGCGGCTGTACACATCTCTACCCGATGAGCTCCACTTGCAGCGGGCTTGTCGGTACGAAGACGGGGCTGGCCTGAGGGAATCAGAAAGATCGAATCAAATCGAGATTCGACGGCTGTGAGTATGCGAAGGTGGCCACGATGAATCGGATCGAAGGTCCCACCCAGTATGCCTATCTGTGCGATGGGATTACTCGCGGTCTAGTCGAAGGACCAGGTAGAGCAGGAAGCTAAGCGTTCCAAAGGCAAAGAGACCGAAAAAGACCGGTGAGACTGGAAGATGGCGAACGGCGCCTTCAGCGTGAATGTGGATGGACTTCAACATGTGAGAACTCTACCGAACTTTTAGACCAACCCTGCGACAAACTACTTCTCGCCCGCAAGCAAGCGCTTAAATCCTGCCTCATCAAGTATTGCAACCCCAAGTTCTGCCGCCTTATCGGCCTTGGATCCCGCAGCTTCACCCACCACAACATAATCAGTCTTCTTAGAGACGGAGGAAGAGCTCTTGCCACCGTGGGCAGTGATCGCTTCCGCGGCCCCATCGCGGGTGAAGTCAACGAGGGATCCTGTGACGACGATTGTTAACCCTGCGAGAGTTTGTGGAGTGGTATTTTCGTTCTCACTTTCTACCAAAACCACTCCCGCGCGAGACCATTTTTCGATAATCGCACTGTGCCAGGGGATGCTAAACCATTCAACGATCGATGCAGCGATAATGCCTCCAACACCATCTACCTGAGCCAGTTCTTCAGCGGAGGTAGTTGAAATTCTTTCTAGCGACTGGAAATTCTTAGCCAAAGCCTGTGCTGCAGTGGGACCAACATGACGGATCGAGAGAGCAACGATCATGCGCCAGAGTGGACGAGATTTTGCGGCTTCGAGTGCGGCAAGAAACTTTGTGGCGTTTGCTCCGAGTTCGCCATCTTTCTTACGGAAGAACTCTGACTTCTTGAGGTCATCAGCGGTGAGCGCAAAGAGGTCGCCCTCATCTTCGACAAGATTCTCATTCAAAAGCGCAGTTGCGGCTTCATATCCCAGAACATCGATATCCAACGCTGCTCGCGAACCGATGTAGTAGAGACGCTCCCGAAGTTGTGCCGGGCAACTTTGAGTGTTTGGGCACCTGATATCAACATCGCCTTCAGAGATTGCACGAAGGGCAGTGTCGCAGTCAGGACAGGTTGTTGGCATAGCCCAGACCGTCTCAGATCCGGTGCGCCGCTCGATAACAGGGCCTAACACTTCTGGAATAACGTCGCCAGCCTTACGTATTACAACGGTATCGCCGATCAGAATGCCTTTGCGCATCACCTCTTGGGCGTTGTGGAGTGTGGCATTTGTGACAGTTGATCCAGCAACGAGTACTGGCTCCATATAAGCAAAGGGTGTTACCCGACCAGTTCGCCCAACACTCACTTTGATATCAAGCAGTTTGGTAGTCACTTCCTCCGGTGGATATTTAAACGCTATCGCCCATTTGGGCGCCCGGGAGGTAAAGCCGAGCTGCTCTTGCACTGAGATCTCATTGACCTTCACAACTGCGCCATCAATCTCGTGCTCGACATCGTGGCGATGCTTCTCGTAATAGTCAATGAATTCAGTGACGCCAGCGCGATCATTGACGACTTTAAACCGCGAGCTAATAGGAAGTCCCCATGACTTCAGGAGCGCATAGGCTTGAGATTGTTCAGTAAAAGTAACGCCATCTGCCGCGCCAATTCCGTGCACCACCATAGACAGTGGTCTGCTTGCCGTGACTCGCGGATCTTTCTGCCGAAGCGATCCTGCCGCCGCGTTACGTGGATTAGCAAAGCGCGGCTTACCCTCTTCTTCTAGCCCATCATTGAATTCATTGAAGGCATCTATCGGGAAGAAGACCTCACCGCGCACCTCCAAAATTGCTGGGTGGTTCGTTCCTTCGAGTTCATGCGGGATTGAAGCAATGGTTCGGATATTGAGGGTGACATCTTCACCTGTAGTCCCGTTACCGCGAGTTAAAGCACGGAGCAACTTTCCATTCTCATATAAGAGGTTGATAGCAAGGCCATCGACTTTTACCTCACAGAGCCATGAGTTTGTGGCGCCACTCTTCTCGATACGATCAAACCAGCTACCAAGCTCATCACGTGAGAAGACATTGTCGAGTGACATCATCTTCTCAATATGATCGTGCTGGGTGAAATGTGTGGCAAATCCGCCACCAACTAATTCAGTCGGACTCTCATCACTCTTATATTCTGGATACGCAGCCTCTAGCTTCTTGAGTCGCTCTAGGAGGGTGTCGAACTCACCATCGGAGATGATGGGCTTATCCAAGACGTAATACCTAAATTGATGATCTCGGATCTCTGTAACCAGAGTCGACATCTCCTGACGGGCTTGCGAGCTCATTTATTCTGTCGCGTCTATCGTCGCCGACCCAACTACGCGATCTCCATCGTAGATAACCAGACCTTGTCCGGTAGCTAAGCCAAAGAGGGGTTCATCGAGTTGCACAGAAATGCGCTCACTATCGGTTGAATAGGTGCAGGCCAGTGGGCTTCCATGAGCACGGACTTGAGCAAAACCTCGATAGTTCGTTGCGGGCGTAGGAACTGGTCCGCACCAAATTGCCTTCTCCCCCTCGATTGCACTCACCGCGAGTGCTTCATGGGAGCCGACGACAACAGTGTTGCTCTTTGGTTCAATATTCAACACATAACGAGGTGCCCCGCCTTCGGCAGGGACTGTGAGGTTGAGGCCGCGGCGTTGACCGATTGTGTAGGTGTAAGCACCTTGATGCTCACCAAGCTTCACGCCATCCTCATCAACGATCGGACCTGTCTCAGTGCCTAATCGGTCGTGCAACCAGCCAGCATTATTTCCAGAAGGAACGAAGCAAATATCGTGGCTATCGGGTTTGTTTGCCACATAGAGTCCGCGACGCTTCGCCTCTTTACGAACTTCCTCTTTATAGGTATCTCCTAATGGGAAAACTGCGCCATCAAGTTGTGTCTTATTCAAAACAGCCAGAACGTAACTCTGGTCCTTGAGGGGGTCTTCAGCTCTGTGCATGGTGCGCCCAAGTTCGGTTTCACGCATCTGTGCATAGTGTCCTGTGACAACAGAATCAAAGCCGAGAGCTCGTGCTCGGTCTAAAACGGCAGCAAACTTAATCTTCTCATTGCAGCGAAGACATGGATTTGGCGTTCGACCTGCTGCATATTCACTTAAAAAGTTTTCAACGACACCATCATGGAATTCCTCTGCCATATCCCAGATATAGAAAGGAATACCGATGACATCTGCTGCCCGGCGCGCATCATGGGAATCTTCAATGGTGCAGCAGCCCCGAGCGCCAGAGCGATACTTCTGCGGATTACTGGAGAGCGCCAAGTGGACGCCAACAACTTCATGGCCGGCCTCAACAGCGCGTGCGGCAGCAACTGCGGAGTCAACTCCACCAGACATTGCTGCGATGACTTTCATTCCGGCTCCTGTTTCAGACTCGTTGGCGAACTAATGACGAAGGTGTGCTGCCCGGGCCCGCTCTACAACTGATTCGATCACCGAGGTGAGGTGGTCAATCTCAGCACGGGTATTGCTTGCACCAAGTGAGAATCGTAGCGATGAGCGCGCGTCGCGCTCTGATATGCCCATCGATAGCAGGACGTGGCTAGCCTGCGGCACGCCTGCGCTGCACGCTGACCCGGTTGAAGAGGCTACGCCTTCAGCGTCAAGGAGAAGGAGAAGCCCATCACTTTCAGTTCCCGGAAAGGTGATGTTTGCAATTCCAGGAAGGGATGGCTCGACATCACCATTCACTCGAATATCTGGGAGCACTCTTCTGAGTGAGTCAATGAGGTAACGGCGTAGTTCCCGGATCGCCACATATCGAGAATCGCGATTGGTACCGGCATCCTCTGCCGCTGCTGCAAAAGAGACGATCGATGGCGCATTCAAGGTGCCGCTGCGAATATCGCGCTCTTGTCCCCCGCCATGCAAGATCGGAGTGATGTCAATGCCGCGTTCGAGAATAAGAGCAGCAACACCAAGTGGTCCGCCGACCTTGTGAGCACTAATCGTTGCCGAGGTAACACCTAGCTCATCGAAATTAAAATCAACTTTGCCGAATGATTGAACGGCATCGGTGTGAACGGGAATATCACCAGCAATCTCCACGACCTCGCGAATGGGTTGAATAGTTCCAACTTCATTATTGGAGTGCATCACGGCAATGAGAGCGATCTTGCTTCGATTCTGCTCAACAATATCTTTGAGCGCTTCTAGGTCGATCACGCCATCGGCTCTGATCGGCACTTGGATAATGTGAGCACCTTCATGGGATTCCAGCCATTCGACTGGATCAAGCACCGCATGATGTTCGAAGGCTGAGATCACAATGACGGTGCGTGCTGGATCTTCGTGAACCCGCTTCCAATAAAAGCCTTTAATGGCAAGGTTGTTCGCCTCAGTTCCAGAGCCTGTGAAGATCATCTCTGATGGGCCACATCCAGCAATACGCGCGATTGCTTCTCGTGCTTCCTCTACTTCGCGACGGACAGAACGACCCTGGGTGTGAAGGCTGGAGGCATTGCCAATCCGGGAGATCTGCTGATTAAGAGCGTCGATCGCAGGCTGGGACATAGGTGTCGTTGCAGCATGATCGAAGTAAATTCCCACGAGAGCAGTCTAGAACTAAGTGCCAGATAACTCAGGACTTCTTTGCGATCACTCCATCACGCACTTGTGGCAAGACTGCGAAGAGGTCTCCTACTACGCCAAAGTCGGCCACATCAAAGATCGGAGCCTCGGGGTCCTTATTGATTGCCACAATCGTCTTAGAGGTCTGCATGCCAGCGCGATGTTGGATCGCCCCGGATATGCCAGCAGCGATATAGAGCTGTGGGCTCACAGTCTTGCCGGTCTGACCCACTTGGAATGAGTGTGGGTACCAGCCAGCATCGGTGGCAGCACGTGATGCGCCAACAGCTGCGCCAAGTGCATCTGCCAACTCCTCTACTGGTGTGAAGTTGCCATCAGTGCCCTTGCCGCCGGAGACGATGATGGATGCTTCTGTGAGTTCTGGCCTACCGCTCTTCTTTGCTGGAGCAAGAGATAGCACAGCTGCTCGATCTCCATCTGTGTAGGTGAGAGCAAAATCTTCAGCACCTGCTGGACCGCTTCCCGCGATCGCTTCAATGGAGTTGCCTCTCATGGTGATGATTGGCGTTCCGTGTGTGACAATTGAATGAACAGTCGTTGATCCACCAAAGATGGATTGTGTTGCAATGATTTCACTGTCAAGATCGATTGCATCGGTAATAACTCCAGAATCGATGCGCACTGCAAGGCGCCCAGCAATCTCTTTGCCTCGAGCACTTGATGCGATCAATACCGCCGCTGGTGACTCCTTGGCCACAACACTGGCTAACGCTGCCGCAACGGCCCCAGTTGAGAACTTCTCAAAATCTACGCCTGTGCAGGTGATCGTTTTATCGATGGAAAGAGTGTTAAGTTGAGGCAGAATGGCTGCGCTATCGCTGCTGCAGATCACGGCCACAACATCACCGATGCGCTTTCCAAAGGTGGCGAGCTCAGCTGTGCTCTTACTGACCTTACCGCCAACGCTATCTACCAAGATCAGAACAGTGCTCATACCAATTTCCTCTCTGCAAGAAAGGCGACCAATTGTGAGCCCGCACTTCCATCATCAACGATCTTGATTCCAGCACCACGGGGTGGGCGTGGAAGAGAATCTTTCACAGCTGACCACGCTGCCGAGCTTCCAACATCAGAAGGTGATATTCCAAGATCACTTAACGTTTGTGTGACTAGAGGCTTCTTCTTCGATGCCATGATTCCTTTGAAGGATGGATAACGAGGTTCATTAATTTTTTCAACAACGCTTATCACCGCCGGTAGATCCGCGCTCATCTCTTCAACGCCAAATTCAGTCTGGCGGGTGATCGTCATCGTTCTTCCACTGACTCCAACTTTGCCAGCGAAGGTGAGCTGAGCAAATCCCAAGCGTTCTGCGAGCATGGCAGGGATAACGCTCATGCGAGCATCAGTTGATTCTGTTCCGCACAGAACCAGGTCATATCCTCCAGCTGTAATAGCTTGGGCAAGAACCTTGGAGGTAGCGAGCGCATCTGACCCAGCAAGGCCAGGATCGTTAATCAATATCGCATCATCTGCGCCCATTGATAAGGCTTTACGGAGCGCTTCACTTGCGCGTTCTGGGCCCATAGAGATGACAGTGATGCTGTGGCCACTTCCCTCGCCCACTTCACCTGTTGGTGAGTTCGCCTCGACCAGTGCTAACGCGGATTCAATCGCGTACTCATCTAAATCATTGAGCACGGCATCAACGCTCTCGCGATCCAGGCGCTGATCTGCGCCCATCTTCTTCTGGGCCCACGAGTCAGGGACTTGCTTGATACAGACGGCGATCTTCATAGGGATATGTTACTCATGAGTAGGGCTTACATGCACCTGTTCATCTAGCCTTCAACGACACGTAACCTCAAGCATTGGTTGAGGCTTTCTCGCTCCAGCACTCTCTCTCCTATGAGAGTGGGAATCGTGACGGAGAGCTTCCTCCCCCAGATCAATGGGGTGACCAACTCTGTCCTACGCGTTCTTGAATTCCTCGAGAGCCAAGGCCACCAAGCAATGGTGATCGCCCCTGAAAGCAATGGCGGGCCATCGGAGTATCACGGCCACCGCATTAAGCGCGTACCTGCTATTCCTATTCAATCACTGCTCCCCATTGGGTTACCGATTGCCATGCCTACGCGCAAGCTTGAATACCTTCTTGATGGATTTGCCCCTGATGTCTTGCATCTGGCTTCACCCTTTGCACTCGGTGGTTACACAGCGCGAGTGGCAAAGCGTTTACATATTCCAACGGTCTCTATCTATCAGACCGACCTCGCAGGTTTTGCTAGCCATTACGGAGCAACGATCGCGGGAAATTCACTTCGCAAGATCGTCGGAAAGATTCACTCCAGTACCAATCGCACACTCGCCCCTTCCACATCTGCCTGCCAAGAGCTCCTCTCTCAAGGAGTTTCCAATGTCCACTTATGGCGTCGAGGGGTTAACACCACGCTCTTCAATCCAATGCAGCGCAGTCTTGAGCTACGCACGTCATGGAGCGCAGAGAAGAAATTAATCGTTGGTTATGTTGGCCGCATCGCCAATGAGAAGCGACTTTCAGATCTTGCAGTTCTTGATCGTGATCCACGTATCCAACTTGTTCTTGTCGGAGATGGACCTGCTCGAGTCAAACTTGCTAAAGAACTACCCAATGCGATCTTTGCTGGCTTCCAGAGTGGAGCAGAACTTGCCGCTCACTACGCCAGCTTTGATCTCTTTATTCATCCTGGTCCCAACGAGACCTTCTGTCAGGCTGTTCAAGAGGCCCTCAGCTCTGGTGTCCCATGCATCGTTCCTACTACAGGTGGGCCCGCTGATCTTGTTACCACTCAAGCCACCGGTTACATCCTTCATACCGATCGCCCTGAGTCACTTCTCGCTGCAGTCAATCACTTTATTGAGAGAGATGACCGGGATGAGATGGGCCTGATGGCGCGCCACTCTGTTGTGGAGCGCACCTGGGGCAAGGTCAATAACCAACTTCTTGATCACTACCGAGCAGTCATCGCAGAAGGCGTTACAGAGAATGAAAAGGGCGTCGCATGAGGATCGTTCATATCGCCAACTTCTATGGCCCAAATTCAGGTGGCATCAAGACCACCTTGCATGAACTTGGACGCGGATACCTTCGCCATGGTCATGAATTCATCTATATCGTGCCTGGAGTAACCAATCACAGCGAGATCACACAATTTGGTTACAAAATCACACTCCCGAGCATCATGTTGCCTGGCAGCGGTGGCTACCGCATCATCCGAAGCAATCGCGAGCTCAAGAAGATCATCGCCTCTCTCAACCCTGATGCGATTGAAGTCTCCGATCGCTTTACTCTTCGCAGCATCGGTATCTGGGCAAAGTCGCAATCCATTCCTACCGTGGTCTTCAGTCATGAAACTCTGCGGGGACTTGCCACTCGTTTTCTTCCTGGCTGGCTCCCCCTTCGCTCTCTCGTCAATTGGCACAATCGCAGACTTGCACATTCCTTCGACCACGTCGTTGCGACAACAGAATTTGCAGCGAAGGAGTTCCGTGAGATCGAGGTCCCCAATATTGTGAAGATTCCATTAGGTGTCGACCTTGAAACTTTCACTCCAAAGAACCGCTCGCTCCAACTTCGTCGTGAACTCCTTCAGGGCTCACAACTCCTACTCGTGCATTGCGGTCGCCTCTCACCGGAAAAAGAACCACAACGCAGTATTGAAGCGTTAGAAATTCTTCTCAAGCGTGGAATCGATGCTCGCCTTGTCATGATTGGAAACGGACCACTCTGGTCAAAGCTACGCAAGCGCGCGCAGGGACTTCCTGTTGATATGTTGGGCTATGTTGCCGACCGCAAGCGAGTGGCGGCGATTCTGGCCTCTGCCGATCTCTCTTTCGCACCTGGTCCACTTGAGACATTCTGTCTCTCAGCGCTGGAGTCACTAGCTAGCGGCACCCCCGTCATTGCCTCCTCAAATTCCGCCGTCGGTGAGTTCCTGCGTCACGCAGAGAGGCGCCCTGCTGGTGCGATTGCCCACGATCAACGTTTTGCCTTCGCCTCAGCGGTAGAGCGCCTTGCCTTTAAGCCAGCACTTCGCACCGTCGCCCGTCAATCTGCTGAGCGCCTTCCTTGGGATTCCACTGTCTCGCTCATGATGCAACTTCATGGCCTAGAGATCATTGGCCATCGCGCGCCATCTGCTTCAACTAAGCGAAAGCTGCGAGCTGCATAATGTCTGTGATCACGCCTTCGCTCACCTTCACGGTGATTGGTGATAGCGCGGCTTTTGGTACTGGTGATTTTGATGAAGATGGCAATCCAAGGGGCTGGGGATACTACCTTTCACAGGTATTCAAAGATCACACCTCATATTTCAATTACTCCCGTCCTGGAGCAAAATCATCTGAGGTGCGTGAGGTGCAACTAGCGAAGGCGCTAGAGAGTGAGCCTGATATCTGCGCTGTTATCTGTGGCGGCAACGATATGTTGCGAAATGGTTTTAGCCCAGAAGAGCTTCACACGAACTTACTTCAAACCTGCGATTCTCTCCTCTCCCGAGGCTCCGAAGTACTCATGGTGCAGTTGCATGATCCCAATCAGCTTCTGCGAGTCCCACGGCTGCTCAAGCGTGTGATTAGGCGGCGCGTAGATGCAGTGAACGCGGTCTATGAGCAAGTGGCGCAAGAGTGTGATGTTGTTCTGATCCGCACACGCAACATCCCTAATGTTCATGACCTCAGAAACTGGCATATCGATCGCATGCACCCTGGACCTTTTGGCCATCAACTCTTGGCGCGGGAGATGGCTCAAGAACTTAAGGTTCGCGGCTGGGCTATCGATCTTCCCGAAGCGGTGGCACGTGATATTCAATCGCGCAGAACAAAGATTCTCTGGCTGATGAAGACGGGAACTCCCTGGTTCCTTAAACGCTCCGTTGACTTGCTGCCGGCGGCTTTGATCCTGATGGCGTGGGAGCTTTGCAAGATTATTCGCACCGTCTTCTCCAAATAAGACACCATTGACATCTAGCCACTACCCTCTGAACTATGCAACCGGCCGACAAGCGATATTTAGGCGCCAGACTCACCGCTGAGGGCTGCAACTTCGCCATTTGGGCAGCTGCTGCAGAATCAGTGGAGCTCTGCCTCTTCGATGAGGTCGATGGAGCAATGATTGAGACCCGCTACTCACTCTCCCATCGTGATGGCCCAATCTTTCACGGTTATCTCAAGGGCATCAGAGCTGGCCAGCGATATGGCTATCGCATCTATGGTCCATGGGACCCAGAGCATGGATGGCGCTTTAACCCCAATAAATTATTGATTGATCCCTATGCCCACCGACTGACTGGGCTCATGCACTATGTCCCCGAGATTTATGGTCATGAGGCTGCAGATTCACTGGGAAGTGGCGATATCTCCATTCGCGATGAACGCGATAGCGCTGGTTTTATCCCCTACTCAGTCGTCACTGATATTCACGTTCCACATGTCGATCGCCTCAATACTCCATGGCGAGAGACAGTGATCTATGAAGCCCACGTTCAAGGGCTGACGCAGTTCAATGAGGCAATCCCAGAAAATGAACGTGGAACATATAAAGCACTTGGCCATGAGAGCACAATCCACTATCTGCGCGATCTTGGTGTGACTGCCCTTGAACTGCTGCCCATTCACGCCTTTGAGAGTGAACCGCATATTCAAGAGCGTGGGCGCTTTAATCACTGGGGCTACAACGCAATCGCTTTTAGCGCTCCTCACAATCCGTATTCAGCAACGGGTGATCCGATTCCAGAATTACAAGAGGCGGTCCGTAAACTCCATGATGCGGGTATTGAGGTGATCCTTGATGTTGTCTATAACCACACCGCAGAAGGTGGGCCAGGTGGGCCGACGCTCTCGTGGAAAGGCATAGATAGCAAGGCCTTCTATCGCAGATCCTCTGGTGATCACTACATAGATTTCACCGGGTGTGGCAACACAATTGATGCTCGTCGTCCGATAGTTCACCGCATGATTATCGACTCTCTGCACTTCTGGTCAGAAGTTATTGGTGTCGATGGTTTCCGTTTTGATTTGGCTACATCTCTTGCCCGCACAGATCAAGGCATCCTGACCAACTCAGCGCTCATGATGGCGATATCAAGTGATCCCAAGCTTCGCGAGCGAAAACTGATCGCCGAGCCATGGGATATCGCAGGGTATGCCTTAGGCGACTTCCATCACCCATGGCGCGAGTGGAACGATCATTACCGCGACTCGATGCGCCAATTCTGGCTCGTAAATCCCTCACGTAAGTTCTCAGAGGGCGTTGGCGATGTTGCATCCCGACTCTCTGGTTCCCACGACATCTTCTATTCCCGCGGTCCCACCTCCTCGATCAACTTCATTACTGCTCATGATGGCTTCACCTTGCGTGACTTGGTGAGCTATAACCAGAAACACAATGAGGCCAATGGTGAAGGCAATCGGGACGGATCCGATTCACATCGATCGTGGAATATGGGGGCTGAAGGTCCAACAGATGACCCAGCCATCAACTCGCTTCGCACGCGGATGCAGAAGTCGATGCTTGCCACACTCTTCTTAAGTGCCGGTGTTCCAATGGTGACCATGGGCGATGAAGTCAGTCGCACTCAGCATGGCTCAAACAATGGCTACTCACTTCCCCTCAATGGCGATCTCAGAGGTAAAGATGCTTTCTATGGTGGGTGGGCTCTGGATTGGCAGACGACGCCTGAACAAGAAGAGATTTTTGAAACCACAAAATTATTGATCGCACTTCGCAAAAAGTATCTCTCTCATGTCACCAAAGAATTTTTTACCGGTGAGATGGACCTTGGAACAAATAGAAAAGATCTCGCTTGGTTTAGGCGCAATGGCGATGAAATGAGGCAAGAGGATTGGAACGATACGGGCCGCGACCATCTTGCGATGCTCGTTGAGGCATCCATTGGGCAGGCACTCTATGTTGTGCTGAACGCAGATTGGGAGTCCGAGGATTTCACACTTCCCTCTAGCAAGTGGGGTAGCTCCTACCGCTGCATCTTTGATTCATCGAAGGCGGTAGCAGAATTTGAGCCGCGTATCGAGGGGCCAGGCTCTTTGACCAAGGTCACACCTCACACTGCTCAGGTATGGCTGGTAAACCGGGATTAATTCACAGCATTAAGTGAAGGAATACTCGTAAGTAGTCTTAAATAATCCGTAAACTTTCACGCGTGCTAGCTGTTATCTCACCCGGTCAGGGCTCTCAAACCCCGGGCTTCCTCACTCCATGGTTTGAGTACTTCGACGCGCAGGGTCCATTCTCAGCCAATCTCGTCGCTGCGTGGTCAGAGCTCAGTGGCTTAGATCTACGCCATCTTGGAACCCTTGCCGATGCCGATGAGATCAGAGATACCGCTAAAGCTCAACCACTTCTTGTTCTAGGTGGACTCACGGGTGTGGGTGCGCTCTTCGCAGGTGAAGCATCGGCAATCTCACTTGTCGCTGGCCACTCTGTTGGTGAAATTACCGCTGCAGCCTTTGCTGGCGTCCTCTCCCCTGATGATGCGATCTCACTTGTCACCGCTCGAGGTCGCGAGATGGCTCGCGCCGCCTCAGGATCAGAGAGTGGAATGTCAGCTGTTCTTGGTGGTGATCGTGATCTGGTCGTTGCCCATCTCAAATCTCTTGGTCTCACGGCGGCCAATGAGAATGGTGCGGGACAGATTGTGGCTGCGGGTTCACTCGACGCCCTCACCAAGCTTTCAGAGAGTGCTCCAGAAGGTTCTCGAGTTCGTCCACTTGCTGTCTCAGGAGCTTTTCATACCTCCGTCATGGCACCTGCAGTTTCTGCTCTTGGTTCACTTGCAGCCACGCTCCAGGTCTCTGATCCGCAGATTAAAATTCTCTCGAATAAAGATGGCCTCCTCGTTTCATCAGGGCGCGAGGTTCTTGATCGCATCGTCGGTCAGATTGCAGGACCAGTTCGGTGGGATCTCTGCATGCAGACGATGGCAGATCTGGGAGTCACCGGAGTTATCGAGGTTCCACCCGCTGGAACTCTCGTCGGTTTGATCAAGCGTGCCCAACCACAGATCGCAACCTTTGCTCTCAAGTCACCTGATGATCTAGACGCTGCTCGCGCCTTTGTTGCAGAACACGGTGGAAAATAATGACACTGATCAATAACCAGATCACGCAGAACTCGCGCATCCTCTCCGTCGGTGCCTATCGTCCACCACGTGTCGTTCCTAACTCTGACATTGTTGAACTTATTGAATCAACGGATGAGTGGATTCAGCAGCGCACTGGTATCGCCTCGCGCCACATCGCAGCACCCGATCAATCTCTCATTGATATGTCAGTTGAAGCCACGACTATCGCTATTGCACGGGCTGGAATCTCAGTAGAACAGATCGATACCATTATCTTTGCCACCATCTCCTATCCATTCCAAGCACCAAGTGCTGCGACAGAGCTAGCAGCGCGTATTGGTGCCAATAGCGCCGCTGCCTTTGATATCTCCGCCGCATGCGCTGGCTTCTCCTATGGCGTTGGCATGGCCTCTGATTTTGTTCGCAACAAGAGCGCGCGGTATGTGCTCGTCGTAGGTGGGGAGAAACTCTCTGATTTCACTGATCCGACCGATCGTGCGACAGCATTTATCTTCGCCGATGGTGTGGGGGCGGTCATTGTTGGGCCATCTGAGAGCGTTGGAATTGGACCAACCATCTGGGGTTCTGATGTGCAGAACCGCGATGCGATCACTCTGGAACCATCATTTTTGGAATTTAAGAATGGCAAGAGCGTTGCCGATGTTGGCTGGCCCAATATCGCTCAAGAAGGTCAACGCGTATTTCGCTGGGCCGTCTATGAGATGGCACCTGTTGGCCGTCAGGCAATCGAAGCTGCAGGTATTACCCCCTCAGATCTGGCCGCATTCATTCCCCATCAAGCAAATGAGCGGATCATTGACTCACTTGTGAAGTCGATGGGCTTACCAGAGTCGGTTGAAGTCGCACGAGATATACGCACGACCGGCAACACCTCCTCGGCATCGATCCCCTTGGCCATGGATCGCCTTCTCGAGGAACACCCCAACCTTCACGGTAAGAATGCACTGCTCATCGGTTTCGGAGCAGGGCTGGTATTTGCCGCACAAGTGGTGGAATTGCCACCTAAACCGCAGTAAGCAGTAATACAGTAAGCGAGCATAAGCTCAAAGAAAAAGCTGGACCAACAAGGAAAGAGAAGATCAATGTCAGTAACACAAGCTGAAGTACTAGCAGGAATCAAGGATATCGTCGTTGAGGTTGCAGGTATCGACCCAACAACGATCGAGATGGAGAAGCGCTTCAACGAGGATCTCGAAGTAGATTCACTCTCTATGGTCGAAGTTATCGTCGCCGCAGAAGAGAAGTTCGGCGTAAAGATTCCTGATGAGGAAGTCACCAAGATGGCAACTGTTGCAGATGCCGTGAACTTCATCGTCGCAGCAGCTAAGTAATCTCTGCGAAGAATATTTAGAGGAATTCATGTCTAAAACACGCGTAGTTGTCACAGGTCTTGGAGCGACCACCCCACTGGGTGGCGACGTTCCAAGCACATGGCAGGCACTCCTTGCCGGTAAGAGTGGCGTCCGAGCCCTCACCGAGGAGTGGGCTCTTGATGCCTCTGTGCAATTTGCTGCGCGTGTAGCGATAGAACCATCGGAGGTAATGGAGCGCGTTGAGATGCGCCGTCTGGACCGATCTGAACAATTTGCTCTGATTGCATCGCGTGAAGCCTGGAAAGATGCTGGCTCCCCCGATGTTGATAAGACCAGACTTGGCGTTGTTATCGCCTCTGGTATCGGAGGTGTTATTACCCTCCTTGATCAATATGACATCTTGCGCACGAAAGGCGCTCGAAGTGTCAGCCCACATACTGTTCCTATGTTGATGCCTAATGGTCCATCAGCAAACGTCGGCCTTGAACTACAAGCAAAGGCCGGTGTTCACACACCTGTAAGTGCTTGCGCATCAGGTGCTGAAGCGATCGGATACGCGATGGAGATGATTCGCACAGGTCGTGCCGACATCGTCGTCACTGGCGGAGTCGAAGCTGCCATTCACGCTCTCCCTATGGCTGGCTTTGCATCTATGAAGGCTCTCTCCACACGCAATGAAGACCCGTCAAAAGCATCTCGTCCCTACGACAAGGATCGCGATGGATTTGTTCTTGGTGAAGGTGGCGGCGTGATCGTGATCGAGTCCCTTGAGCATGCCCAACAGCGCGGTGCGAAGATTTATGCAGAGTTAGCAGGACAAGGCCTTACATCAGATGGGTATCACATCGCCGCACCAGATCCAGATGGCGCAGGCGTAGCCAGAGCGGTGCAGTTCGCTCTCACGGACTCAGGTGTGAACCTCTCCGAGGTCGTGCACCTCAACGCTCACGCCACATCCACCCCAGCTGGCGATGTCGCTGAAGCACATGCCCTTGGCGCCGCCCTTGGTGAACATATCTCTCACGTTGCAGTCTCTGCGACAAAATCTATGACCGGCCATCTCCTAGGCGGAGCAGGCGCCATTGAATCGATCTTCTGCATCCTTGCACTCCATCATCGGATGGCGCCACCAAGTATCAATATTGAAAATTTGGATGAAGCGGTAACAATCGATGTTGTGAGGGACACTCCCAGACCACTACCAGCAGGTCCGATTGCAGCACTGAACGACTCATTTGGCTTTGGTGGCCATAACGTCGTGCTTGTCTTTAAATCTTTCGAGTAAGAGCCGGCTCTTTACTTCGCGACTTTAAAACTCACACTTACTGTCACTGAGACGGTCTTAGGGATTGTTTGAGTGTCATAGGAGCCACCACCTGAGGTGTCAGTCGAATCTGGCGCAGTGACCTGCACTGGACCACTTGAGACAGAGATGACTGCTCCAACTTTTCCACCCACTGCAGATGTAATCGCCTGAGCTCTCACTTTGGCATCCTTCATTGCGGCTGCAAGTAGCTGTGGGCGAAGTGAGGCAAGTGTAGAGACGAGATACTGCGGTCCGCCATTTGAAATGTTCGCACCAGTCTGCAAGAGCGCCCCAAGACCGGTGCTAAGTTTCTTGATCATCTGAACATCTGTACTTCGAATAATTGTCATCTGATTTGCATTGTAGGAAAGGACTCGACCCGTAGGGTTTCCGTTCACATATTCGTTCGTTGCATATGTTGTGATGCCACCAAGTTCGATGCCTGTTTCAGGAACTCCACCCGCTACTAAGTAATCATGGAGTGCTGCTGAACTCTTCTCAGCTTTCTTCACTGCACCTGCGGCGGATGAAGCACTCTCATTGACGCCGAGATTCCACACGACGTTATCTGCTGTTGCAGCCGTCTTCGCAGACCCTGTAACGGTGATCGCGTTGCCAGCTTTCGCAGCCAACCCGGAGCCGATGAGTGAACCGCCGGCGATCAAACCGATCATGATGAAGATCGAGCCGAAGAGCGCACCAAAGGGACGAGGCTTAAGAAGAGGTAGTTTCATGGCCTAAACGTAGCGCGATCCCCCCATAAAATGGCAGTTCAGCCTGGGGATAGCGCTCATTCACGCTCACAGGGCGGTTTTCATTATGAGTGATAGGAGTTACACTTCTACACAGTCCGACGCTTGGCAGTACCCGTTTTAGCAATTGAGTAATCAGTGCTTTCCCCGGTAAATCTGTACAGAGGAAGACCGGTTCCTAAGGAATTCTTAGGCATCACATTTACCGTAAGGAAAACAGTTACATGGCAACAGGTACAGTTAAGTGGTTCAACTCTGAAAAGGGTTTTGGTTTCATTGCTGTTGATGGTGGCGGACAAGATGTCTTCGTTCACTACTCAGCTATCCAAGGCAATGGTTACAAGTCTCTCGAAGAG
>CAIJKC010000048.1 GCA_903821145.1 uncultured Actinomycetes bacterium | reverse complement strand
GATGTAGATATCACCATCGAAAAGGGCAACATCCACGCAATCATCGGTGAAAATGGTGCCGGTAAATCCACATTGATGAAGATTCTCTACGGCATGGTGAAGCCAGATGCTGGAACAATCTCAATTTTTGAGAGCCCAGCCACAATCAAGTCACCGCAAGATGCCATCGGACTTGGTATCGGCATGGTTCACCAACACTTTATGTTGGCAGATAACGCCACCGTCCTTGAGAACATAGTTCTGGGAAGTGAACCAATGAAGGCAAAGGTCGTCGTGGACTATGCCAAAGCACGTGCAGACCTGCAAAATATTATTCAGACCTATGGCCTCGACATCAATCCTGATGACCTTGTCGCAGACCTTGGTGTTGGATTTCGCCAGCGTGTAGAGATTGCAAAGGTGCTCTTTCGTGGCGCAAAGATCCTCATTCTCGATGAACCAACTGCGGTTCTCGTTCCGCAGGAAGTGGATGAACTCTTTAAAAACCTCAAAGTTCTTACCGCAAATGGTCTCACCATCATCTTTATCTCTCATAAGCTCGACGAAGTTATGGCAATCGCAGATAGCATCACGGTCATGCGACGCGGAACAACCGTTGCGGAGCTAGTTCCCGGTAAGACAAATAAAAAGGAACTGGCCGAATATATGATTGGCGGCGAGCTTCCCTCCCCACGGCCTGCAACAACGAAGCCGCGTGATGAGAAAGTTCTCGTCGTTGAAAATGCGAGCATTAATGACCGCACTGGGCGCGAAGTCCTCCATAGCGTCAATCTTGAGATCCACGCGGGTGAGATCTTGGGACTAGCGGGCGTTGAAGGAAATGGCCAGGACGAACTCATTGAGATGATCATGGGATTGGTGAAACCTGCTTCAGGATCAGTGACGACCGTCGGACTCGATACCCGGGAGAGCTCACTTCGCGACATTCGTGATCACGGAGTTGGATATATTCCACAAGATAGACAACGCGATGGTCTTATGATGGCAGCGCCATTGTGGGAGAACCGAATCTTGGGCCATCAAGAGACTAAACCAATGTCTAATGGTCTCTGGATCGATAAGGGTGCAGCGAAGAAGGATTCCCAGCGCATTATTGAAGAGTTCGATGTTCGCACGCCAAGCAATAACGTCTCAGCTAACGCGCTTTCTGGTGGAAATCAACAGAAATTTATCGTGGGGCGTGAGATGTCAGGGGATCCAAAGATGTTGATCGCCGCTCAACCAACTCGTGGCGTAGATGTCGGAGCTCAGGCAATTATTTGGGATCACCTCGTTGAGGCAAGACTGAAGGGAACAGGCGTTCTCTTGGTATCAGCAGATTTAGATGAACTCTTCAAGCTCTCAGATCGAATCGCCGTGATCTTCCGCGGCACGATCGTTGATTACTTAGATCCGCGCACCACCACGCCTGAACAACTGGGCTTGGCCATGACAGGAGAGAAGATCGCATGAAGAAGCTCAATAAACTCTTCTGGGCCTTAGCAGCGCCTGTTGCAGCAATTATCTTCACACTGATTTTTGTCTCGATCATCTTGCTCTTCAAGGGCGCTAATCCACTCTCAACTTTCCAGTTGATCGCAAGTTATGGAAGTCAGTCAGACAATATTGTCGCCGAACTCAATCAGACTGTTGCCTATTATCTAGCAGGCGTTGCAGCTGCAATTGGTTTCCGAATGCTTCTTTTCAACATCGGTATCGATGGCCAATATCGTCTTGCGATCTTCATCGCGGCGGTAGTGGGTGGAGCAACTAATCTTCCTGCCTTTCTTGAAGTGCCACTCATCATTATTACTGGAATGGTTGTTGGCGCGCTCTGGGCATCGATTGCGGGCTACCTCAAGGTGAAGCGCAATATCTCCGAAGTTATTAGCAACATCATGCTTAACACCATCGCCTCCGGTTTGATCATCTACCTTCTTCAGCCAAGTCGCCTTGGTTTGAAGGGCAAGAGCTCAGACAATCTTTCAACGCCAATGATTCCTAGTTCAGGCTCGATGCCGACCTTCCATATCTTTGGTGGCGAGCTCTATAGCTTTGGCCTCGTTGCTATTGCGGTTGGCGTTCTTTATTGGATCGTTCTCAATAAGAGCGTCTTTGGCTTTAACCTGCGTGCGACCGGAATGTCATTTAGAGCAGCCCGCGCCAGTGGTGTGAATGCACCAAGGATGGTCTTTATCACGATGGCTATCTCTGGTGGTATCGCAGGACTTACTGGCATGGGTGAGCTCTTAAGTAATACTCACACCTATAGCCTCGCATTCCCAACCGGGTATGCCCTCACTGGATTAGCGCTCGCTCTCTTGGGCCGGAGCAACCCCATTGGTATCGCAATCGCCGCTTTCTTCTGGTCCTTCCTAGAGCAGGCGGCGCCCGCCTTGGATCTCAACGGCGTTCCTAAAGAGATCGTCATGATGATGCAAGGAACAATCATTCTTGCAACAGTCACTGCTTATGAAGTTGTTAAGCGAATTACACGTCGTCAACAGCAACGTCTGGTTGGAGCAGCTGAGGCCCCACGGGTCGAAGCTGATCAGAAGGGAGATAAGAAATGAGTAACTCCCAAGCAGGCACGAGATCAATCGGCAATCGCCTCTGGAAGATCATTACCTCACCATCTCGAATGATGCTCACCGTCGGTGGCGTGATTATCCTGATCTCACTGGTTCGCCAATTCACTGGCATTGATGACATCACATCCTCGGGTGCGACCGGTGCAACTATTCGATTTACGATTCCAATCTTGATGGCAGGACTTGGTGGCCTCTGGGCCGAACGTTCTGGCGTCATTAATATCGGACTTGAAGGAATGATGATTCTCGG
>CAIJKC010000047.1 GCA_903821145.1 uncultured Actinomycetes bacterium | reverse complement strand
TTCACTCTCCACCACTGTGTGGGATTCTTAAGGAAACTGCAGAATCTTGCGCTTGTAGCTCAACGGATAGAGCATCTGACTACGGATCAGAAGGTTAGGGGTTCGAATCCCTTCAAGCGCACTTAGATCTATAGGCCAAAGCCCTCGGAAGTTCAGATAGCTAAGCGGGAGTTCACGAACGACAGGGTTTGCCCTATGGCAGAATTAGCCCATGAAATCGCCTAAAGCCACTCGTTTGGTTATTTTGGCGTTAATCGCTTCACTCCTTTCTTTTATCGCCACTCCGGCACATGCACTGGTAGACGGGGGATGTGGTGCTATCGAGTGGGGCAAAATGTTAAGAAGTGAGCGTAAAACTGAACAGTCAGAGACCGGAATCCCTTCAAGCACACCCGATATTCATCGACTCCAGGCGGCCGTTTCTAGAGCCTGAGGTAGAATCACCCGAGTGAATCACCCCCTTAGGTCGCGCATGCGTATCTTGGCTTCCTTTGTCACGGCCACGATCTTGGCACTCGGTTTTGGTGCGCTACCTGGAGGCTCGATCGCTCGCGCTCAAAGTGATTCGAACACCGTTTCTCTTAGGGCGGGTCAAATACAAGCTCTAACGCTCATCCTAGGATCAAACAAAACTTACCCACTTGCACCTAGTGGTGGGACTCTCTATCCAATCGATACAAGCACAGTCAGATCAAATTTTGGACCTGCTCACGATCAGAATTTCACTGTAGAAGATTTGGCCTTTGCCTTACAAGATATATCAACGGTTCGTAAACTTGGGTATAGCGGCCCTGGCAATGTGTGTCCAGTAATGAGCGATAACCCAACTTGGGCGCGATACTCCTTTGAAGTCACTTTTGGAACTTTACCGGATGGCCTGAACCTCGGTTGCGACGGAGTTCTCAACGGAACTCCAACCGTAGTCGGAGTATCCGATGTTTATGTAAGAGTCTGCGGCGATTTTCCATTTAGCTGCACGGGTACAAGTATCCGAATTCAAGTAAAAGAATCTGGTTCCTTTCAGTGGAATCAAGCAAATGGCTATCCTGGAAATGGGAATGTTCTTGAATCAGGATGGGGAATTGGAAGCACGCTTCCACCTTTAGGGGCGGCGCTCAATAGTTATGTAACTAACAATGGCGGCCAAACTGCTTCATTTACATGCGAAGGAAGCTTAGCTCCAGGGCTTGCCTGCGATTCTGTCGACGGCGCCATTGGAACTGTGACAAGTCTTGGTACTTACTTCTTTAGGCTTGTCGCACACCTTGGTTCTGAATCTGATGCCATCACCGCCAAAATCAATGTCTGTCTTAATCAGTCTGGGTGCACAGAAGCCCAAGCGGCAACAGATAGCGCAGCTGCTGGGCCACCTGATGTTCTAGTTGATGTTCCACTTGTTTCCGGTCCTTCGCCAAAAGTCGGAGGAGGCTCCAACCCAAGCCAAGACCTGCAGAGTGGCAACTCTGCAGGTTCTGTAGGTTCCGGCGTCTCGGGGTGTACAGGTCTAATGGGTGTCTCCTGCAACACCAACAGCCAAACCAATGACGCCCCAGCACCGAGTATCACTGCTGGCACAACGGCAAACTCCAGGGTTGCCACCATCCCTACTGGTGTTACATCTGCAACGATTCCGGCGACCTCATTTATACCAGCAACAACAATGCGCTTCTCGGGGAGTGCTCCCACATCCGTGACTGTCGCCCCGGTAGCTGTGAATCCGGCTCCAGCATCCGTTACCCCTTTTATTATCTCTTCCACGACAAAGATTGTGGACATCTCCATTAGCGGCACGATCACTGCTCCAGTTACGGTCTGTCTTGATGGTGCTTCGACTGACCACCTCTTTCACTACACAGGTGGTGCTTGGGTAGAACTTCGTTCACAAAGTTTTGACTCGGTGAATCATCAAGTCTGCGGAGTGACCGATAGCTTCTCACCTTTTGCAGCAGCGCCTCCTGCGCCAATTGCATTGGTCAATGTGCCCGTTCCAGATCCGCTCCAACAATCAAAGATCACAGCGCTCTCTGTTTCGACCGCTATTGCTGGGAGTTCTACCCCGGTTGTGATCTCAGGTTCATTTGTTGAGACCATTAAATCGATTCACATCAACGGAGTAGCGTTGGCTTCAGGCAGTTGGACGCAGACTCCAACTACCGTTTCTTTCACTATGCCAGGTAAATCGACCGGCACTTATCAGATCCAGCTCTTTAACGGATCAGCACCTGTTCTTGCATTACAGACCTTTACTTTTACTTCTCCCAGCGTGGTAGTCGCACCCACTTCAACCCCAACAGCTAAACCAAAGGTCACATACATCCGCTGTGTGAAGCCAGGTAAGGGCACACGTATTGCCTATGGAGTGAACCCGGTCTGTCCTGTGGGGTATGTGAAGAAGTAGTACCTTAATATTTCAGGCATAGAAAAAGCCCCCGGTGAATAACTGGGGGCTTTTTGCAACCGAATGACTAACAACCCAAAGATATATCCACACTGACTGAATATCAACATCTGAGTGACGAATTCAAAAGAAGAAACGAAGCAATTTCTAAAGTTCGCGGATGCGGCTGTAGCTCAATGAACAGAGTAGCCGAATGACTAACGGCTGGATGTGGGTTTGAATCCCACCAGTCGCATATACATAGAGTGACTTCCGCTTGGTCAGCGGGGGTCACTTCTATCTAAGTCGTTGACACTTCGGGAAGTCAGAGGCTTTTCGCAAACAAGTAAGAAAAGAACCGGAATGTTAGCTCAACTTACTTGCCAGTCGAAGGTGTAAATTCCAATTTACGAGACATGATCTTCTTAGCCTTTGTTTCACTTACGCCCCAAACAGAAAGTCCGATTCCATAAGCTATATCGGCTTCTTCAGGAGTTAATTCATCTTTGACATGCACTGCGGACATCACGCCTGAGAAAATATTGGTCCAGAGAACCCATCGTGCTTCGAAATCTTCTCCCTTGATGGCGCCAGTTGAGGCCACTCGTCTGAAAACGTCCTTACCCTCACCTTGGTCAGCATCAATAATAAAATGTGAACTCTCAGATAATGAGTGATGAAGAGCTTTTGCGAAGAGGGGATGAGTCAGCTTCGCTCTGAAGAGCCTTCTTCCGATATCTAGCACCCGTTCAATTGGATCACCGGGTGAAGAGTTCTCCGCTGAATATCTCAGGAAGTCCTGCCAGAGATCAGCAAATGCAAGGAGAAAGAGTTCATCCTTGTTCTGAAAATACTTGTAAATAGTCGTCGGGGAGACCTCGGCATGGGCTGCTATCTGCTCGATCGTGGCAGAAGGCCCGACCTCAGCCAGGATCTCTTGGGCATTCTTGATCAACTTGGCCCTATTTCGTGCGCTGTAGGCAGCCTGACGATTGCCCAGAACCGGAGCCGTCTGCTTCTTCGCCGCCATAGGCCAACTCTAGAACCATCCCACACGACTGGGATAGAGCCCGACACTTGAAAGTCACTTCTAAAACTGGTGCCACCTCTCATTTGTGGCACAATTCTCCAAGATTGGATTATCCTTCCAATATACAACTCAAGGGGTCCCGTGCTTATTAAGTTTTCTCAAGCTATCAAGCAGATGCGGCCGACCATGCGCCTAAAAGCCTCGCGCGTAGTGGTTGCGGCGCTGCTGGGATCACTCCTTGTGCCAATTGCGGGAATCACCGCTCCACAAATTTTGCCTACAGCCGCAGCCGATCCCGGCAGCCTCACTATTACTGGAACAGGCACTGGCACCAGTTCTCCGTGTGGCGGACCGAATAACTCTCTATCCATCACACTGCCAACAGGTAAGGAAATTGCAAATGCATCGCCGTACACGGTCGAGGCTTGGGTGAAGATAGATACGAGTTCTAATCCAATAACATCGACAACGCAAGATTGCGGTTATATTAAATTTCAAAACCTCGAGTATGGCGCTCAGTATTCACATTACGATGCTTGGAACCAAAGAACGGTAACACTTGGTACGGGTGCCGCACAACGAGGTTCCTTTTATATTACCAACTTTGATGATACTTACTATCCGCGCTGCGATGACACAGGTACATCACTTGCTGATTGCCCCGTTATGCCGATACCAAGAGGGCAGTGGACACATCTAGCTCTACAGAAATCTGTTAATGGTGGAGTAACTCGCCTAACCATGTTTATCGATGGAAAGATCGTCAGATCAATTGTTGTTGGGAATAGCAGTGCCAGCACATTGATGAAGTATGCCCAGATTGGCGGATTTGGTTCTGCCACTAATGGCAAAGTCTCTTATGGACAGATCCGAGTAACCGCGGGATCCCTCTATCCTTCAGATGGAAAAACAACATTCAACCCAACTTACGATTTTTCTACAACTGTTTCAGGAGGTACGGTCTCTCCCGGAGCTGGCGTAGTTGCGCTTTTTAAACCACAAACAACTTCAACAGTTGCAAACTTAGTAGACCAATCTGGGAATGGTTCGACAATAAAGGCTGAAGTAACCGCTACAAGTGTTGTTGCGACTTCAGACATTGCATCTCCGCCGCCACCTGCATTCACTTACACATCATCTTCAGTCACGACAATCACCGGCACCGCTATCACCTCAGATAATCCCATTTCAACCGGCGGAGACATTAATACTTATTCGGTAAGCCCCGCTTTACCCACAGGACTCTCAATAGATGCATCTTCAGGGTCTATTTCTGGAACGCCGACTTCCTATTCGCCAACCACAACCTATGTTGTTACTGGTACACAGGCGAGCTCTGGCTTGACCACGACTGCAAACGTCACAATTACTGTCAATAAACCCCCGACATCGGTCTCGATAGCCCTTGCTAACAGCACTGTACAAGTTGGTGTGATCGATACAGTCACCGCGACGGCTTCAGTGGTTGGAACTGTTTCCTTCCAAACCGACTTGGGAACTATTTCTGGTTGTTCCTCAGTCGCGACGACACTTTCTTCCCCATTCACTGCTACCTGTGCATGGAATCCCACGACCATCTATTACACGATGAATGCAACTCTGACCCCAACATCATCTCTGTTAGCAAAGTCCACCTCGACGCCGGCGCTAACTAATATTCGAGGGAGCCTTTCTCTTACTTCAACAGGGAGTCACGTATTCGCAGACAACTCTGGAAACACGTCGACCAACAACGCGCTCATCCTCAACTTTCCATCAGGTACTGGATTAATAACAGGTCAAAACTTCACGATCGAAACTTGGGTAAAGAGCTCGACCTCAAACCTTACGATGCAGTTGGGTGCGATCTATGGCGATAGTTTCTACTTGGACCGCGGTCAAGGAATTCAAATTTATAACAGTGGCACGGCTATCAATGGATATGCAGCTACAGGCTATATGGGAACAATTACACCGACGACTCCAGTAACAGCGGGCACTTGGCAGAACGTTGTCTTTCAGCGAAACTATGTTGCGGGTCAGGCGACTCAGTCCTTCGACACCTTGTTCATAAATGGACAGATGGTGGCTCAATGGGCTGATGGTGGCTTCCTTACCCAATATCCAAACGGTGGCAAGAGCACCGGGATCAAGATCGGACCCTTTGGGGGAGTTACGCTCATCGGCCCAACTCAAGTTTTGGCAGATACTTCTCTATATCCAGTGTCGGGGTTCTCTCCTTCGACTACATACTCCTTGGGCTCGAATACCATCGCACTCTTCCAGCCAAGTTCAACCTCCTGTGGTTCAGCGGTTGTCGCACCTTCCACGGTGACTGCCAGCTACCAAACGACGACATCGAGTTGTACATCAGATTATCCAACTGCGACACCCGTGATTGCCTCTGTTGTGGCCGATAGCGGTCCTGCGGCTGGCGGAAACGCTGTGGTGATCAATGGAAGTAACTTTGTTGGGTTGAGTTCGGTCAAATTTGGCACAAACATTCTCTCGGCGAGCAATTACGCTGTGAACTCATTTGGAACTCAAATCACTGCCACGGTTCCATCTGGCTCTGCTGGAGTTGTTGATGTGACAGTAGTAACAACGCTAGGCGGCACATCGGCACTTTCTTCAACAGATAGATACACCTATCTTTCGACGCCAACGATTTCGGGGTTGAGCCCAACTTCTGGCTCAACTCAAGGTGGGGCCTCAGTAGTAATAACAGGAACCGGCTTTACAAGTGCATCTTCAGTGCTCTTCGGATCTGTTGCGGCTTCAAGTTTTACGGTTAATAGTTCTACTCAAATTACCGCATCCGCTCCGGCCGGTAGTGCAGGGACTGTGCATATACAGATAACGGCACCGGGTGGAACAACTGTTTCGACTTCGGCAGATCAGTACACATACACAGGAGCGGTCACCGTAACAGGAATTTCACCAACCTCAGGTGCTACTGCAGGCGGAACATCCGTCATCATCACCGGAACTAACTTCACCAGTGTTACTGCTGTAAAATTTGGCACCACTGCGGCAAGTAGTTACACCGTAAATAGTTCGACTCAAATTACCGCTGTATCACCGGCAGGAACCGCTGGTGCCGTTGATGTGACGGTTACTTCCGGCGGAACAATCTCGGCAACATCGTCTGCTGACCTATTCACATATACAGCCGCCGTGACCATTACCGGTATAAGCCCAAGTTATGGCCCGGTTGCCGGTGGCACATCGGTCGTCGTTACTGGAACTAATTTCACCGGCGCAACCGCCGTTAAATTCGGAACGGTAGCGGCCACAAGTTATATCGTGAATAGCTCGACCCAGATTACTGCCGTCGCGCCAGCAGGTACGGCTGGCACTGTTGATATTGCGGTGACAGCGGGAACTACATCCGGGGTTGTTAATGCGGATAAATTCACGTATTACGCCCTTCCAACAGTCACCGGAATCGGCACTACCGTTGGCCTTACATCTGGTGGCACCTCTGTAGTTATTACCGGAACCAATTTCACAAACACATCCACAGTTCTCTTTGGAGGCACCAGCGCAGCAAGCGTGACGTACAACAGCGCAACCCAGTTAACCGTTATCTCACCTGCTGGTTCGGGAGTGGTTGATGTACTGGTAACAACCGTAGGCGGAACGTCCGCAACTTCTGCCGCAGATAGGTTTACCTATTACGGTGCTCCAACAATCACCAGCATTACGCCAACCTCGGGCCCGGCCAGTGGAGCGACTTCAGTTGTTATTGCAGGTACCAATTTCACCGGAGCAACTGCAGTCAAATTTGGTGCAACGAATGCCACCAGTTTCAACGTTGACAGTGCTAGCCAGATCACTGCAGTCGCACCAGCTGGAACCGGATCAGTTGATGTAACTGTTGTAAATCCTGCGACTACCTCGGCAATTTCATTGTACGGAAAGTACAACTATGTGGCGGTGCCGACAATTACTGCAATCTCTGTCTCAACCGGAACTGTTACTGGCGGAACAGCAGTGACTGTTACCGGGAC
>CAIJKC010000046.1 GCA_903821145.1 uncultured Actinomycetes bacterium | reverse complement strand
AGTTGCGACGAGTTTCCTGAACGCTATCGCCACCGAACTTCTCAAGCACAGCATCGGCAAGAACAAGAGCAACCATCGCTTCAGCCACTATCCCTGCGGCAGGCACAGCACAAACATCTGAACGTTGATTGATGGCTTTTGCAGCCTCTCCGCTCTTTGTATCGATGGTATCTAAGGCTCGTGGCACTGTGGAGATTGGTTTCATCGCAGCTCGAACACGCAAAATCTCACCGTTGGACATGCCACCTTCTGTGCCACCAGCACGGTCGGTGCGGCGGCGAATCTTGCCTTCTGCATCTCGTTCAATCTCATCATGCGCAACGGAGCCGCGTCGGCGAGCGGTCGTGAAACCATCGCCAATCTCAACACCCTTAATCGCTTGAATTCCCATCATCGCTCCCGCAAGTCTGGCATCTAGACGTCGATCCCAATGGGTATGCGATCCAAGCCCTGGAGGCAAGTTGTAGACGAGGACTTCAACAACGCCTCCTAGCGTGTCACCAGAGGAATGAGCATCTTCAATTTCAGCAATCATTGCCGCACTTGTTGTGGGATCTGCGCATCGGACAAGGTCCCCATCGATGCGTCCCATATCCGTAGCTGATGGAAGTTGGGCATCCTCAGGTACGCTCACTGCTCCAATCGATAGAACATGTGACAAGATCGTGGCACCAATTGTCTGATCCAGGAATGCCCTCGCAACCGCACCGAGCGCTACACGCGCCGCAGTCTCACGTGCACTTGCTCGTTCTAAGATCGGGCGGGCATCATCGAAGCCATACTTCTGCATACCAACGAGATCGGCATGTCCAGGCCGTGGTCGAGTCAAGGGTGCATTGCGTGCAAGGGAATCAAGAACTTCAGCATCAACGGGATTTGCAGACATGACCTGCTCCCACTTTGGCCACTCAGAATTTCCAACAGTAAGTGCGATCGGGCCACCTTGTGTGAGTCCGTGGCGAACTCCACCAAGCAAGGTAACAACGTCAGCTTCAAAGTTCTGCCTTGCCCCTCGCCCAAAACCAAGGCGCCTACGACGCAGATCAGCATCAATCGTGTTGGTGTCGATGACGACGTGAGCCGGCAAGCCTTCCAAGATGGCAGTCAGCGCAGGTCCATGCGACTCCCCTGCAGTAAGCCAACGCAGCATCAGTAACCCTCTTCAATCGAGTGAACGGGCAGCTTCATCGCCACCGCATTCTCGTGTCTAGGGGCTAATTCTTGCAGATCAAAGTGAGATCCCGTGCGCATATATCAAGGCTGAGTGAGATATCTCCCGGCACAGTTCCTTCAATGGCTACAGGGCCAGGAGTGAGCCAACGATCAGGGCAGGTCCAAATGGAATCTGCGTAAGGAAATGACGGTTTTTGATCGACAAAGCGATGATCTGAACAAGACCAATGAGTGAAGCGAGTAAGAGAGCTCCAAGGGCTCTATCTCCTCTACCCAGAACGAAGGCGAGCACCACAATCAGCTTCACATCCCCACCGCCCATGCCTAGACCCTTCTTTCTCACAGAGAGGAGATAGAGCGGCAGAAGGATGAGCGCGAATACAAGTGCGCTGGCAGAGGCGATCACCAATTCTTTGGGGACAAGGCTGTAACCGATCACTGTGATGAGTGCGAAGGAGGCGAGCATCCGATTTGGAATCCGGCTAGAGCGTATATCTGAGAGCGCAATGAATGAGCCAAAGATCAAGAGATCGAGATAGCGAAAGAGGGTCATGCCTGAAGGTAGAAGGTGAAGGAAGGAGCGGAGGTCGCCTTAGGCTCTCTGTGAATCCAAGCTCGAGATCGCTACTGCAAGTAATGTATTGCGCATATCAGAGTAATCAAAGGTCTTCTCTGTCATAAGCGCGATGGCATCGAGAGCTTGCTCTACGAGTAGATCTACGCCATGCAGCGTCTGCCCTCCAAGTTCCTTCCAGGCAAAACTCAACTCCGTAGGCCACGGGTTGTAGAGAGATTCAAAGTAGAGACCGTCGACGCGGTCAAGGTTCTGTGCAAAATGATCGGCAACTCCCGCAGGGGTCGTATTAATAACGAGATCATAGGAATTGAGTGAAGAATCCATCGCCTTCACCGCTACTTCTACTCCTGGTGCGATACGTGCAATCGCATCGATTCGAGATGGTGTGCGCAGCAGAAGATCAATACTTTTTATCCGATCTGCTAACGCACCAATCGCCGCACGGGCCGTGCCACCTCCGCCAATGATTGCTACTCGCTCTACCTCGTCTTCACTCAAGAGCCTGGCAAATGCTGTGAGATCCGTCGATGTTGCTGCGAATCCAGAACCCTCTCGAATGAGGGTATTAGCACTTCTAATACGAGCCGATGCCTCATCGCAATGAACGAGCGCAGTGTCGAAGACGCTCTCCTTCAATGGCATCGTCAGATTAAACCCTCGCCACCGCTCCCCTAGTGCGTGGGAGAGGAAATCGGCAAAGTTCGCGCTTGGAACATCGATCGCTGAATATTCACCCGTGATGCCTAAAATCGAATAGGCCGTGTTATGCAAAAGCGGTGAGAGCGAATGAGAGATAGGTGAGCCAAGAACTGCTGCCCTCATCATTTAAAGAGTCCATTCGCTACGTTGTTGTTATACAGAGTAACCCAACCTTCAAACTCAGCGAAGCTCTTTGTAAAGCGAGTGTCATGGGGCTTAACGGTGATGAAGTAGAGCCACTCCCCAGTATCTGGATGCAGTGCCGCTGAGATCGCTGCAGCTCCTGGGTTGGAAATGGGGGTGGGCGGAAGTCCGGTGTGTAGGTACGTGTTGTATGGAGAGGGGAAAGAGGTTTGATTTCGCGTGAGCGTGATGTGACCATGTGACTTCATCGCATAATGCACCGTCGAGTTCAATTGCAACGGCATGGTGATAGCAAGTCGATTATAAATAACCCGTGCGGCCTTCGCGTAGTCGATAGGATCAGCCTCAATCTGAATCAAGGAGGCAATCTTCAACACATCATATGCCGAATAAGTTCTGTATCCAGAAGAAAGACCCACAGTGCGCGCCTTGGCATTAAAGGTGGAAATCATCTGTGCAATCGCATCTCGGGTAGAGCTCTTCTCAGCCAATGCATACGAGGCTGGAAAGAGAACTCCCTCAAGCGAGGATCCTTTGACCAGCGAAGGAAGAGTCTGGGCTCCTACTGGGCCAATGGTTCCTGCCTTCTTCAGGAGAGCGGATACATCAGAGAACGTGGAACCTTCGATTACCGTGACTAATCCAGAGTTACGTGAGGGATTGAGTAACTGATTGAGCGCCTTCACCGTTGTGATGTGACTGTCGATGGTGTGGATACCTGGGGATATTCCAAGAGCGCGTGGATCTTTCGTCGCTAGATCATAGAAAGTCTTGCTCGCACGTATTACCCCCTTCTTGAAGAGATCTTGGGCAATCTCAGATCCATTCTCTCCGGCAGCTATCGAGATCAAGACACTCGGACCGGCTGTTCCATCGGGATACTCCGTCGCCTTGCCTGACAGGAGCAGCGCAGCGCTGCCACCTAGTAAGACAAGAACAATTGCGATCGATACTTTCTTAAGAAAACTACTCTTCATCTAACGGCCCCGAGTGGCGCTCTGCATTAATCGCCGACTCTAAGATTTCAGCTGCAGCAGCAGAATCAATAAGAGATTTACTTGACCTGGCATCCTTACCAGCGGCGCGCAACTTACCTGCCGCACTCACCGTCGATAATCGTTCATCTACCGAGCGGATCGGTGTGTTGGTAGTCGATTGAAGTTGGAGAAGAAAGCGTTCAACAGATTCCATGGTGGAACTCGCTCGCCCAGATAGATGGCGGGGCTCACCGACCACCAACACGATTGGCT
>CAIJKC010000045.1 GCA_903821145.1 uncultured Actinomycetes bacterium | reverse complement strand
GCCGATCAATTCATCGCACTCTCTGATTGCGCTGCTGTCATGGTCAACGCATCGACGAGATTTACCGATGGCGAGCAGATGGGCTTTGGCGCAGAGATCGGCATCTCCAACCAGAAGCTTCATGCCCGCGGCCCAATGGGTCTTGAGCAGATGACGACCACCACCTGGATTGTTCGGGGCACTGGCCAGATCAGATAAGATTGCCAAATGGCCGCTATCTCACGAGACGAAGTAGCGCATTTAGCGCGACTAGCTCGCATCGAAATGACCGATGCCGAACTAGACCACCTCGCATCTGAAATGGATCTGATCCTTGAATCAGTCTCCAGAGTTCAGGGCGTTGCTGGAGCAGATATCCCACCGACATCCCATGCGATCGCAATGCAGAATGTGATGCGCCCCGATGTGGTCGTACCGAGTCTCACACCAGAAGAGGCGCTCTCTGGCGCTCCGGCTCGTGAAGAAGATCGCTTCAAGGTCCCACAGATTTTAGGTGAAGAGTGAGCACTCCCATCATCCATCAAACCGCAGCAGAGATGTCTGCTGATCTCGCGAGTGGATCTGTCACCGCAGTTGAATTGGCCACTGCGCACTACGACCGGATTGCTGCTGTCGATAGTGACGTTCATGCCTTCTTGCACCTTGATCGTGAAGGCGCACTTGCTCAGGCAGCAAGCGTTGATGCATCGCGTAAAGCAGGGGAGAAGCTTCATCCACTTGCTGGTGTTCCACTTGCTCTGAAAGATGTCTTAACTCAAAAGGGTATTCCAACAACCTGTGGCTCCAAGATGCTTGAAGGCTGGCGTCCACCCTATGACTCAACGGTTGTGGCAAACCTGAAGAAGGCTGGCGTTGTCATCTTAGGTAAGACCAACATGGATGAGTTCGCGATGGGTTCATCGACTGAGAACTCCGCCTATGGAACAACCCATAACCCATGGGATCTCTCGCGTATTCCTGGTGGTTCAGGTGGTGGATCTTCCGCTGCCCTTGCTGCCTTTGAAGCACCTCTTGCGATTGGCACAGATACTGGTGGCTCCATTCGCCAACCAGCAGCGGTCACAGGAACTGTGGGAGTAAAGCCAACATATGGCTCGGTCTCTCGTTATGGTCTTGTCGCATTCTCATCCAGCCTTGATCAAGCAGGGCCTTGTGCTCGTACCGTGCTTGATACCGCAATGCTCCATGAAGTGATTGCAGGCTATGACGCAAAGGATTCAACCTCAATCAATGCCCCCGTGGGCAAGATGGTGGAGGCTGCAAAGAAGTTAGATATCAAGGGTATGAAGATTGGCGTTGTGAAAGAACTATCTGGCGAGGGTTATCAAGCCGGAGTCCTCACACGTTTTAATGAAGCCCTCGATGCCTTGGTCTCAGCAGGAGCTGAGATTGTTGAAGTATCAACGCCGAGCTTTGAGTATGCGCTCGCTGCCTACTACTTAATCGCCCCATCTGAGGCTTCATCGAATCTCGCACGTTTTGACTCTATGCGTTATGGAATTCGTATCGGTGATGATGGTTCCAGAAGTGCTGAAGCGGTCATGAATATGACTCGTGAAGTTGGCTTTGGAAAAGAAGTGAAGCGGCGCATCATCCTCGGTGCCTACGCACTCTCATCTGGTTATTACGATGCTTACTACGGCTCTGCTCAGAAGGTCCGCACACTCATTAAGCGCGATTACGAAGCAGCCTTTGCAAAGGTCGATGTCTTAGTTTCGCCAACCTGCCCAACCACAGCATTTAAGATCGGGGAGAAGAGCGATGATCCCCTTGCGATGTATCTCAATGACGTCGCAACAATCCCTGTGAACCTTGCCGGTATCGGTGGCATGAGTTTGCCGTGCGGCCTTGCACCAGAAGATGGCCTTCCTGTTGGTTTCCAGATCATGTCACCAGCACTGAAAGATGAGCTGATGTATCAAGTCGGTGGAACGCTAGAGGCTGCGCTGCAGTCCAAGTGGGGAGCACCGCTCTACGCATCTGCTCCTGAATTGGCGGTGAAGTAATGGCTCTTACCTACGATCAAGCGATAGAACTCTATGAGCCAACCCTTGGCCTTGAAGTTCACGTTGAGTTAAATACCAACTCGAAGATGTTCTGTGGCTGCGCAACTGAGTTCGGTGCATCTCCTAATACTCAAACCTGCCCAGTCTGCTTAGGTCTGCCTGGCTCACTTCCTGTCGTCAATGCCAAAGCGATCGAGTCATCCATTCGTATCGGCCTTGCCCTGAACTGCTCTATCACCCCATTTAGTCGTTTTGCCCGTAAGAACTACTTCTATCCTGATATGCCAAAGAACTTTCAAACTTCCCAATATGACGAGCCCATCTGCGTCAACGGATATTTGGATGTCACGATTGATACTGACGAAGGACCAAAGGTCTTTCGCGTTGAGATCGAGCGCGTGCATATGGAGGAGGACACCGGTAAGTCACTTCACGTAGGTGGCGCAACAGGTCGTATCCATGGCGCTGAGCACTCACTCTTGGATTACAACCGCGCCGGTATTCCACTCGTCGAAATTGTTACACGTATCGTCCCTGGAACAGAGAAGTACGCACCAGAAGTGGCCCGTGCCTATGTTGCAGAACTACGCGACATCCTTCGTTCACTCGGAGTATCTGATGTGAAGATGGAGCAGGGTTCTCTTCGCTGTGATGCCAACGTATCAATCTCACCTCGCGGCACTGGTGTACTTGGAACTCGTTCTGAGACAAAGAATGTGAACTCACTTCGTTCCGTGGAACGCGCTGTTCGTGGTGAAATCATTCGCCAGGCTAATCGTCTGCAAACAGGTGAGCGCATCGTTCAAGAGACTCGTCACTTCCAAGAAGAATCTGGTGAGACTCGTTCTGGTCGCTCAAAGGAGCAGGCTGAGGATTACCGTTACTTCCCAGAACCAGACCTACTTCCCATCGTTGCTGATCCTGCCTGGGTCCAAGAGTTGAAGTCAGCTCTACCTGAAAAGCCATCGGTGCATCGCAAGAAGTTGCAGGAAGCCTGGGGCGTCCCTGATAAAGAGATGTCAGCAATGGTTAACGCTGAATTACTCGATACCGTTGAAGAGACAGTTCGGTTGGGTGCAGAGCCAACAAAGGCACGTAGTTGGTGGCTTGGTGAGATCTCACGTCTTGCTAATGAGAAAGCCGTTGCTCCTACCTCTCTTATCCAACCCTCTGAGGTGGCTGAAGTTATTGCATTGATTGCTGCAGGGGAGCTCACCGACAAGCTGGCTCGCCAAGTTGTCGAAGGAGTTATCAATGGTGAGGGAACACCAGCTGCTGTCATTGAAAAGCGCGGCCTAAAGGTCGTCTCTGATGATTCAGCGTTGATGGTTGCTATCGAAGCTGCAATCGCGTCCCAGCCAGAGACTGCAGAACGTGTCCGCGCTGGAAATATTCCTGCTGCTGGAGCAATTATTGGCGCCGTCATGAAGGCGACGGGTGGTCAGGCAGATGCCGCAAAGGTTCGTGAATTACTGTTAAAGCATCTAGGACAGGGGTAAGTAACAATGTCTGATGAGAAGAATCCAGTGAATCCAGTTAATCCTATGAAGCCACGCTCTGGCATGGTGACAGATGGTCTAGAACGTGCACCGGCTCGCGGCATGCTTCGCGCAGTCGGGATGAAAGATGAAGATTTCAAGAAGCCACAGATCGGTATCGCCTCGTCGTGGAATGAGATCACACCGTGCAACCTCTCCCTTGATCGCCTTGCTAAGGCATCTCGCAAAGGTGTCATCGACGCCGGTGGCTTCCCTATGCAATTTGGAACAATTTCTGTATCAGATGGCATCTCGATGGGCCACGAAGGTATGCACTTCTCACTCGTCTCTCGTGAAGTAATCGCAGACTCTGTTGAGACCGTGATGCAGGCAGAACGTCTTGATGGCATGGTGACCTTTGCTGGCTGCGATAAGTCGCTTCCAGGAATGATGATGGCCGCAGCTCGTATCGATGTTGCAAGCGTCTTTGTTTATGCAGGCTCCACCCTCGCTGGCCAAGTAGATGGCCGCGATGTGACGATCATCGATGCCTTTGAAGCAGTAGGCGCATGTGCTCGTGGCCTCATTAGCCAAGAGAAGGTTGATGAGATTGAGCGCGCTATCTGCCCAGGTGAAGGTGCATGTGGCGGTATGTATACAGCCAACACAATGGCTGCTGTTGGTGAAGCTATTGGCCTATCCCTTCCAGGATCGGCATCTCCTGCTGCTGTAGATCGTCGCCGAGATGACTATGCCGTGAAGTCTGGCGCAGCAGTTGTTGAGCTTATTCGCAAGGGAATTACTACCCGCGATATCTTGACGAAGAAGGCCTTTGAGAACGCGATCACTGTTGTTATGGCACTTGGCGGTTCAACGAATGCAGTTCTCCACCTTCTGGCTATCGCCAATGAAGCAGAAGTTGAACTCAACCTTGCAGACTTCCAGCGCATTTCTGAGCGCACACCACTTCTTGGTGATCTCAAGCCATTTGGTAAATATGTCATGACCGATATCGATCGTGTCGGTGGCATCCCAGTTGTTCTTCGCGCACTCCTTGATGCCGGCTTCTTGCATGGTGATGTTCTAACCGTCACTGGAAAGACGATGGCTGAAAACCTCGCCGAGATCACACCACTTGATCCCGATGGTGATGTCTTACATGCAATCAAGAGCCCACTCTCTGCTGGTGGTGGAATCACAATTCTTGGTGGATCTCTTGCTCCAGATGGTGCTGTCTGCAAGACAGCGGGAGTAGATGTGGACAGATTTGAAGGACCTGCTCGAGTCTTTGAACGCGAACAAGCAGCGATGGCGGCACTTGAGAATGGAACGATCCAAGCAGGTGATGTCATCGTGATTCGTTATGAAGGCCCCAAGGGTGGACCTGGAATGCGCGAGATGTTGATGATTACCGGTGCCATCAAGGGCGCAGGTTTGGGTAAGTCCACATTGCTCTTAACTGATGGTCGCTTCTCAGGTGGTTCAACCGGACTCTGCGTTGGCCATGTTGCACCAGAAGCGGTTGATGGGGGACCAATAGCCTTCGTTGAAGATGGCGATATCGTCCGAATCGATATCTCAGCTCGCACCTTGGACCTCTTGGTCGATGAGGCCGTTCTCGTTGAACGCCGTAAGCATTTCTCACCCATTCCTCATAAGTACAAGCGCGGTGTATTGGCGAAGTACTCCAAAGTCGTAGGTAGCGCCTCTCAGGGAGCCGTCACCAGTTAATCTCACAGGGATAGCACCCGCTCAAATAATGAGATCTGCATCTCAGGGGTTGACTACCTCAGTGCGGTCAGCGAGAATTAGCCCATGACATCATCAGTGGTGATTCGAGAGCGCGCGATCTAGTCTGACTAGAACGTGCGCTACCCCTCAGTGGAAAAACTGAGGGGTTTCTCATTTACCCAGTGAATTCAGGCAAGTTAGCGAGAGCAACGAAAGGAGATGAATATGAGTGAAGAGATGACAGGGGCACAGTCCCTCGTGAAATCTTTGGAGCGCGCAGGCGTTGAAGTCATGTTCGGTATTCCTGGCGGCGCAATCCTTCCTGCCTACGATCCGATCTTTGATTCCACAATTCGCCACATCCTCGTTCGCCATGAACAAGGTGCTGGCCACGCTGCAACAGGATATGCCCAGGCAACTGGTCGAGTTGGTGTGTGTATCGCAACCTCTGGCCCTGGCGCAACAAACTTGGTCACACCACTTGCCGATGCACAGATGGATTCAGTTCCCGTTGTTGCGATCACAGGTCAAGTTTCATCTGGTGCTATTGGCACAGATGCTTTCCAAGAAGCTGATATCCGCGGCATCACGATGCCGGTCACCAAGCACAACTTCCTTGTCACTGATGCGAAAGATATTGCACGTGCAATCGCCGAAGCCTTCCATATCGCAGAGTCTGGTCGCCCAGGGGCGGTCCTTGTCGATATCGCCAAAGATGCACTTCAGCTCAAGACAACCTTTGAATACCCAACCACCATCAACCTGGCTGGATATCAGCCAGTCATGCACCCAACATCGCAGGCACTGCGTGATGCGGCTGCATTAATCGCGCAATCAACATCGCCAGTCCTCTATGTTGGCGGCGGAGTCATCAAGTCCAATGCCTACAAAGAGTTGATGCAGCTCGCTGAACTCACTGGTGCTCCTGTCGTTACCACCCTGATGGCTCTCGGATCATTTCCTGATAGCCATCCACAGCACCTTGGTATGCCAGGTATGCACGGAACTGTTGCTGCTGTTACTGCGCTCCAAAAGTCTGATCTTCTTATTACTTTGGGTGCTCGTTTTGATGATCGTGTTACCGGCAAGCTCTCGACCTTCGCACCGAACGCCAAGATCATTCACGCAGATATCGACCCAGCTGAGATCGGCAAGAATCGCAAGGTCGATGTTGCACTCCTTGGAGACCTGACAAACACTATTAATGGCCTTATTCCAGAGGTTAAGGCTGCCTTTGCGAAGAGCAAGCCAGATCTGACTGGCTGGTGGAAGACCGTTAACGAATGGCGCGTTCAATTCCCACTTGGCTTTGATGAGCCAGATGATGGATCACTCTCTCCACAATATGTCATCCAGCGTCTTGGTCAGATTGCAGGACCTGATGCGATTTATACCGCAGGTGTTGGCCAACATCAGATGTGGTCGTCACAATTTATTAATTACGAGAAGCCAAGAACCTGGCTCAACTCTGGTGGCTTAGGAACGATGGGTTATGCCGTTCCTGCAGCAATGGGTGCCAAGGTTGGCGCACCAGATAAGGTCGTATGGGCGATCGATGGCGATGGATGCTTCCAGATGACAAACCAAGAGCTCGTTACGTGTGCTCTTAATAATATTCCGATCAAGGTTGCGATCATCAATAACGAATCCCTTGGCATGGTCCGTCAGTGGCAGACTCTCTTTTATAACCAGCGCTACTCAAACACTGAATTGCACTCAAAGCGCATCCCTGATTTTGCAAAGCTCGGTGAAGCGATGGGTTGTGCTGGACTACGCGCAGAACGTAAAGAAGATGTCGATCGTGTCATTCATGAAGCGATGGCAATCAATGATCGTCCAGTCGTTATTGACTTCTCCGTTCACCGCGATGCGATGGTCTGGCCAATGGTCGCTGCCGGTGCATCGAATGACCTCATTACAGTTGCGCGCTCAATGGCGCCTGTCTGGGATTCACAGGAGCTCTAATGTCACAGAAACATACGCTCTCCGTCCTTGTTGAGAATAGCCCTGGCGTCTTGGCTCGTATCGCATCCCTTTTCTCCCGTCGTGGCTACAACATCGATTCACTGGCTGTTGGACCTACCGAGAATCCAGATATCTCTCGTATGACGATCGTCATCGAAGTTGAAGGACACGCCCTAGAGCAAGTGATCGCTCAACTCGATAAGTTGATCAACGTTATTTCGATTACCCAGCTAGATCCCGTGACTTCGGTCCAGCGCGAGCTCTTGCTCGTCAAGGTAGCAACGACGCCTGAGAATCGCTCTCAAGTCCTTGAAACCGTTCAATTATTTCGTGCCAAGGTCGTCGACGTCGCGCAAGATGCGGTCACAATCGAGGCAACCGGAAATGCCGAGAAGATTCAAGCGCTCCTACGAGTTCTTGAGCCTTACGGTATTAAGGAATTAGTCCAGTCGGGGCTTGTCGCAATGGAGCGCGGGCTACGCATCACCGAGAAGTTCAATTAATCGATCGATTCACCTAAAGGAAGGCAACACCAAGTGGCAACTCAATATCATGATGAAGATGCAGACCTCTCGATCATTCAGGGGAAGAAGGTCGCTGTTATTGGCTATGGCTCACAAGGTCATGCACACGCACTAAGCCTTCGCGATAGTGGAGTCGATGTTCGCATCGGTCTCGCTGATGGATCAGCATCAAAGGCAAAGGCTGAAGCAGAAGGCCTACGTGTTCTCTCCGTTGCCGATGCAGTGAAAGAGTCAGATGTCATCATGCTCCTTGCACCAGATCACGTGCAGCGCCACATCTATAACGATTCAATCAAGCCAAACCTCAAGCCAGGTTCTGCGCTCTTCTTCGGACATGGATTCAATATTCGCTTCGGCTACATCAAGCCAGAGGCAAATATCGATGTTGCGATGGTTGCGCCAAAGGGTCCAGGCCACCTTGTTCGCCGTGAATATTCAGCCGGCCGTGGTGTTCCAGTACTCGTTGCTGTTGAACAAGATGCAACAGGCAGCGCGTGGCCATTAACACTCTCGTATGCAAAGGCGATCGGCGGACTTCGCGCCGGCGGTATCCTCACCACTTTCACTGAAGAGTGTGAGACCGATCTTTTCGGTGAGCAGTCAGTTCTCTGCGGCGGAGCATCACAGCTCGTCCAATATGGTTTCGAGACATTGATCGAAGCTGGTTACCAGCCAGAGGTTGCCTACTTTGAGTGCTTGCACGAACTCAAGCTGATCGTGGACCTTATGTATGAAGGTGGAATCGCAAAGCAGCGCTGGTCAGTATCAGATACTGCTGAATACGGCGATTATGTCTCAGGCCCACGCGTCATTGATCCAAGCGTGAAAGAGAATATGAAGGCAGTTCTTGCTGATATTCAAAATGGCACATTCGCTAAGCGCTTCATCGATGACCAAGAAGCTGGCGCACCAGAGTTCAAGGCACTTCGTGCAAAGGGTGAGACCCATCCAATCGAGGCTGTCGGTCGCGAACTTCGCAAGATGATGTCCTGGGTTAAGGGCAACAACAAGGATGATTACCAGGAAGGTCATGCATCCCGTGGCTAAACCCGTTGTACTGATTGCAGAAGAGCTCAGCCCTGCCACCATGGAGGCGCTTGGCCCAGATTTTGAAGTTCGTCATTGCAATGGCGCCGATCGCGGTGAACTCCTAGCAGCACTTGCTGCAGGAGTTGATGCCGTCTTGATCCGTTCTGCAACCAAGATGGATGCTGAAGCGATTGCCGCAGCAAAGGGCCTCAAGGTCATTGCTCGCGCTGGTGTTGGATTAGATAACGTCGAGATTCCTACCGCAACAGCAGCAGGTGTCATGGTTGTCAATGCCCCAACATCAAATATCGTCTCGGCCGCCGAACTTGCGATTACTTTGCTTCTTGCTTCGGCTCGCTTTGTTTCACCAGCACATGCCGCACTGCGTAATGGCAAGTGGGCACGTTCGAAGTACACCGGCGCTGAAATCTTTGAGAAGACTTTAGGTATCGTCGGCTTTGGTCGCATCGGTCAACTCGTCGCGGCACGTATGCAGGCATTTGGTATGGATGTCGTTGCTTATGATCCATATTTGGCACCAGCTCGCGCAGCTCAACTCAATGTTCGACTCGTCGATCTTGATGAGCTCTTGCGCGTCTCTGACTTCATCACCATTCACCTGCCAAAGACGAAAGAGACTGCAAATCTCATTGGCGAGGAAGCGCTCAAGAAGGTAAAGCCAACCGTACGCATCATCAATGCGGCACGTGGTGGAGTCCTTGATGAGGCTGCGCTCTACACCGCTCTGAAAGAGGGCCGAGTAGCGGGCGCTGGACTTGATGTCTTTGCGACCGAACCATGCACAGATTCACCACTCTTTGAACTCGATAACGTCGTGGCAACCCCACACCTTGGCGCATCAACTGATGAAGCCCAAGAACGTGCTGGTATCGCAGTAGCAGTATCAGTTCGTAAGGCACTTGCCGGCGAACTCGTCCCGGATGCTGTAAACGTTAAGGGTGGAGCGATCCACGAAGAGATTCGTCCAAGTCTTCCTCTCGTCGAGAAGATGGCTCAACTTGCAACAACTCTTGGTGGCGAATTGCCAGCAAGCATCAGTGTGCATGTTCGTGGCGATATCTCTGAATATGACTCTTCCATCTTGGCAACCAGTGCGATCAAGGGTGCGCTCATTGCGACTGGATCCGAAGATGTCACATACGTCAATGCACCAGGACTTGCAGCAGAGCGCGGCATTACCTCATCTGTCACAACAGATCCTGAGTCACCGCTCTATCGCAGCATGATCTCACTTCATGCAGCTCTTCCTAATGGCAAGAGCATCATCGTCGATGGAACTCTGATGGGTATCCGCAAGGTCGAGAAGATTATTGCAATCGATAAGTTCGATCTTGATCTTCCACCAACCGCAAACTTGCTCTTCCTCCAGTACGGAGATCGTCCAGGTGTCGTTGGTGCAGTCGGTAGCGTGCTTGGCAAAGCTGGCGTAAACATCGCTGGCATGCAGGTTGCTCGTGATGTTGAAGGCGGCGAAGCGCTTATGGCGATTACTGTCGACTCATCTCTTTCAGCCGATGTCATTGCAGCAGTCGCAAAAGAGACCGGTGCAGATTTTGTTCGCGCAGTGAACTTGGTTTCATAATGGCTTCATATAAATTAGCGGTCATCCCTGGCGATGGCATTGGTCCAGAAGTAGTCCCCGAAGGGCTCAAAGTATTGGATGTCGTTGCTGCAAAGCATGGCCTCACCTTTGAGAAGACCGAGTATGAACTCGGTGCCAAGTACTGGCATAAGACAGGGGAGACCCTGCCGGAGTCGGTAATGGCTGACTTGGCTAAGGCCGACGTAATCTTGCTTGGCGCAGTGGGAGATCCAACTGTCCCAAGTGGCGTTCTCGAGCGCGGCCTCTTGCTCAAGCTTCGCTTCGCCTTCGATCATTACATCAACCTTCGCCCAACCAAGCTCTATCCAGGAGTGGCATCGCCACTTCGCGATCCAGGCGAGGTTGATTTCATCGTTGTTCGTGAAGGAACCGAAGGCCCATATATCGGTGCTGGTGGAGTTCTTGCTCTTGGTACTGAGAATGAGATTGCGACCGAAGAGAGCATTAATACTCGCCGCGGTGCAGAACGGACCATTCGTTATGCCTTTGAGCGTGCGATGGAACGTCCTCGTAAGAAGGTCACTCTCGTTCATAAGAACAATGTGCTCACACGCGCAGGAAGTCTCTGGACTCGCGCCTTCAATGATGTGGCGAAAGAGTATCCGTCGATCACCACTGATTACATCCACGTTGATGCAGCAGCAATGTTCTTTGTTACGCAGCCACATCGCTTTGATGTTGTTGTAACAGACAATCTCTTCGGTGACATCATCACCGATATCGCAGCCGCTATCAGCGGTGGCATCGGCCTTGCAGCATCGGGCAATATCAACCCAACTCGAAAGTTCCCATCAATGTTCGAACCGATCCATGGATCAGCTCCTGATATTGCTGGCAAGGGTTTGGCAGATCCAACTGCGACGATCTCATCTGTCGCCATGATGCTCGCCCACCTTGGCCATCACGAGGCAGCAGCAGAGATTGCAGCGGCAGTAACTACCGATCTTGAAAACCGTAATGGCGTAAAGCGCAGTACATCTGAAGTTGGCACTGCTATCGCAGAATCACTGAGGGGCTAGTAAGCAGAAATGAAGATCACTCTCACTCCGAACCAGAATCCCGTCGCTGATGCAGATCGTGCTGCAAAGATTGCCGAAGGTGGATTTGGTAAGTACTACACCGACAATATGGTCGTTGCAGAGTGGAGCGAGGCAGCTGGTTGGCAGGATGCAGTGCTGAAGCCTTATGGGCCAATCACGCTAGATCCAGCGACAGCAGTTTTTCATTATGGCCAAGAGATCTTCGAAGGCATGAAGGCATATACCCAGCCGGATGGTTCGATCAGCCTCTTCCGCCCAGAAGCTAATGCTGCTCGTTTTGCACGGTCGGCCGCTCGATTGGCGCTGCCTGAGATTCCCGTTGATTTCTTTGTCGAGACTGTTGAAGCTCTCGTTAAGCAAGATCGCAACTGGGTCCCCAACAATGTTGGCGAATCTCTCTATATCCGCCCCTTCATGATCGCGACTGAAGTAGGTCTTGGCGTTCGGCCAAGCAATAAGGCGATGTACTTACTGATCGCAACACCTGCCTCTGCTTACTTCAATCCAACAAAGGCGGTTACGGTCTGGATCAGCACCGAATATGTTCGCGCTGCACCTGGCGGAACCGGTGAAGCAAAGTGTGGCGGCAACTACGCAGCATCACTCGTCGCCCAGAAGCAGGCTGCGACACAAGGGTGTGACCAAGTTGTTTGGCTCGATGCGAATGAGCGCCGTTGGGTAGAAGAGATGGGCGGCATGAATCTTTACTTTGTAAAGGGAAGTGGCGATAACGCAACCATCGTGACACCAAAACTCACTGGCACTCTTCTTCCAGGAATTACTCGCGATTCAATTCTTACAGTCGCAGCCGATCTTGGTTACAAAGTCGAAGAGGTAATGCTCTCGATCGATGATTGGCGCGATGGCGTTGCATCTGGTGAGATCACGGAAATTTTTGCTTGTGGAACAGCAGCTGTCGTCTCACCAATCGGTGCTGCCAAGAGTGCACATGGCACCTGGATGACCGGTGATGGCAACCCTGGTCCGATCACGGGCAAGATCCGCCAGACGCTTCTTGGAATTCAACACGGCACGATCGAAGATAAGCACGGCTGGAATAAGCGAGTCTGCTGATGCCAGTATCCGATAACTTTCATATCTACGACACCACGCTTCGCGATGGTGCGCAGCAAGAGGGACTCAACCTCTCTGTTCACGACAAGATTGCGATTGCAAAACATCTCGATGACCTGGGTGTTGGATTTATCGAAGGTGGCTGGCCGGGTGCCAATCCCAAAGATACTGAGTTCTTTGCACGAGTAGCCAAAGAGGTGAAGTTTAAGAATGCGACTTTTGTAGCATTCGGCGCCACTCGCCGCCCTGGTGTGAAAGCGGCAGATGATGTACTCCTGCGAGCGCTCCAAGATTCAGAGGCCCCAGTCGTAACACTGGTTGCGAAGAGCCACGATCGCCACGTTGATTTAGCGCTCAAGACCAACCTTGATGAGAACCTCGCGATGATTAAGGATTCGATTGAATTCTTGCGGGCTGGGGGACAGCGCGTCTTCCTCGATGCCGAACATTTCTTCGATGGTTATAAGTCCAATAAGGCCTATGCGCTCGAAGTGATTCGCACTGCAATGGCAGCAGGTGCTGATGTCGCAGCGCTCTGTGATACCAATGGCGGAATGTTGCCTGATGAACTCTCACAGATTGTTCATGATGTCATTGAGGCATCGTCAGCAAGACTCGGAATCCATTGCCACAATGACACTGGCTGTGCAATTGCCAACTCACTCGCGGCCGTTGATGCTGGCGTCACCCATGTCCAAGGCACACTCAATGGTTATGGCGAACGTACTGGAAATGCCGATCTGGTCTCGATCATTGCAAACCTAGAACTCAAGAAGAAGCAGCTTGTGCTTCCACCAGGATCTTTGCGCGAAGCCTTCCGCATCTCGCATGCCGTGGCTGAAGTTACGAATGTTGCACCATCACCGCGTCAGCCATACGTTGGAGTATCAGCATTTGCCCATAAGGCCGGCCTTCATGCATCTGCAATCAAAGTCGACCCAATGCTTTATCAGCAAGAGAACCCTGAGTCGGTCGGAAACGATATGCGTATGTTGGTCTCAGAGATGGCTGGTCGCGCATCCATTGAATTGAAATCACTTGAATTGGGCATCGATCTCTCTGAGAATAAAGATGTCGTCACTCGCGTCGTCGAGCGTGTGAAAGAGATGGAATCTCGCGGATTTACCTTTGAAGCTGCAGATGCCTCATTCGAACTCTTGCTCCGAGAAGAGCTCGATGGCAAGCGCGCAAACTTCTTCACCATTGAAGATTGGCAGACCACGGTTAATCGGAATGAAGATGACCATGTGAGCTC
>CAIJKC010000044.1 GCA_903821145.1 uncultured Actinomycetes bacterium | reverse complement strand
TCGCTTGCCATCATAAACTTCATCGAGGAAGTTAACGCTCTGGCCACCGGTTGCATAGACCTTTGTTGCATGCTCGCCTATGACAAGATCCATCAAATTGAAATAGTGGCAGCATTTTTCAACGAGAGTTCCACCAGTGCGAGCAGTGAAGCGATTCCAGTTATCTACCTTGGGATAGAAAGGTTCGCGATGTTCGCGGATAGAAACATGGTGGACATTCCCGACTTCTCCGGCTTTAGTACGCTGAACGACTTCATTGATAGGTGGCATAAATCGATATTCGAGCCCCATCCAGGTAAGAGCCTTGCGAGCATTTCCGAGATCGAGAATCTCTTTGCAATCTGCGGCTGTTGTAGCAAGTGGTTTCTCGACAAAGACTGCGAGATCGGTTCGGAGCGCATCACGAAGCACTTCAATATGTGTGTCATTAGGAGTTGCGATGATGACGGCATCGATGAGGCCAGAGCTGAGCATCGAGTTATGGTCGGTAAATACTTTGGCATCTGGTGCGAGGGCCAAGGCCGCCTGCTGAGAGGGCACGTGAGGGTCACAGATCGCCGTAACGGCGACTCCATCCATGACTTTGAGGTTCTGAATATGCTCGCGCCCCATGCTGCCTGCACCGATAATTCCGTACCTCAGAAGCTTGCTCATAGGCCACAGGTTAGACCACATAGGACAAAAGGGCTAGACATTTGACCTTATTCGCGCTTAGATTGCTCCCAAGAGGTCAGACCACTACCGATTTCACGCAGAGCAAGCCACGTTATAAAAGAGAGGCGAGTGCAGATATGGCAATTACACCACCGCAGTTCCTGCTTCATCACGATGGCGACAATGTCGCAGTAGCGATGACAGATCTGGAGCCCGGCACCCTTCATGGGCGTTCAGTAAAAGAGGGGACAGAGAGCACCGCAGTGCTGAACCATGCGATTCCTCTCGGACATAAATTCGCGTTGGCAGATCTTGCCGATGGCGACCCAATTATTAAATACGGCATCAAAGTCGGACTTGCATCAGCTGCCATCAAAAAGGGCGATTATATTCACACACACAACATGAGGAGTTATCGATGGGAAGCAAGCCGCGCTTAATGGGATATCGCCGTGAAAACGGCACTATGGGTATCCGCAATCACGTCATCATCTTGCCACTCGATGATCTTTCAAATGCAGCTGCAGAAGCTGTAGCAAAGGTTATTCCTGGGACACTTGCGCTGCCACATGCTTTTGGCCGCTTGCAGTTTGGCGCAGATCTTCAACTCACTTTTGACACACTCATCGGCACAGGCATGAATGCAAACGTCGCTGCAGTTGTTGTTATTGGTATCGAACCAAAGTGGACACAACGCGTTGCAGATGGAATTGCCAAGACTGGTAAGCCAGTTGCAGCATTCTCTATCGAAGGCAAGGGCGATCTTCAGGTTATCCAAGAAGCTAGCCGAGTTGCAGCGATGTTCTTACAAGATGCATCAGGACTTGTCCGTGAAGAAGCTGAAATTGGCGACATGATTATGTCGATCAAGTGCGGCGAATCCGATACAACTTCTGGCCTCGGTTCATGCCCAACGACATCCCAAGCAGTCGATCGCTGGGTTGAAGCCGGTGGAACTGTCTTCTTCGGTGAGACTTCAGAGCTCACTGGTGGAGAGCACCTCATTGCAGAGCGTTGCATTGATGCAGCTACCCGCGATCTATTCCAAGAGACATATGACAACTACATCAAGGTTATTGAAGCAACTGGCGCAAACCTCCTTGGCTCCCAGCCAACTCAAGGCAATATCGCCGGTGGTCTTACAACCATTGAAGAGAAGGCGCTTGGAAATATCGCTAAGACTGGATCAGTCCCTGTTATCGGTGTTTTAAAGCCAGCTGAAGCTCCAGATCCCAAGAAAAAGGGTCTTTACTTCATGGATTCTTCATCTGCAGCAGCAGAGTGCGTAACTCTGATGGCAGCAGGCGGAGCGGTCATTCACTTGTTCCCAACAGGTCAAGGCAATGTCATCGGAAATCCAATCATTCCTGTTTTGAAGTTGACTGCAAATATCAAGACTGCAAAATCGATGACAGAGCATATGGATCTCGATGTCTCAGGACTGCTTCGTTATGAGTATGACTTGACCAAGGCAGGGGACATGATGATGGATGTCATCTACAAGACTGTTAATGGTCGCCTCTGTACTGCTGAAGTCATGGGTCACCGTGAATTCACATTCACTAAGTTATACATAAGCGCTTAAGCACTACATGATTCTGATCTCTGAAGATGTCTGGGGTCCTGCCTTTGCAGAGCTTGCTACTAAGCATCCTGTAAAGCAGGATCCCGATCTTTGGAACAAGGTCGACGATCTTAAGAAGGAACTTGCGACCGCGACCGCGCTCGTTGTGCGTAATCGAACACAAGTAACTGCCGAACTCCTTGATGCTGCGCCTCTTTTGAAAGTAGTCGCGCGCGCTGGAGTTGGCTT
>CAIJKC010000043.1 GCA_903821145.1 uncultured Actinomycetes bacterium | reverse complement strand
GAGCTCGTTGATAACGAGAAGCTCGTCTTTGAAGTTGAAGTAGATGTCCGTCCAGAGATCACACTTCCTAATTTCTCTGAGATCACTCTTGAAGTTGAAGATGTTGCTGTTGGCGACACCGAGATTGCAGAGCAGGTTGATGCACTCCGTGCACGCTTTGGCACTCTCACAACAATCGAGCAGGCCGCTGAAAAGGGAAGCTTTGTCACTATTGATCTCGTTGCATCCAAAGATAGCGTCGAACTCGATGGCGGCGTCGCAAAAGATATTTCCTACGAAGTTGGTTCAGCATCGATGGTCGATGGCCTAGATGAAGCAATCATCGGCTTAAGCGCTGGTGAAGCGAAGCGCTTTAGTTCAACACTCGTAGGCATGCCTGAGGGTGAGACTGGCGATATTGACGTAACAGTCAAAGCTGTGAAGAGCCGCGAACTTCCAGAACTCAATGATGACTTTGCAAAGCTTGCATCTGAATATGACACCCTTGAAGAACTTCGCGCAGATATTGCCAAGCGCCTTGAGCGCGTCAAGACTCTTGAGCAGGGATCACACGCACGTGATCTTCTCGTCGAGAAGCTCTTTGCTGATATCACCATTCCACTTCCACAAAACATCATTGATGATGAAGTTAATGATCATCTTGAGAAGGAAGGCCGCCTAGAAGACGCTGCGCACCGCGCTGAAGTCACTGAGCAGACCATCCAAGCGATCAAGCAGGAGATCCTCTTTGACACGATCGTTGATGCCGAGCAGGTCTCTGTCAATGAGAACGAACTCACTGAATATTTGGTTCGCGCTTCACAGCGTTACGGGATGACTCCTGATCAATTCATCAAGGAGATCTCAGAAGCTGGTCAGATCAACTCCATGGTCTCTGAAGTTGCTCGCGCAAAGGGGCTCGCAGGAGTTCTCGGTCGCGTCACAGTGAAGACCAAGTCCGGCAAGGTTGTCGACCTTGAGGCGCTGGCTCCCAAGCAAGCCGCTGCCCAACCAGAGTAATTCGAGAGTATTTCAGGGTAATTCTCTGACGGCGAACAACCCCCACGCCTGATTCCACCTTTTTGCGGAAGCATTTTGGGCAAAAGATTGTTAATGTCGTAACAGAGAAAAGAGAGAGGTCTACTCGTAATGACTTTCAACCCAGCAGAACCCTTTAGCGCTCGTGCTGCTTCAGCACTGGGTGGCTACTTGGACGATCAGGTTTATCAGCGCCTGCTTCGCGAACGCATCATCTTTATGGTCGGCCAAGTGGAAGACAACATGGCCAATGCGATCGCCGCACAGATGCTCTTGCTCGCTGCGGAAGATCCAGTCAAAGATATTTACTTGTATATCAACTCACCTGGTGGCTCAGTCACCGCCGGTATGGCGATCTATGACACTATGCAATACATCAAGAATGATGTTGCAACCGTCTCCATGGGTCTTGCTGCATCGATGGGTCAGTTCCTGCTCACAGCAGGTGCTGCCGGAAAGCGTTACGCCCTTCCTAACTCTCGCATCCTGATGCACCAACCACTCAGTGGTATCGGTGGCACAGCGACAGAGATCAAGATTCAGGCCGAGCAGACCATGTTCACCAAGCGTCGCATGGCAGAACTTATTGCTCACCACTCAGGTCAGACCTTTGAGCAGATCACCACAGACTCAGATCGTGACCGTTGGTTCACCTCTGAGGAGGCCCAGAAGTATGGGCTTGTTGATCACGTGGTCTCTTCGGCATCACAGGTAGCAGGACGCGGTGGAACAGCATGAATGATTTCTCAGTAGATCGCGTTCACGAGATCACTTCTCGTTACATCCTGCCAACAATCGAAGAGAAGACTGCTTACGGTTATAAGCGCCTTGATCCCTACACAAAGCTCTTTGAAGAGCGCATCATCTTCCTAGGTCAGGGAATCGATGACACCGTTGCAAACGATGTCATGGCACAGCTCCTGACTCTTGAATCGATGGATCCAGATCGTGACATCATGATGTATATCAACTCACCTGGTGGATCATTCACTGCGTTGACTGCCATCTATGACACGATGCAATTTGTTCGCCCAGATATTATGACTGTCTGCCTAGGTCAAGCTGCATCTGCAGCTGCGATCTTGCTCGCAGGTGGTGCACCAGGAAAGCGCATGGCACTTGAGCATGCACGAGTTCTGATCCACCAGCCATATTCAGAAGGTGGCGGACAGGCATCTGATATCGAGATCCAAGCAGCGGAGATCATGCGTATGCGCGCTCTCCTTGAAGTCATGCTTGCTAAGCACACTGGTAAGAGCGTTGAAGAGGTATCGAAAGATATCGAACGCGACAAGATTCTCACCGCAGCAGAAGCTGTGGAGTATGGAATCATCGATCAGGTCCTTGCATCACGAAAGATCCAGAAACAGTAACTGGCAGTAATCAGTAAGAATTCGCCTATAAGCGAACAAAGGCCCGCCTAGAAAGCGGGCCTTTTTCATGCGCGCTTTCGCCAAAGGTTTTAGAGTTCTCCTTATGACTACGCGCATTGGTGAATCCGGAGACCTTCTCAAGTGCTCCTTCTGTGGCAAGACACAGAAGCAGGTGAAGAAGCTCATCGCCGGCCCTGGCGTTTATATTTGTGACGAATGTATTGATCTCTGTAATGAGATCATCATCGAAGAGCTCCAAGAGAACTCAACCCTTGGCCTCACAGAAGTCCCTAAGCCACAAGAGATCTATGAGTTCTTGGATCAATATGTTGTCGGTCAAGACCGTGCGAAGAAGTCACTCTCTGTTGCCGTCTATAACCACTACAAGCGTGTGCAATCGGGTGGCATCAAGAAAGATGATGGCGTAGAACTTGCCAAGTCCAATATCTTGATTCTTGGCCCAACTGGCTGCGGTAAAACACTTCTTGCCCAGACACTTGCTCGCATGCTCAATGTTCCCTTTGCGATCGCTGATGCGACTGCTCTTACTGAAGCAGGCTATGTCGGTGAAGATGTCGAGAACATCCTCCTTAAGTTGCTCCAAGCTGCAGATTTTGATGTGAAGAAGGCTGAGACTGGCATCATCTATATCGATGAGATTGATAAGGTCGCGCGCAAGGCAGAGAACCCATCGATCACTCGCGATGTCTCTGGTGAAGGCGTTCAGCAAGCACTTCTCAAGATTCTTGAAGGCACCACTGCATCTGTTCCACCACAAGGTGGACGCAAGCACCCACATCAAGAGTTCATACAGATCGACACAACAAATATTCTCTTCATCGTCGGTGGCGCATTCGCTGGTCTTGAAAAGCTGATTGAAGGTCGCAAGGGCAAGGCGGGCGTCGGCTTTAATGCCACTTTGCAGACGGCTGCAGATAAAGAGAAGACTGATTACTTTGGTGAGGTCATGCCAGAAGATCTCTTGAAGTTTGGAATGATTCCAGAGTTCATCGGTCGCCTACCCATCCTCACATCTGTTGAGCATTTAGATCGACCAGCGCTCATTGAAATTCTTACCGAGCCAAAGAATGCCCTCATCAAGCAGTATGAGAAGCTCTTTGACCTCGATGGCATCGAACTTGAGTTCACACCAGCTGCCCTTGAGATGATCGCAGATCTTGCTATCAAGCGTGGCACCGGAGCACGTGGCCTTCGCGCAATCATGGAAGAGAGCCTGCTTGCTGTGATGTATGAAGTGCCATCGCGCAAAGATGTCGAACGCGTTGTCGTCACCCCAGAGGCTGTCGCAAAGGAAGCCGCTCCGACCTACGTCCTGCGTGGATCTGGTCCAAAGCGCAGCAAAACCGAGAAGGTTGCCGAAAAGCCAACGGAGGAGAAGAGCGCGTAAGCCGATCTTTTCCGATCAGGCTCTGTGCGTGAGTGCTCTAGACTTCATCTCCTTATGAGTGAGCGTCCAGAATTAGCAGCTGCCTTTAACCCGGCAGAGATCGAAGCCCCGCTGTATCAAAAGTGGCTCGATGCTGGTTACTTCACCGCCAACCCACACTCAGATAAACCTCCCTTTACGATCGTTATCCCACCACCGAATGTGACAGGTGTTCTCCATATCGGTCACGCCCTCGATCACACCTTGCAAGATGTATTGATTCGCATGAAGCGGATGAAGGGCTTTGAAGCACTCTGGCTTCCTGGAATGGATCACGCCGGTATCGCAACCCAGAACGTTGTTGAAAAGCAATTGGCTGCTCAAGGATTATCGCGCCACGATCTTGGCCGGGAAGAGTTTGTTAAAAAGGTGTGGGAGTGGAAAGAGGAGTCAGGTGGTGCAATCCTCGCCCAGATGAAACGCCTTGGTGACTCAGTCGATTGGTCACGTGAGCGCTTCACCATGGATGAAGGTCTCTCTGAATCTGTTCTCACAATCTTTAAGCGTCTTTATGATGCAGGATTGATCTATCGCGCAGAGCGCATCATCAACTGGTGTGTTCGCTGCATGACGGCGCTCTCTGATATTGAAGTTGAGCATCAAGATGATGCTGGTGAATTTGTTCAAGTTATTTACGGTGAAGGCGATATGCAGATCACCGTTGCAACCACGCGTCCTGAAACGATGCTTGGTGATGGCGCAGTAGCTGTCCACCCTGATGATCCTCGCTACAAGCACATGATTGGCAAGGAAGTACTCCTTCCACTTGTGAATCGCATGATTCCGATCATTGCTGATGAGCTTGTCGATCCCGAGTTTGGAACAGGTGCTGTGAAGGTAACGGCAGCCCATGATCCCAATGACTTTGAGATGGGTGTTCGCCATAACATTCCCTTCATCATCATTATGGATGAGCACGGTGTTATGCGTGGAACTGGCACAGAATTTGATGGCATGGATCGCTTTGATGCACGCGTGGCAGTTGTCGCAAAACTGAAGGAGATGGGCCGCGTTCCATCTGAGAAACGTCCTTATATTCACTCGGTTGGCCATTGCTCACGGTGTGACACAACAGTGGAGCCACGCCTTTCCAAGCAATGGTTCGTCAAGGTAGGACCACTAGCAAAGGCTGCTGGAGATGCAGTTCGCACTGGGCGGGTAAAGATTGAGCCAGCAGAACTAGAACCTCGCTACTTTGAGTGGGTCGACAATATGCACGACTGGTGCATCTCTCGCCAACTCTGGTGGGGCCATCGCATTCCGGTCTATTACGGTCCAGATGATGAAGTTGTTGTCTGCGGACCAGGAGAGATGCCACCAGCTGGCTACACCCAAGATCCTGATGTTTTAGATACCTGGTTCTCCTCTGCGCTGTGGCCATTCTCCACACTTGGTTGGCCAGCAGAGAGCGATGATCTGAAGAAGTTCTATCCAACCAGTGTCCTGGTTACTGGCTATGACATTCTCTTCTTCTGGGTTGCTCGCATGATGCTCTTTGGGCTCTTTGCTATGGATGGCGTTCAACCATTCCATACCATCGCACTCCACGGTCTCGTTCGCGATCGCTTCGGTAAGAAGATGTCGAAGTCACGTGGCAACTCTGTTGATCCGATCGAGTTTATGGATAAGTATGGCTCCGATGCACTTCGCTTCACCCTAGCTCGTGGCGCAAACCCAGGCAGTGATCAAGCACTGGCGGAAGAGTGGATCGCTGGTGCTCGCAACTTTGCTACCAAGCTCTGGAATGCCTCTCGCTTTGCTCTGATGAATGGCGCCACAGTAGATGGTGATCTGCCTGACTTTGATTCACTCGATGACATCAACAAGTGGATCCTCACTCGCTTTAACGAAACGCTGGTAGAAGCCGATGGACTGCTTGAGAGCTATGAGTTCTCTAAAGCGATGGAGTTGATCTATCACTTTGCGTGGGATGACCTCTGCGATTGGTACCTTGAACTTTCTAAGGCCTCCTTTGCTGCAGGCGGTGATGCCGCTGCAACATCTGCTCGCGTCCTTGGCTATGTGCTCGATAACTTGCTTCGCCTGATGCACCCAGTGATGCCATTCATTACAGAGGCGCTCTGGTGCAACCTCACTGGCCAAGAATCACTCGTTGTTGCTCCATGGCCGATCGCTGTTGCGGGCCATCACAGTGATGCAGCCAGCGTCAATATCAACACTATGCAAGAGATCATCACTGAGATCCGGCGCTTCCGCAATGATCAAGGAATCAAGGGGTCAGCGAAGATTCTTGCTCGCTTCTCAAACCTTGGCGCACTCAGCTCATATGAGGCTGCGATCCGTCACATCGTTCGTTGTGATGCAGGAGATGGCACATTCTCTTCCAAGATTGAGGTGGGGTCAGTAACGATTGAGTTTGATCTATCGGGTGCTATCGATATCAAGGCTGAGCGTGCTCGCCTGACAAAGGATTTAGCGCAAGCGCAGAAAGATCGCGCTACTGCGAAGGTGAAGCTCGATAACGAAGGCTTTATGGCGAAGGCGCCTCTTGATGTCGTCACTGAAATTCGTGAACGCTTGGCACAGACCACAGCCGATATTGAACGTATGAGTGCAGCACTTGCTGCGCTACCGGCGCAATAAGCGATGAGTACTCCAGAAGGTCTCCAAGCACTCGATCTCATTGAAGCTGCGCTCTTAAAGCGCTGGCCAGAGACCCGCCTTGAGCCATCCCTTGATCGAATTAGAGCGCTCACCTATGTTCTCGGTGACCCCCAGCTGACCTACCCAACAATCCATATCGCTGGAACAAACGGTAAGACAACGACATCGCGCATGATCGATTCACTGATGCATTCACTCGACTATCGCACAGGACGCTTCACAAGCCCCCATTTAGAATCATTCACAGAACGAATCTCCATCAATGGTGAACCAATCTCACCTGAAGGGATGATCGCTGCTTATAACGATATCGCGTTATATCTCGATCTCGTCGATGCCAAGCAACCTCACCCGATCTCATTTTTTGAAGCGATCACAGCACTTGCTTTCGTTGCCTTTGCAGAATTTCCCGTCGATATCGGAATCATTGAAGCGGGAATGGGTGGTGAGTGGGATGCGACAAATGTTGTCACAAGTGCAGTCTCCGTCATCACGCCCATTGGTTTAGATCACACTGAGTACTTAGGGGAGACGATCGAGGAGATCGCCCTGACAAAATCGGGGATCATCAAGCCTGAATCACACGTAGTTTTAGCTGCCCAACCCGTTGAGGCGGCGACAGTGCTTACCGCACGGATTATTGCCCAATCAGCGATCCCACATCGTGAAGGCGTTGAGTTCTCGGTTGCTCGCCGTGACCTTGCCGTTGGGGGACAAGTCCTCACTATCAACGGCCTCTATGGTGAATACACCGATATCTTCTTGCCACTCTATGGCGCCCATCAAGCAAGTAATGCTGCAGTGGCACTTGCTGCTGTGGAGGCCTTCGCTGGCGTCAAGCTCGATGATGATCTCGTTCGTCAAGGCTTTGCCAATGTGGAATCGCCAGGCCGAATTGAAGTCTTGCACCGAGATCCAACAGTGATCGTTGATGCCGCCCACAATCCACATGGCGCAAGTGCTCTGGCTAAGACGCTGCAGACAGAATTTGATTTCGAATCGATCTTTGGAGTGCTTGCAATCTTGGGCGAGAAAGATGTCGATGGCGTCCTTGCAGAGCTAGAGCCAGTATTTGATCGACTTATTGTTACACAGAGCACCTCCACACGTGCGATGCCAGTGGAAGTTCTCTATGAGAAAGCAATTAAAGTTTTTGGCACTGATCGCGTCTATCAAGAGAGTGATCTGCGAACTGCGATTACTTATGCACTCGAGCAGTGCACACTTGTGAATCAAGTCAGTGAAGGTGTGTCCGCTGTCGTTGTTACCGGCTCTGTTGTCACCGCTGGTGAAACGAGATCGATCATGCGAAAGATCAAAGGCGCGTGAGAGTTTTAGGTTCGGCAGTTATCACGATGGAATTTTTCGTGATGGGCTTTGCACTTCTACTTGCAAAAGATCATCACAGCGCAATTGCGCTCTGGCTGGGTGGCCTCATCGCACTTCTCTGTTTGCTCACTGCAGGCGCGATGAAGTCGATGCGTGGTTGGTATATCGGCTCGATTGTGCAGATCGCCCTCATTGCCTATGGCCTAGTAATCCCATTGATGTATTTCATGGGAGCCCTCTTTGCTGGGCTCTGGATTGCTGCCTTTCTGATCGGGCGTAAGGGTGAGGCGATACGGGCGAGGCTCATCGCAGAGGCGAGTAAAGAGGGCTGAGATTTCTGGGAATTGGGCCCTTTGACCCAATTTAAGGCTGAGGCGAAACCAAAGTAGACTGCGCCGGTGAGCTTAGAGAGAACCCTAATCCTGGTAAAGCCTGATGGCGTGCGCCGTAATCTCATTGGTGAAGTTATTCGCCGCGTTGAGACAAAGGGCTACAACGTTGTTGCACTCAAGATGGTGCAAGCAGATCGTTCGATCTTAGCTGCCCATTATGCAGAGCACGAAGGCAAACCTTTCTATGAGCCGCTCGTTGAATTTATGATGTCAGGTCCGGTTGTGGCAATCATCGCTGAAGGAAATCGCGTCATCGAAGGATTTAGAAAACTTGCAGGGGCGACTGATCCCACCGTTGCTGAGCCTGGAACGATTCGCGGCGATCTTGCTCGTGATCAAGGAACAAAAGTTGTTCAAAACATTGTGCACGGATCTGATTCACCAGAGTCAGCTCACCGTGAAATCGGAATTTGGTTTGCTACAGATGTAAAGGGGCTCGCATGAGAAATAGAGTAATCACTGAAGAAGATCAGAATAAAGAGCGCAAGGGCCAGAAGACCAGCCGGATGTCCTTCATTGGGCGTGACATGGCCGTCGACCTTGGCACAGCAAATACCCTCGTCTATGTACGTGGTCGTGGCATCGTCTTGAATGAGCCATCTGTTGTGGCGATCAACCAAGATACTGGCGCAATCCTCGCTGTTGGCCTTGAAGCCAAGAATATGATCGGCCGTACCCCAGGAAACATCATTGCTATCCGCCCACTTAAAGATGGCGTTATCGCAGACTTTGATACCACTGAGCGCATGCTCCGTTACTTCATTCAGAAGGTTCACCGCCGTCGCTACCTGGCAAAGCCTCGTATCGTCGTCTGTGTGCCATCAGGCATCACAGGTGTTGAGCAGCGTGCAGTCAAAGATGCTGGTTATGCAGCAGGTGCTCGTAAGGTTTACATCATTGAAGAGCCAATGGCTGCGGCAATTGGTGCAGGGCTACCCATTCACGAGCCAACTGGCAACATGGTTGTCGATATTGGTGGCGGAACGACAGAAGTTGCTGTGATCTCCCTTGGTGGAATCGTTACAGCTCTCTCTATTCGCGTCGGTGGCGATGAGCTTGATCAAGCAATCATTGACTGGGTTAAGCGCGAATACTCACTCCTTTTGGGTGAGCGCACCGCGGAAGAGATCAAGATGGCTATTGGCTCTGCCTATCGCTTGCCAGGTGAGCCAGATGCAGAGATTCGCGGTCGCGATCTTGCAACTGGTCTTCCAAAGACCATCCGTGTCTCTGCTGAAGATATTCGTAAAGCACTGGAAGAGCCGGTGAATCAGATCGTGAATGCTGTGAAAAGCACACTAGATAAGTGCCCACCAGAGTTAGCATCAGATTTGATGGATCGCGGAATTGTTCTCACGGGAGGTGGAGCACTCCTTCGCGGTCTGGATGAGCGCCTTCGTCAAGAGACTGGCATGCCGATTCATATTTGCGAGCGTCCATTACAGGCTGTCGCTGAAGGTTCAGGTAAGTGCGTTGAAGAGTTTGAAGCCTTGGAAAAGGTCTTGATCTCAGAGCCACGCCGTTAATCGCGATATCCAAAGGCACAGTAGATGGCACGTGGCGGAGGTAACCGGTCTCGGTTGCTGCTCGTCATTTTGCTGGTCACTTCTCTCTTTCTGATTACTCTCGACCTTCGTGGATCTGGTGTGATAAAGGGATCAAGGTCTGTTACTCAAACTTTCTTAGCGCCGATTCAAAAAGGCGTAGCTGACGTCTTTGCACCGGTGGGTCGCTTCTTCTCTGATGTGAAGAACTTCCCCAATGCCAAGAATGAGATTGCAGCACTCCAGAGTGAGAATGCTCGCCTGAAATCACAGACACTGGTGAATAAAGATATTCAAGGTCAACTTAAGCAGCTCAAGGGAGTCCTTGATCTTTCAGGACGTGGTGGCTACAAAGTTGTCTCAGCTCGCGTCATTGGCCATGGCTCAGCGACCACCTTCACGCAGACGATCACCATTGATGCTGGATCCTCTGATGGCATCACCGTCGACAAGACTGTTGTCTCAGAACATGGTCTCGTGGGCGTAGTGAAGAGTGTGCAGTCACATTCATCAATCATTCTCTTGATGAGTGATCCATCATTTAAGGTCGGTGTTCGCATCGCCCGTAGCCAGAGCATCGGCGTCTTAAGCGGCACTGGTGGCAGCAATTTCACGCTGCAATTGCTTGATCCAGCAGGGGATATCCAAAAAGGTGATGTTCTCTTCACTAACGGTAGCGATAGCAATCGGCCATTCATTCCTGGGGTTCCCGTGGGTCAGGTCAGCGCAGTTGATCACACAACCGCAACCTTGACACAAACGGCAACAGTGAAGAGCTATAGCGATCTTGGCAATATTGGCGTTGTCTCTATTGTCATTACCGCACCCACCACAGCTCCGCGCACCATGATTGTTCCAACACCACAACCCACGGTGATTGTGTATGTGACACCAACTCCAACACCATTTTCTTCTGGGACACCTTCTGGGTCACCATCTCCAACACCATCTCCAAGTAAGAAGGCGACGAAGTGAGTCCGATCCGGATCGCACTTAACGCTGGGCTTCTCCTTGTTGTCTTTGTCATCCAAGAGACTCTTGTCTCCCGCGTCCATCTGCCAATCACTGGTTTCTCCTTCTATCTTGCGGTGCTCTTACTGATGGTTCTGTTGGAGAATCGCACGGGAGCGGTCATTCTTGGTTTCGTCGGAGGAATGATTTTGGATCTCTCACCAGCATCAGAGTCACCCTTTGGTCAGTGGGCGCTCATCCTCACCGCGATCGCTTACCTCATCGCCGTTAATGCAGAGAGTATCGATCAGATTGTCAGCCGACCCGTGGGACTTGGACTCTTTGTGGCTTTAGGAACATCACTGTCCTTGCTTGCCTATCTCCTCGTCGATGGACTTCTTGGTCAAGCAACTGGCACCTTCGGACGAGATTGCCTTGTCATCGGCGGTAACTTCTTCTGGACGATGCTCCTTGCACCATTCTTCATGCCAGCGCTCTTAGTCATTCGTGATGCAACGATTGGTTCACGCGAGAGAATATGAACCAGCGCTCACGCCTTAGCTTGATTGTTACCCAGACCCTTGTCCTCTCTCTCATGCTCGCCCTCTTCGGTCGCCTCTTCTTCCTTCAGGTAGCAAGTGGTTTGAAGTATCAGAGTGCTGCGCTGAGCATTCAAAGCCGTGACATCGTAAACCCAGCCATTCGTGGCGCTATTACAGATAGCTCTGGCATCCCGCTTGCGATGGACCGGCCAGGAATGCAGATCACTGTTAATCGCAGTGCTGTCGATGCACTACCTGATAAAGGAAGCGCAGTCTTTGCTCAGCTTGGCAAACTTCTCTCACTCACCCCCGCTCAAGTCTTCACAAAGACGCGTCTATGCGGAGAGCTTGCGATCGGTTTGCGTGCCGGCTGTTGGAATGGAACGCGTCAACAACCGATTCCCTTAACGAAGCTGGCAACAGAGGCCCAAGCACTTAAAGTCTTAGAGAACCCAACGATCTTCCCTGGTGTTGATGCTGCGCCTGTTCCCATCAGAAGCTACCCAGCACTAGCGGGGGAGAATGCTGCTCACGTCTTGGGCTATACCGGCGTTGTGACTGATGCAGATCTTGCCAACCCTAATAAGCGCTATTACCTCAATGAGGTCGTAGGCAAATCTGGCTTGGAATCTGTCTATGACACATTCCTTCGAGGAACACCTGGTGTGAAGACGCTGATTGTTGATCGTAAAGAGGCGATCACATCAGTGTCGCAAAATACCGCTTCGATTCCGGGGGATAATCTCGTCACCCATCTTGATGCCCGGCTGCAATCTGCAGCAGAGAAGGCGCTCTCAAGTTCTGTGCAACGATCTCGCTCCCTTGGTTATCACGCAGATTCAGGTGCTGCCATTGTTCTTGATGTCACCAATGGCGCAGTGTTGGCGATGGCCTCCTATCCAACATATGACCCCAATATGTGGCAGAAGGGGCTCACCCCTGCGCAGGCAAAAGATTTATTTAGCACCACATCAGGAGTTCCTGCACTTTCACGAGCAATTCAAGGTGAATACGCTCCTGCATCTACCTTTAAGTCCATCTCCATCGTTGCTGCATCAGCTGCTGGCTATAACTTAAATGCCCGTTATAACTGCCCGGCTGAGGTAAAAGTTGGCACCGGGCTCTTTAAGAACTTTGAAACCAAATCGCAAGGCAATATCAATCTCACTGAGGCGATAGCTGTCTCCTGCGACACGATCTGGTATCAGATCGCCTTTGATCAGTGGATTAAAGATGGCGGCCTAAGCCCCCATCCATCCCTTAATGATTACTTCTTTAATGCCGCCCGTGGCTTTGGCGTTGGCAAGAAGACTGGGATTGATCTACCTGGTGAACTAAGTGGACGTCTTCCAGATCGCCAATGGAAGCAGGCCTATTACGATGCCAATAAGAACTTCTACTGTAATTATGGCAAGCGAGCTAAGCCATCTGATCTCACTCCCTATCTGATTGCGATCGCTCATGAGAATTGTCTAGATGGAAATAAACTCCGCGCAGGTGACGCAGTGAACTTCTCGATCGGTCAAGGAGATACCTTGGTCACGCCTCTTCAACTAGTTGATATGTATGCGGCGATCGCTAATGGTGGAACTCTCTGGAAGCCACAAGTTGCAAAGGCTGTGCTCACTCCAGCGGGTAAAGTGGTGAAAACTTTTGCACCTGTAAAGAATGGCAAGATCCCAGCCACGAGTGCCGATATCTCATTCCTTCACACAGCACTTCGCGCAGTTGCGACGCGTGGAACTGCTGCCGGTGTCTTTGCTAACTATCCGATTGAGGTAGCCGGTAAGACTGGAACTGGTCAGGTCTTAGGTCGCAATCCCAATGGAAGCGCCAAAGATGACACCTCATGGTTCGTCTCTTTTGCTCCCGCAGCTGCTCCGCGTTATGCGGTGGTGATGATGGTGAGCCAAGGTGGTTTCGGTGCATCAGTTTCCGCAGTCGGTGTGAAGGATATTTACTCCGCTATTTATGGCGTTGTGGGCAATAAGGTTGACCCTACAAAGGCGATCTTCCCAAGCAGTGGACCAGTTGTTGCACTCCCTAAGGTTGATCCAAAGTATGCCAAGCTTCCAGCAGGGACGGTGAAAAAATGAGCCGCTTACTCGGTGATGGACGCCGCGCTCGCACCTTCCGAGACAATATTTCCGGCTATGACAAGCAACTGAACTTTGCCGTTGGCGCACTTCTCCTTATTGGCACACTCCTTGTCTGGGCTGCCACTCGTCAATGGTTTGCATCCCAAGGACTTGATCCCCAGTATTACCTCAAGCGCCATGTCCTCAATATCGTCATCGGCCTCTTACTTGCCTATGGAACAACGCTCATTGACTATCGACTTCTCCGTGCCTATACGCCATTTGTCTGGGGTATCGGTGTGCTTGGATTACTTGCAGTACTTATTCCTGGAATCGGTAGCACTATCAATGGTGCACGTTCCTGGATCTCATTTCCTGGAGGCTTCACACTCCAACCTGCCGAACTCGCCAAGATCTCAGTCATCATTGGCATGGCGATGTTGCTGGCAGAAGCACGGGATAAAGATTCAGCGCCTACTCATATCGATGTTTTGAAGGCGCTTGCAGTAGCACTTGTTCCTATGGCGCTCATCATGCTCGAACCTGATCTCGGTGAAGCACTTATTATCTCCGCTGCTGTTATCGCAATCATCGGTGTTTCGGGTGCACCCAGTCGCTGGGTCATCGGATTACTTCTTCTTGGCGTCCTTGCCGGCTTTGTTGCCGTCAAGGCCGGCGTCATTCACGATTATCAAGTGAAGCGTCTGCAATCTTTTGTGAATCCATCTGCCGATCCACAACATAGCGGTTATCAATTGCGCCAATCTCGTATCACGATCGGCTCTGGCGGAATCATCGGTCGTGGCCTCTTCACCGGGCCTCAAACAAATGGTCGCTTCGTTCCAGAACAGCAGACCGACTTTATCTTCACAGTCGCTGGAGAGGAGCTGGGCTTCCTGGGATCAGGCTTCATCTTGCTGCTCTTTGGGCTCTTCTTTATTCGAGCCTTTGCCATCGCCTCTCGAACGACAGATATCTTTGGGCGACTGGTATGTATTGGGGTAATCGCCTGGTTTGCCTTCCAGACCTTTGAGAACATTGGCATGACGATGGGGTTGATGCCGATGACCGGTGTTCCACTCCCGTTCATGTCCTACGGCGGATCGAGCATGTTTGCCAACCTGGTCGGCCTGGGGCTGCTCCAGAGCGTGCATTTGAGATCACGCTAGTCATCTGCCATACTTTCGGCAGAGCAATTGCGCCTCGTCTGGTAAGTCCGCCGAAAGCGGCCAGATCCGAGAAGTTCGCGAACTCGAAGATTTTATGCAGAACGAACCCACCGTTGGGTTCAAGGGATCGCTTGTAAGAGTTGAGCCCTCGCCAAGATTTATTACAGGATTGAGGATTTACCGTTATGGCTCCTGAGCCAAAAAAGTCGCGTAAGCGAACCGTAAAAAAGGTCGCTGATAAGAGTGAAAAGTCCAGCAAGAAGAAATCTGCTGCAGTAGAGGCACCAGCCCCTGTTGTTGCACCCGAATCTGCTGCTGAGCCCGCGCCAAAGCGCACCAAGAAGGCTGCTGCAATTCCCGTTCCGCTCTTCCAAGCCGCTCCTGAAGCTGTTGCGCCGAAGAAGGCAACGAAGAAGGCAGCTGCTAAGCCCACATCATCTGATGAAGCACCAGCATCCTCTGCCCCAGAATCCTCCGATGAGGGTTCATCTGATTCGCCAGATCGCCCAAATCGCAACCGCAACCGCCGACGTGGTGGAAGAGGCCGCAACGGAACTGGCGCCAAGCAGGGCAATGAGATTGATGATTCCGATAGTGATGAGAAGGATCCTGGCCACATCTCCAATGAAGATGAGGGTAGCGATGCCGGATCAACACATCGCCGTCGCCGTCGCCGCCGTGCACAAGGTGAGGGTGTCACCCCTGGTGAGACTGTCGATGAAGATGGCGTAGTCACCGTTGTTAAGGTTCGTGAACCTCGCAGCGCAGATGATCGTCCAACCCGCACAGATCGCCGTGAACGTTCAGATCGCAATGACCGAGGTGACCGAAGTGGTCGCAATAACCGTCGTGATCGCAATGATCGCAATGATCGTGGCGGCCGTGACCGTTATGACCGCGAACCACGTGAGTTCACGCGTCGTCGCGGAACAATTATTACGGAAGCAGAGTTCCTTGCACGCCGTGAATCTGTCGATCGCCAGATGCTCGTTCGCCAAGTTGGCGACCGCACACAGATTGCAGTCCTTGAAGACAAGATCATGGTTGAGCATTACGTCAATCGAAATTCTAATATTTCCTACGTGGGCAACGTCTACCTAGGCCGCGTCCAGAACGTTCTTCCATCCATGGAAGCTGCCTTCGTCGATATCGGCAAGGGCCGCAACGCAGTGCTTTACGCAGGTGAAGTGAACTGGGATGCAGCGGGGCTCAGCGATAGCGCACCACGCAAGATCGAGCATGTTCTCAAGACCGGCCAATCAGTCTTAGTTCAGGTAACAAAGGATCCAATCGGACAGAAAGGTGCACGTCTCACAAGCCAGATCAGCTTGCCAGGTCGCTACCTTGTCTATGTTCCTGGTGGTGGCATGAGCGGTATCAGCCGTCGTCTGCCAGATCAAGAACGCAGCCGTTTGAAATCAATCCTCAAGAATTTGATTCCAGAAGAGGCCGGCGTCATTGTTCGCACAGCCTCTGAGGGAGCGAGTGAAGAAGAGCTCGAGCGCGATGTGTTGCGTCTTAAGACACAATGGGAAGATATTCAAGAGCAGGCTGAGAACCCGTCAACATCTGCGCCATCACTTCTTTATAGCGAGCCAGATCTCACTGTTCGAGTAATCCGCGATATCTTCAATGAAGATTTCCAGAAGCTGGTTGTCCAAGGCGAAGAGGCATGGGATGACATCAATAATTATCTCAGCCACATCGCACCAGAGCTCGTTGCCAAGATTGAAAAGTGGACTGGTACTCGCGATATGTTCGTTGAGCATCGCATTGAAGAGCAACTCGCTAAGGCATTTGATCGCAAGGTCTATCTACCATCTGGTGGATCCCTTGTTATCGATCGCACCGAAGCGATGATTGTCATCGATGTGAACACAGGTAAGTTCATCGGTAAGGGTGGAAACCTGGAAGAGACTGTCACCAAGAACAATCTGGAAGCAGCGGAAGAGATTGCTCGCCAACTTCGCCTACGCGATATGGGTGGAATCATCGTCATCGACTTCATCGATATGGCACTTGAATCAAACCGTGATCACGTACTTCGCCGCTTAGTTGAATGCCTTGGCCGCGATCGTACGAAGCATCAGGTTGCAGAAGTGACTTCACTAGGACTTGTTCAGATGACTCGTAAGCGTGTTGGGCAGGGACTCATCGAGGCCTTCTCAACAACCTGCGAATCATGTGGTGGTCGTGGAATTCATATTCATTCGGAGCCAGTCAAGAAGACTGCTCTTGATAAGGACATGGATCAGCGTTATGTCCCACAGAGCTACGATGATGAGGAAGAGTCTGATGAGCCAGCGAAGGCTGCTCGCCCAGATAAGCCAAGTCGTGGAAATCGCTCAAACCGGGGAGATCGAGGAGATCGAGGAGATAGAACTCCTAAGGTGGCGGCCATTGAGCCAGAGCCAACCGCTGATTCATCTGACTCAGCCGAATCAACCCAAACTAGCGAATCTGAGGTTCCAGCTGCTCCAGCTGCTCCGGCCCGACGTCGTCGTCGCGCGGTCAGCACTGGGATCATCACGCCTGAATAATCTCTCATTGGGTCACTTTGACCCAGTTTGACCTCAAGGGGCGCTAATCCGTACCCTTACCCTCTGCCCGAGTGAAGCTCGGTGCTCCTCAAATGGTCCTAAATGGGGCCGCTCGAATGAACTGTAGGAAGGTGTCACTGTGTACGCGATTGTTAAAGCAGGCGGCCGTCAAGAGAAGGTTGCCGTCGGCGACACCATTACTGTCGATCGTATCAATGCAAAAGTAGGCGCATCGGTATCTTTCCCAGCACTTCTTCTCGTTGAAGGCGCAAACGTCACAACCGATCCAAAGACTCTCGCTGGCGTAAAAGTCGCAGGCGAAATTCTTGAAGAGACCAAGGGTCCAAAGATCGACATCCTTCGTTACAAGAACAAGACCGGCTATCGCCGTCGTCAAGGTTTCCGTTCCCAGCTTACGCGCGTGAAGATCACCGCGATCAGCAAGTAATTTTTTAACGAGATATAGAGAGTAGGTGCGAAATGGCAAGTAAAAAGGGAGTCTCCTCCACACG
>CAIJKC010000042.1 GCA_903821145.1 uncultured Actinomycetes bacterium | reverse complement strand
TGCCTACCTGCAACCACCCTTCTTTGATTTAGAAGCCGATGATGCGGCCAACTACGCCGGGGTCGGATCAACTATCGGACATGAGATTGGCCATGGTTTTGATGACCAAGGTTCGAAATATGATGGTGATGGCTTCTTGCAAAACTGGTGGAGCGATGAAGACCGAGCTGAATTTGAGAAGCGGGCCGCAATGCTCATCAAGCAATTTGATGAGTGCTACCCGGAAGATCTGCCTGATCTGCACGTCAATGGCGCACTGACTGTCGGAGAAAATATTGGCGATCTGGGAGGGGTCTGTATTGCCTACAAGGCCTATCAAATAGCCCTGAACGGTTCAGAGCCGCCGGTCATCGATGGCTATACCGGAGCCCAGCGCTTCTTCTTGGCCTATGGCCAATCCAATCAAGCCAAGTGGCGACCAGAGATGCTTCGGACGCTGATCTCCTCCGACCCACACTCCCCTGATGAGTTCCGTACCAACCAGATCGTCAAGAACGTCAACGAGTTCTACGACGCATTCGATGTGAAGCCAGGAGATGGCCTCTATCTACCACCGCAGGAGCGCGTCCGAATCTGGTAGTGATGCGAGTACGCTAACCATATGAATGCGCTCCTCTTAGCGGCTCTGACATCGATTTCAACATCCCTCGGTGGTTTATTTACCCTGCGCACTAAAGACCGCTTCCACCTCGTTCTAGGGCTCTCTGCGGGCCTTTTACTGGGTCTTGTTGCATTTGACCTTAATCCACAGATCTACAGCCATATGGGAATCATCTGGGGCGGTTTACCGGCTGTTCCAGTCGCCTTCTGCGCCGGCTTTCTTATTCTCCACTTCATTGAGAAATGGGTTGGTGGCCACGAGGGTCACTCTCACCACTACGAAGATGATCACACCCATGCCGACCATGTCGCAGGGGTATTTGGAGCGGTCGCCATGGCTGGCCACGTCTTTATGGATGGTGTCGCACTCGGCGTCGCCTTCCATGTCTCTCATGCACTGGGAATGGCGGTCTTCTTCGCCCTTCTCGTCCACGCCTTCAGCGATGGCCTCAATACAGTCGCAATGTTGGTACGGGCCGGTTCGTGGAGCCAGAAGGCGATCTCACTTTTGGCGATCGATGCGATTGTTCGTATCTCCGGAGCTGCCCTCGGCAACTCCATTCACCTGAGCCAAAATTCAGTGGCGATCTATCTCGCCTTCTTCAGCGGCTTCGTTATCTATATTGCAACATCACATATCTTGCCTGAGGCACATGCCAACCACCCATCGCGTTTTACGATGGGGGCTACAGCACTTGGTGTGGCGATCATGTGGGTTGTAGTTCGAACCCTCGGCTAATCTCAGCTAATCAAAATTAATCCGGATCACTCCGGATTATTTAATTACTTCGCTGCAAGCCTTGCTTCACGGCGAAGCGCTTGCTCCGCAGGGTTTGGTACCGGAACTGCTGCAAGCAATCTCTGAGTGTAAGGATCTTGAGGATTCTTAAGGATCGAATCACGATCTCCTGATTCAACCAAACGACCATTCTGCATTACTGCAATGCGGTGCGCCAAGATATCGACGACTGCTAAGTCATGGCTAATGAAGAGACATGCGAAGTTCAACTTACCTTGAAGCTCTTGGAGCAATTCAAGGAAGCGAGCCTGCACGGATACGTCGAGTGCTGATGTTGGTTCATCGGCGATCAAGAGATCTGGCGTCAAAGCCAAAGCGCGTGCAATACCAACACGTTGGCGCTGTCCGCCGGAGAGCTCGTGCGGATAACGGTTGCGATAGCTTCGTGGGAGTTCGACTGAGTTGAGAAGTTCTTCAACCTTATGGTCGAGATCCGCACCCTTTGCTAGGCCCGCTAAGAAGATCGGCTCGCCAATCGATTCTCCGATGGGAAGACGTGGGTTCAATGAAGATGCTGGATCCTGGAAGACGATACCTGTGTGACGACGGATGCCCTTGAGCTCCTTGAGCGTCGCCTTAGAGATGTCATTTCCAACGATATTGATCGAGCCTTCCTTGATGGGGATCAAACCAATCGAAGCACGACCAACAGTGGTCTTACCTGAACCAGATTCTCCAACGAGTCCGACGATCTCACCTGGGTAGATCTCAAGCGAGAAATCTTTTACTGCGGTGAAGGCAGGGATGCGACCACGCTTTGGATATTCGATCGTGACATTCTCAAGCTTGATGACCGGGGCTGGCTTCGCATCGACCTTGTATGGGAATGGACGTGCCTTGGTAGAACCAAGCTTTGGCACAGCGCCAAGAAGTTCTTGGGTGTAAGGGTGTTGTGGGCGGTTGAAGATCTGGTCTGCACTGCCATGTTCGACAGTATTTCCATCCTTCATCACCAAAATCTCATCTGCCATATCGGCGACAACGCCCATATCGTGGGTGATCAAGAGAATTGCAGAGTTGAGGCGAGTCTTAAGTCCACGCATCAAATCGAGAATTTCAGCCTGGACTGTCACATCAAGTGCTGTTGTTGGTTCATCTGCAACCAAGAGCGCTGGATCACAAGCAAGTGATTGCGCGATCATCGCACGTTGACGCTGTCCACCAGAGAGCTGGTGTGGATACTTATCAAAGGCTGTCTCTGGATCTGGAATTTCTACCATCGTGATGAGCTCAATCGCCCGAAGTCTGGCTTCAGATGGGTCAAGAGAGAAATGTGTTCGAAGCGTTTCTACGATCTGGAATCCAATTGTGTAGACAGGATTGAGCGCTGTCATTGGCTCCTGGAAGATATATGCCACTTCCCTGCCCCGAAACTTTCGGAGCGTCTTATTTGATGCACCAAGAACCTCTGTGCCCTTTATCTTCACACTGCCTGAAACTCTTGCATTGGTTGCAAGAAGGGACATGATTCCCATTGCGGTTGTTGACTTACCAGAACCTGACTCACCGACAATTGCGAGGACTTGGCCTGCCTCAACATCAAAGTTCATATCGATAGCAGCCGGATACCAGGTGCCATCTACCCAGAACTCGATCGTGTAGTTCTGTACCTTTAATACGGGATCGCTCATGACTTTGACCATTCCAATCCAATTAGCTGTGAGAAGATGTATTCATGACCAGCCTCAACAACCGCGAGCTCTATCGCCCGCGAAGCGTATACGCCTCCATCGCTGTGACTACTTTCATTGTTTGTGGAGTCGTCGGAGTATCCATGGGTGGTCGAAGTTTGAGCAGCAAGATTGATGCCGGATTGTGGGGTGCGACCGTCATGTGGAGCGCTTACCTGCTCTTCATTCGTCCATGCATCATCTTCTACGACGAAGGTCTCACCATTGTGAATCCGTTCACCACTCATACGATCGGCTGGGATATGGTCGAAAGTATTGAGGCTCAATACACGATGGGGCTGCAATTGCGCGGACGCATCCTCAGAGCTTGGGCTGCTCCAGCTCCCGGTCGATACCACTCGAGAGGTTTGCATCCCTCTGAAGTCAAAGGCATGAAGATTGGATATGACGGCTTGATTCGCCCCGGTGAATCCCCACGAAGTGATTCTGGCCAGGCCAGCTATCTCGCCAAGCTCAGATTGGAAGCTTTTCGAGAAGGAAAGTTCCAAGCCGTTCGCCCCTCTGAGAAGGCCAACTACTTTGGCATCGCCCTGCTGATTACCTTTTTTGTCTCTGCTCTGGCTATCAGCATTTCGTTCTGACGCTTTTAGGCACGTCGTCATAAGGACTCACGCTCTTTGACAATCGCTGTGGCACGTTGGCGATCCTTCTTCGAGATCCGGCGGCGTTGACGTGGATCGAAGGCGTCACGAAGGCCGTCACCAATAAAGTTGACTGAAAGTGCAATAGAGACGATGAAGAAACCTGGGTACCAGAAGAGCCAAGGCCGCGAGGTAAAGGAATCTTGATATTGGCTTATGAGAAGACCAAGCGAAACATCCGGTGCGACTACACCAAAACCAATATATGACAGAGCTGTCTCCAAGAGAATGGCGCCAGACATTAACAATGTGACAGAGACAATGATGATACCGACAGCATTTGGCAAAATATGTTTGAAGATGATTCGACGATTGCTTGCACCAGCAACTCGTGCCGCATCCACAAACTCTAATTCGCGAAGTTTCAAGAATTCGCCGCGTACTAAACGACTAAGACCAGTCCATGCAAAGAGACCCAAGTACATCGCAAGGAAAGGCACGCCGAGGTTTCCGTAGTGGTAACCGACAACAGATCCGATGATGATCGAAGGAATTGTGATGATGAAATCGGTAAATCGCATCAAGATTGCATCAACTTTTCCTCGGTAGAAGCCAGAGATTGAACCCATAATCGTTCCAAGAGTTCCGCCGATCGCGCCGATAATGAACATGACGAGAATTGAGCGTTGCGCCCCGCGCATTACTAAGGCTAAATAATCCCGACCGATGTCATCTTGACCGAATGG
>CAIJKC010000041.1 GCA_903821145.1 uncultured Actinomycetes bacterium | reverse complement strand
CTTGTGGGAACTTCTCTCCCGTCACATAGTGGCGAGCATAATTATCGAGAACCTCTGGCCACATAATCCACATCTCATTGACTTGGGATGGGAACTCAACAAAGTCGCGTTCGACGCTTGTTCCTGATGTTCGTGGATATTTCACATTCGAAAGTAATCCGTGGAGCGCGTGACCGAATTCGTGGAAGAGAGTTGTTATTTCCGCGAGTGTGAGAAGTGTTGGCTCACCCTTCGGTGGCTTAGGAATATTGAGATTGTTGCAGACCACAGGAAGTTGGTTGAAGAGGAAGTTCTGGTTCACGAGTGAGTTCATCCAAGCGCCGCCGCGCTTTGAATCACGAGTGTAGAAATCTGCAAGATAGAGGCCAAGTTTGGAACCATCTTCGTTAAAGATTTCAAAGGCACGAGACTCCGGGTGATAGGAGATTAAATCAGGACGCTCTTTAAAGGACAGACCAAAGAGTTTTCCGGCGGCAAAGAAGACGCCATCATGAAGAACAGTCTCAAGTTCAAAGTATTCGCGCATCTTTGCGCTATCGAGGTTGTATTTAGCTTGGCGCACCTTCTCGGTATAGAAATCCCAATCCCAGCTCTCGATGGTGAATGCATCGCCAATAGCCGCTTGAATATCTGCTGCCTCTTTCTTGGCATTTGCAACAGCACTTGGTGCCAACTGGCGAAGCATCGTATGGACATTTTCTGGCCTTTTAGCTGTCTGAATATCCAGAACATAATCTGCATGACTCTTAAAACCGAAGAGTTCTGCGCGCTTGGCACGAAGATCGGCCATCTTCACGATGATCTCACGAGTGTCATTGACATTCCCCCGCCCGCCTTTTTCAAGGGAGGCCTTCATGACCCGCTCACGCAGTGAGCGGTTGGTGAGAGATGCAAGAACTGGATTTCCACTGAAGTTCACTGCGCCAATCAGCCACTTTCCTTCAAGGCCGCGTTCCTTTGCTGCAGCAGCGCAGGCTGCAATCTGATTAGGTGTGAAGCCATCTAGTTCTGCTACATCATCAACAACGACAGCCAGGTCCTTGGTATCTGCAAGGAGTCGCTTGGAGAACTCGGTATCGAGTGTGGAGAGCTCCTCGTTGATACCTTTAAGTGTTGTGCGTTGTGCCTCTGTGAGGTGAGCGCCGGCATGGATAAAGTCGTTGTAGTACTTATGCAGCAGCCATGCATCCTCCGCATTGAGGTTGAGTGATTCCTTCTGATCATGCAGCTCTTTAATGCGTGCAAAGAGTGCAGGGTTGAGAGTAATTGCATCTCGATGACTTGTGAGCTTTGGCGCGATCTCCCCTTCAATCTTCTCAAGATTGGGGTTGGTATCACTTGAAGTCTTGTTGGAAAATACTCGAGCAACTCTCCCTAAAGTTTGTCCACTCTTCTCCATCGCGACGATCGTGTTCTCAAAAGTTGTTGTTGGTGTGGCAATGATTGCGTCAATCTCAGCCAGGTGCTCTTCAAAGCCGGCATAGAAGGCAGGCAGGTAATGATCTTCAGTGATGAGAGCATATGGAGGGAGCTCGTATTCGAGTGTGCTACGAGTAAGGAAGGGATTATGAGTAAGTGACATACTCCGCAGTTTAGGCGGTTTTTACCGAAGACTTACCAGACTTCTTGACTGTTTTTTTCTTCGACGCAGCTTTTTTGATCACAGTTGTCTTGGAAGCGCTCTTTGACGCAGCAGCCTTCTTCACCTTCTTCTTTGAGGTGCCACCATTCTCGGCCTCCCACGCACGTCGGCCTGCTAAGAGTTCAAGGCCCCGTTCAATCGTCATAAATTCAACGGTATCCCCCCGGCGAAGCGTTGCATTCGTCTCGCCATCGGTGATGTACATACCAAAGCGCCCATCCTTAATAATGAGGTTCCGGCCCGTGGCAGGATCAGCGCCAAGTTCTTTCAATGGTGGCTTAGGAGCTCCTCGGCCACGACGAACCTTTGGCTGCTTATAAATATCGATTGCTTCTTCAAGTGTCACAGTGAAGATTTGATCCTCTGATGTGAGCGTGCGTGAATCAGCACCGTGTGTCATATATGGACCGTAGCGACCATTCTGCACTGAAATATCAACACCCTCGTATTGACCAATAATGCGCGGTAATGAGAGCAGACGAAGTGCATCATCGAAGGTAATGGTGTCGAGATCCATGGTGGAGAGAAGGGATGCCGTCTTTGGCTTTGGTGCATCCTTCTTCTTCCGTGGCTTCTTTAATTCACCGGTCTTCTTATCAACAACCATCTCAGGCTCTGGGAAGACTTCGGTGACATAAGGACCGTATCGACCAGATTTTGCGATGATTGGAAGAGTTGTATTCGGATCAATACCGAGTTCGCGCTCCCCTGAAGGTTTTGCAAGTAATTCAATGGCAAGAGCAAGTGTCATCTCATCGGGGGCGATGTTCTCTGGGATATTGGCAAACTTACGTTCATCACCAACACCTTGTTGAACATAGGCGCCAAATCGACCGACACGAATCTCAATATCATCACTGAGTTTCATGGTGTTGATCTGCTGCGCATCGATATTTCCAAGATCTTGTGCCAAGAACTCAAGACCAGGAACATCGTCGTGGCCATAGAAGAAATCAGTTAACCAGGCAACGCGCTCTTGTGTGCCATTGGCGATCTTGTCGAGATCTTCTTCCATGGATGCTGTGAATTCATAGTCAACGAGCTTGCCAAAATGTTGCTCGAGAAGCCCGGTGACCGAGAATGCAAGGAATGTTGGAACCAGTGCTCTGCCACGCTTAGTGACATAACCGCGGTCCTGGATAGTTTGAATAATCGATGCGAAGGTGGAAGGACGGCCAATACCAAGCTCTTCAAGCTTTTTCACCAGGGTTGGCTCGGTATAACGCGCAGGTGGCTTTGTATCATGGCCTTCGCATGAGAAATCTGTGACATTGATCTTTTCACCCTTAGCCATCGGAGGAAGCTTCGTCTTTGCTTCGTCTTCATCTCTTTTGGCATCTTCGGTTTCGATATCTTCATAGGCTGCTAAAAATCCTGGAAAGGTAATGATCGATCCATTGGCGCGAAAGGTTGCAACCTTCTCATCGAGCGTCTTTGCTTCAAAATCAACACGTGCTTGCATCTTCTTGGCATCAGACATTTGGGAGGCGATGGTGCGCTTCCAGATTAAGTCATAGAGAGCGAATTCATCGCGTGATAACTCTGGTGCTAATTCACCAGGTGTCTTAAAGGTATCTCCTGCGGGGCGAATCGCTTCGTGCGCCTCTTGAGCATTCTTAGATTTGCCTTCATAGAAGCGCGGTGAATCTGGAACATACTCTTTGCCGTAGAGCGCTTGTGCTGATGCACGTGCGCCGGCAATTGCACCAGCACTCAGTGATACTGAATCGGTACGCATATAGGTGATGTAACCATTTTCATAGAGTCTCTGCGCAATCCGCATGGTGATTTGTGCGCCCCAACCAAGACGTGAACCAGCATCTTGTTGCATTGTTGATGTGGTGAAGGGAGCTTTTGGTCGTTCAGTACGTGGTGACTCCTCAGTGCTGATCACTGTGAGTTGTTCACCAGTCAGTTGTTCAGTGAGATCTCGTGCTAACTTCTCATCAAGGAGAAGAATCTCATCTTTGTTTGACTTGACCTTAAACTGGCCCTTGTCGTCAAAGTCATTAGTTGTGGCGACTTTCTTGCCATCAAGTGAGATCAGCCGGGCTGTAAAGTTCTTATCTGTAGCAGCTTTCACATCCCACCATGAAGAAGAGATGAATGCCATTCGTTCACGCTCTCGCTCCACAATCAATCGAGTGGCAACTGATTGCACGCGGCCTGCTGAAATACGCGGCATGACCTTCTTCCAGAGCACAGGAGAGAGGCGATAGCCAAAGAGGCGATCTAGAACACGGCGGGTCTCTTGGGCATCTACTAAGCGATAATCAAGATCGCGGGTATTTACCGCTGCCTCTTTAATGGCATCTTCTGTGATCTCATGAAAGACCATTCGGCGAACCGGAATCTTGGGACGTAAAACTTCAATCAAGTGCCAGGCGATTGCTTCGCCTTCGCGGTCCTCATCGGTTGCCAGGATTAACTCATCGGCATCTTTCATCAGAGCCTTGAGCTCTGCAACTTTCTTCTTCTTATCTGGATTGATGACATAGAGAGGAGCAAAGTCCTCTTCAATATTGACACCCTCTTTAGCCCAAGCGATCTTCTTATATTCGGCTGGGATATCGGCTGCGCGTTGCGGTAGATCGCGAATGTGGCCAACAGATGCTTCAACGACATAGTCATCGCCGAGATACCCGCCAATTTTCCGTGCTTTGGCGGGGCTCTCGACGATCACTAACTTAGTCATGGTCTAACACAAACTTCTTTCTTCTGTTAAATCTGCGGTTAAGCGATAGCGGTCGAACCTCGACGTGATCGCACTACTGCAAAGATAATCACAAGAACTGCTCCAGCGCTAATCGCCTTGTTGATGGTGTTATGACCACCGAGTGCCAAGCTGACCACAGCAGGTGTGATGAGCAAGCCAACGAGGTTCATCACCTTGATCAATGGGTTGATTGCAGGACCAGCAGTGTCCTTAAATGGATCTCCGACGGTGTCGCCCACGATTGTGGCTTTATGAGCTTCAGAGCCCTTGCCGCCGTGGTTGCCATCTTCGACCATCTTCTTCGCGTTATCCCAAGCTCCGCCTGAGTTAGATAAGAAGACAGCCATCAAAGTACCCGTACCAATAGCACCAGCAAGGTATGCACCGAGTGCGCCAACGCCGAGGCCAAAGCCCACTGCGATTGGTGCCATCACTGCAAGAAGTCCTGGGGTTAAAAGCTCGCGCAATGAGTCACGTGTGCAGATATCTACAACGCGACCATACTCTGGCTTCTCAGTGCCCAACATGATTCCTGGGTGCAAGCGGAACTGCTCGCGCACTTCGTGCACGACAGCGCCGGCTGCGCGGCTCACTGCATTGATTGCAAGGCCAGAGAACATGAAGACCACTGCTGCACCGATGATCAAACCAACGAGGTTACGTGGGTTTGCAACATCGAGTACGCCATTGAACTGAAGATCTGAGACAGCCTTGCCAGTATCGGCAACAGCCTTCTTGATCGCATCAGTAAATGCACCAAAGAGGGCGGTTGCAGCAAGTACTGCTGTTGCAATCGCAATTCCCTTAGTGATCGCCTTCGTTGTATTTCCGACTGCATCGAGGGATGTGAGGATCTGTGCGCCTTCACCCTTAACATCGCCAGACATTTCAGCGATACCTTGAGCGTTATCTGAGATTGGACCAAATGTATCCATCGCAACGATGACGCCCACTGTGGTGAGTAAGCCTGTGCCAGCAAGTGATACGGCGAGCAAGCTCAGAACGATTGAACCATGTCCAAGTAAGAATGCACCGAAGACACCGGCAGCGATCAGAAGTGCTGAGTAAACAGCAGATTCAAAACCAACTGAGATACCAGCGAGGATGACAGTTGCTGCACCTGTATTAGAGGATGCGGCAACATCGTTTACTGGTCGCTTGCCAACTTCAGTGAAGAAGCCAGTAAGGAGTTGGATTGCTGCAGCGAGAACGATTCCAATCAAGACTGCGCCAAAGGCCAAGATACGTGGATTTACGCCAGCATTAGCAGCTTCTGTTGATAGACCAGAGAGTTGCTTGAGTGATGTTGGAAGGTAGGTAAATGTTGCAAATCCAACGAGAACTGCCGAGATAATCGCTGACATAAAGAATGAGCGATTGATCGCAGTCATTGCTGACTTATCAGTTGGACGTAGTTTGGTAATGAAGATACCGATAATTGCAGTGACGATACCGATTGCGGGCACGATCAATGGATAGATAAGTCCAGCGTCGCCGAACCCTGCTTTACCCAAGATCAATGCTGCTACGAGAGTTACTGCATAGGACTCGAAGAGATCTGCAGCCATTCCAGCGCAGTCACCGACGTTGTCGCCGACGTTGTCAGCAATGGTCGCTGCGTTACGTGGGTCATCTTCTGGAATATTCTGTTCAACCTTACCAACAAGATCTGCGCCGACATCTGCTGCCTTGGTGAAGATACCGCCACCAACACGCATGAACATCGCGAGCATCGCTGCACCAAAGCCAAAGCCTTCAAGAACTGCAGGGGCATTTTCGCGGTAGATGATCACAACAAGTGAGGCGCCAAGTAATCCAAGGCCCACTGTTGTCATGCCAACTACGCCACCAGTGCGGAAGGCGATACGAACGGCATTGACCGCTGACTTTTGACGAGCTGCTTCTGCCACGCGCACATTTGCGCGCACTGCAAGCCACATTCCGTTGTAGCCGACAGATGCACTAAAGAGTGCGCCGACGAGGAAGAAGATGGAGCGGCCAACACGAATATCGGTGTGGCCAGGAAGAGCAAAGAGGAGAACGAAGACAATTCCTACAAAGTAGGAGAGAGTCTTAAATTGGCGGTTGAGATATGCGGCTGCACCTTCTTGAACGGCAGCTGCAATCTCTTGCATCTTGGCTGTGCCTTCATCTGCGGCCAAGACTTGGGCGCGAAGGGCATATGCGATTGCGAGTGCTACGAGGGAGACAGCAAGAACTACATAAACGTAGATCAGATTGTTTCCGGTCACCTGAACGGCAGGACTGTTTAACACGTGGATTTACTCCTCATTGAGTTTGGATTAGTACGAGCCTGCTTCTCTAGTGGCCAGGCCGGTCACGTGCGACATGCATAGGTTAGGGGCGCTCACACGCTTTTTACAATGCAAAAACGGGCAAAACGCCCATATTTCCCATCACGGGCTCCAAGGTAGGCTCATCTCATGAGTTTTATTAACGTGACCAGTGCCCTCAACTCCAACTATGCCCTGGCGATCATCTTCGTTGTTCTGGCGATTGAGACCGGACTACCCCTGATTATTGGCCTTCCTGGCGATACCTTACTTATTACAGCAGGTCTCTTCGCTGCTGGAATCGGTGTCACAGCAACCGGCCATCACATCAACATCATTGTGGTTGCTATCGGTTCCCCATTGGCGGCAATCATCGGATCACAATTTGGCCATTGGCTTGGCTGGAACTACGGCGTGAAAATCTTTAATCGACCGAACTCCAAGTTCTTTAGTGCAGAAAAGCTTAAGAGTGCAGAGAAATACATTCATAAATATGGCGTGGGCAAGGCGATCGTTTTGGGACGCTTCATCCCGGTTGTCCGTGGCCTCATCAACCCGTTGTCAGGAATGATCAAGGTTCCAACAAAGACCTTCGCCTTCTGGAATATCTTTGGTGCACTTATCTGGACCCAAACCTTAATCTGGGGTGGTTACATCGTCGGCAATACCTTCGCTGACACAATCGCAAAGTACTTAACAGAGATCATTATTGTTATTGCAGGAGTCACAGTCCTGCCACTAGCCTTCGAGATCTTTAAAGAGTGGCGTACTCGCAAACATCTCTCATAAAACTACAAAACTTGTAGAAGAATAGGTTTATAAACCTAAGTCCGTTAGTGAGTAGGCGTATTTATATTCGAGATTATTCTCGGCAAGCAATGGTGCTGCTCCACGTTCGACGATTGTTGCAACTCCCACCACGATTGCTCCTGCTTCGCGAAGTGCTTCCACTGCAGTCATGACAGACCCACCAGTGGTGGATGTATCTTCAACTGCGAGGACGCGACGGCCAGCAACATCAGGTCCTTCAATGCGCCGTTGTAAGCCATGAGCCTTTTCAGCTTTGCGAACAACGAAGGCATCAAGCTTGCGACCTTTGGATGCCGCAACATGCATCATCGCTGTCGCAACCGGATCTGCACCAAGGGTGAGTCCCCCGACTGCGTCAAAATCCCAATCCTTCGTCACTTCGAGCATTACTTCACCAACAAGTGGTGCGGCAACGCTATCGAGTGTGATGCGGCGTAGATCAACGTAATAATCGGCCTCTTTGCCTGATGACAAGATTACTTTGCCGTGGACAACAGCCTTCTTAAGGATCTCTTCCCTGAGGGTTTCACGTGAATTCATCTCTGAACCTTATCGAATTATGGTCTAGTCGATACCCTCCTTCTATGGCGTCCATGGCGAGTAATCCAGATCGCCTGGTCATCTCTCGACTCATCAATCGTTTTGGGTTTGGACCAAAGCCTGGACAGTACGCCTCACTTCTTGCAATGGGCGTCAGTGCTGCGCAGAGTCTTCTTCTTACTCCACCAACCACTGATATTGGATTAACAAAGGTTGTTGAACCAGATTTTCCAGACCGTGGAGATTTTCCACCATCAGGAACTCCAGAGCGAGTTGCCTTTGAAACAAACCAAAGGTCAGACCGGATCAATCTTGAACTTTGGTGGTTAGACCGAATGGTGCTCGCTGATCACGGTCTGAGAGAGAGAATCACATGGTTTTGGCATGGTCACTGGGCGACCTCCCTTGGCAAACTCGCCTATGCCCGGCCCATGAAGATTCAAAATGAGACGCTGCGCAAAAATGCCTTAGGTAATTTTAAAGAGATGGCGCAAGCGATGGTCATTGATCCAGCTCTGATGTATTGGCTTGATGCAGGAGCAAATATTAAGACCGCTCCTAATGAAAATTTGGCGAGAGAGTTGATGGAGCTCTTTACCTTGGGTGTTGGTCATTACAGTGAAGATGATGTCAAATCTGTTGCTCGCGGTCTGACTGGCTATACCGTTGACCGCACTGCGGGAACATTTACCTTTGAACCTAAACGCCATGATGCGACAACTTTTATAATTCTTGGAAATACTGGCTCGTGGGATGCTTCGAGCATCATCAATACCCTTGTTGCGCGACCTGATAACCAGAAGTTCATCACTGATCGCCTTTGGTTTAGATTGATGTCTACCTCCTTACCGACACCATCAGATATCGCCTCAACCTTTGTTAATCGCGAGATTCTGCCTGCCGTGCAAAAGATTGCTACATATGTAACAAGCACAGATCCTTTGTTAAGTCAGGTCAGATCACCTGTTGAATGGTTTGTCGCAGCCTGCCGTGCACTTAAAATCACACCTTCGACTGCGCAAAATCGAGCGCAAATCATTAACTATTTGGACAAACTAGGGCAGTACCCATTTAATCCACCGAACGTTGGAGGGTGGCCTTATGACGAGGCTTGGCTCAATATTGCATCTACGCAATACAGAATAGGGTTTGCAGCATTCCTGGTGGCTCAAGGAGATACCTCACCAATCAATGGCCTTAAGGGTTTGACTATGGAGAATGCTTTAACTGATTGGCTTGGAATACCTGAGTTCAGTACCCGCACAAAAGCTGTCATTCGGGGTTCAGGGTTAACAACTGCACAGATTGTTTCACTCGCACTGTGTAGTCCAGAGTATGTGGTGAATGGATAATTATGGATACCTTCTCACGCCGTAAATTCCTACAACTCACGGGCATGAGCGCTGCTGGCGCTGCAGCCACACAACTATCCCTTGCAAGCATTGCAGAGGCTGCGCAGACCAGGCCTATGCCAACTGGCACGCCAATACTTGTTGTTGTGACTCTCTATGGTGGAAATGATGGATTAAATACACTTGTTCCTTATAAAGATCCTATTTATTCAGCATCTCGTCCCGGAATCTCTCTCACTGCAAAAGATGTTATCCCGCTTGGCGTTGATGATCTTGCGCTCAATGCAACGATGGTTGGATTTAAAACACTTTGGGATCGCGGTCAGCTCGCAATCATTCGCGGTGTTGGGTACCCAACACCTGATTATTCACACTTCAGTTCGATGGCATTTTGGCAAACTGCCTCTCCTCACACCTTCCTCAACTCAGGTTGGATAGGTCGCTGGCTCGATACCCAACCGGCAGATCCTTTTAAAGCGATTGGTCTTGGCTCTGTTCTGCCGCCATTGCTTGCTGGTGTGAAAAATTCAGGGTCGGTGCTCCCATTAGGTGGACTTGTAGTACCCAAGGGTCTTATGGGGCAGGAGTTCAAAGCCCTTGGCAAGAGTTCATCCTCTGACTCACCACTACAAGCAGCCGCAGCTGCCTCCTTTGGTGACCTTATGAGTCTGAGCAAGAAGATTGAGCCAGTCCTTTCGAAGCCTGCACCAGTTCCGGATGATCTTCCATCTGCAATTGGAGGGAATTTTGGATCTGACACTTCCCTCTCACAACAACTCGATATTGTCGCAAAACTCATTGCCGCCGGCGCCCCCACAAAAGTTTGGGCAGTATCACTGGGTGGTTTCGATACCCACGCTGATGAAGTCAAGGCACAGAGCGCTTTGATTGGAACGGTCTCCACAGCAATTACAAAATTCCTCTCTCAGGTTCATGCCACAGATCGTGCTAATGATGTAACCGTTATGGTCCACTCAGAATTTGGTCGTAGAGTCAAAGCAAATGGCACAAGTGGAACAGATCATGGGACTTCTGGTCCAGTCTTTGTTCTAGGTCAAGGAGTCAATGGTGGCCAATTCTTCGGCGATGAACCATCCCTCTCTAAATTAGTGAATGGGGATCTCGCAGTAACAACTGATTTCCGAAATATTTATGGATCAATGATTGAAGATGTTTTGGGTGCACCTACCGGCAAGGTTATCCCTAATTGGAATACCAAGATCGATGGATTGATGCTTAAGGCTTAATACTTAATACTTAATCTTCTTGCTTATAGACAACAACAGGACTCACATCACGTCGCATAAGCCCTTTAGGTGGATTTGCTTCAAGGAGAGCATCCACTTCTGTACGAAGTTTCGCCATCTCTAGCGCCATATTTGCAACAGCTGATTCAAGTTCAATTATTCGTGCAATACCTGCCAGATTGACACCTTCACCAACAAGTCGTTGAATGTTGCGAAGTGATGCGATATCGCGAAGTGAGTAGCGGCGGCCCCGGCCTGTTGCTCGACCTGGTGAAACTAAGCCAAGGCGATCGTACTGGCGCAGAGTCTGCGGATGCATGCCTGATAACTCGGCAGCGATGGAGATGACATAGACTGCCTCTTCATCTGTTGGAACACCTTCGTTAGCCATTATGCACGAGCTCTCTGAGCTAGATCTGCCCGTAGATTTTCATCATCGTCTTTCATGGTCGCTGCAAAATCTTCAAGTGCTTTCTTTGCTTTGCCATCAACGCGTTGTGGGACGACAACGTCGATAGTGATAAGCAGGTCTCCGGTCTTATGGTTACGAGTAATGCCTCGGCCCTTCACGCGTAGCGTTTTTCCGTTTTGTGTTCCAGGAGCAAGGCGAACTTTCACTTCCTCGCCGTCAATAGTGGGAACTGCAATATCTGCACCTAGAGCAGCTTCTGCAAAGGTAACAGGTAGAGTCATTAATAAGTTCTCTTCATCACGGGTAAAGACT
>CAIJKC010000040.1 GCA_903821145.1 uncultured Actinomycetes bacterium | reverse complement strand
GTCACATCAAGTGCTGTTGTTGGTTCATCTGCAACCAAGAGCGCTGGATCACAAGCAAGTGATTGCGCGATCATCGCACGTTGACGCTGTCCACCAGAGAGCTGGTGTGGATACTTATCAAAGGCTGTCTCTGGCTCAGGGATTTCCACCATGCTGATGAGTTCAATAGCACGAAGGCGAGCTTCGCTTGGTCCCATATCAAAGTGAGTACGAAGAGTTTCAACGATCTGGAAACCAACGGTATAGACCGGGTTCAGCGCAGTCATTGGCTCCTGGAAGATGTAGGCAACTTCTTTTCCACGAAACTTACGAAGGGTGGCATTATCTGCACCCAGAACTTCAGAGCCCTTGATCTTGATCGAGCCTGATGTGCGAGCATTCGTTGCAAGAAGGGACATGATGCCCATTGCAGTCGTCGACTTACCAGAGCCTGACTCACCCACGATCGCTAGGACCTCACCCGCTGCCACTTCAAAGTTCATATTGATCGCAGCTGGATACCAGGTGCCATCTACCCAGAACTCAACGGTGTAGTTCTGTACCTTCAGTACTGGATCGCTCATGATTGTGACCCTTCCAATCCAGGTTGCTGTGAGAAGATTGCTCTATGAGTTCTAGAAGTAATGTCTTTCTTTATCGCCCGCGCACGATCTGGCTCTCCGCTGGCGTTACTGCATTCATTGTTCTTGCTCTTGTCATTGAGACGATTGCGACCAGAACTCTTAAGGCCGACCTCGTAGCCATTGCATGGGCAAGCTTTATTCTCAGCGGTGCCTATCTGCTCTTCGTTCATCCCAAGGTAGAGATCTTCGATGAGGGAATCTGTATTACTAATCCCCTGCAGCAGGTCACTGTTGGTTGGCACCGAGTGGAAGCCATTGAGGCCCGATACACGATGAGCATTCAGGTCGGGGGCAAGACCATCTACGCCTGGGCGGCTCCCGCTCCCGGCCGATACCACGCGAGAAGTGTTCATCCCAGCGAAGTCAAAGGCATGGATATCGGATTCGATAACCAGATCAGACCCGGTGAATCCCCACGCAGTGATAGCGGACAAGCCAGCTACATCGCGAAGTTGCGTCTGAAAGAGTTCAACGAGAAGGGTCTCACCGGTTGTGAGAGTCATGTGAGCATTAATTATCGTGGCGCCGGAATCACTCTTGGCAGTTTGGTAATCGCGCTCGCCTTCTACGCGCTTAGTTTCTAGAAGGTTTTTCATTAGAGCGCGTCACGCTCCTTCTTGATCTCTGTTGCGCGTTCGCGGTCCTTCTTTGTAATGCGACGGCGTTGACGTGGGTCGAAGGCATCACGAAGACCATCACCGATGAAGTTAATACTCAAGGCGATCGTGATAATAAAGAGTCCTGGGTACCAGAAGAGCCAAGGACGGGTTGTGAAAGAATCTTGATATTGCGAGATGAGCAAACCAAGGGAGACATCAGGGGCAACCACACCAAAACCAAGGTATGAGAGAGCTGTCTCAAGCAGGATTGCACCAGACATCAGCAAGGTGATCGACACGATGATCACACCAACTGCATTCGGAAGAATATGCTTAAAGATAATACGGCGGTTAGAAGCACCAGCCACGCGAGCTGCGTCAACAAAGTCGCGTTCACGCAGAGTTAGGAATTCACCACGGACAAGACGTGAGAGACCAGTCCAGGCAAAGAGGCCAAGGTAAAGAGCCAAGAAGGTTGCACCCAGGTTGCCGAAGTGGAAACCGATCACAGCTCCGATGATGATTGATGGGATTGTGATGAGGAAATCAACCAGACGCATCAAGATGTTGTCGATAGTGCCACGATAAAAACCCGCGATCGAACCAACGACCGTTCCAATAGTTCCTGCAACTATTCCAATGATGAAGGTGACGAGGAGTGAGCGTTGAGCTCCCCGCATTACGAGTGCAAAATAATCATGGCCGATATCATCTTGACCAAACGGGTGTGCTCCAAGACCAAAGCCTTTCCCAGGTGTGATCGTCAGTGTTGGGCAGCCAACATTTCCATTCGGGCAACGAATCAGATCAGGGGTCTGATTGATGGTGTAATGCCACCAGCCATTCCATCCAAGAGGGCCGATATGGAACTCACTTGCTGTGAAGACAAAGACAATCACAGAGATCAAAACAAAGAGCGAGATCATCGCAGCGCGGTGGCGAACAAAACGACGGAGAACTATTTGGCGTTGGCTTAAGCCTTCGACCTCTTTGTTGGCGATAGCGTTCTCGCCACCATCTGTCTGTGAAATTTCTCCAGAATTCTTTTTACGACCGAAGGCCATTATTTGCTCCCTACGCGAATACGTGGATCAAGGGCGGAATAGAGAAGGTCGGAGACCAAGTTCGCAAGTACTGAAAGTGTCGCAGTACAGAAGAAGACACCCATCAAAAGATTGAGGTCAAATCCACCGATGGCACCGTTGAAGAGCGTTCCCATTCCAGACCAACCAAAGACGCGCTCGGTGATGATGGCTCCCCCGATGATGCCAGCTAAATCGACGACAATGATCGTGGTCAACGGAATCATGGTGTTGCGGAAGGCATGGCGCATAATCACAGTTCGCTCTGATAGTCCCTTGGCTCGAGCGGTACGGATGTAATCCTGATTCAAAACCTGCGACACCAAGCTTTTTCAGATTGCGCTCAATCTCCTGCGTCACAGCCTCAAGCGCCCTGATGCGGTAATGCTTTTCAAGGAAAGTTCGCATTATGTTGCTGAGCTCTTCATAGCATTCCGGCGGCGGCATTCCGGCTGAAAGCCTCGAACCAAGTTTGCGAAGCTTTCGCTGGGCAACCTGACCGGGATCAACTTTTTCAACACTCGAACGCACTGTGCGCTTGATGATAAAAAGCACGAGCAGCACAACACCGGCAATACCAAACACTCCAAGGAGAACCGGCAAGAGCAGCAAAAGGGGAATCATTGGCTTTACAGGCGGCTTTATCGGCCTGAGCTCCCTCATGGTTGAGTCTGTAAGCGCCCTGACAAACACGGCGATCGATGGCCGGTAAAGCTCACGGGTTAAGAGCTTGCCCTGGTTGTTGCGAAACACCACAGTAAACCTGGGAACAGGCTGCCGTCCAGTACCGAAAACTGCAAGCTCAAAATCAAACCGCTCCTGACGGGTCCCCGGGGATACAACTGCGGATGACTGTCTGCGATTGATCAGCTCAAATGGCTGCGCCGACAGGCTGTCTATACCTTCAAGCGAGACGACATCGTTTGCGGAGTGGCGGACACCAATGGTGCAATGGATACGATCACCGACAAGAACACTGTCGGGTGTAACCGACACCGTTACACCGGAAACAGCCCCTGATGCCCCCGCAGAAAAGAGAGGGACCATCATAATCGGAAGCGCAGCAAGCAGCAATAAAAGCAGCCACTTCGGCGAACCGGACCTATGCCCCTCACACCTTCCGTTCACGATACCGGAAAAAAGAGTTGAGGTCGCCGATAAAGGATCGGTCTGTATCGAGAAATACCGTATCGATTCGCATCCGGCGGAGACGCTGCCTAAGCTCTTCATGCAGCCTTGACTGCTCCTTGCGATAGCGGGCAACTTCACGGCGACTGGCGGCATCAACCGTTATACGCAAACCGGTTTCGGGTTCTTCAAGGTCAAGAAGGGCACTGAGAGGAAGCGCTTTGTCGAGTGGGTCGCTGATGTGTACCAGTATAAAATCGTGGCGGGCATTCAGCTGTTTCATACCTTTTTCATAGTCACTGGCTACCAGATCAGTTATAAGAAAAATAATCGATTG
>CAIJKC010000039.1 GCA_903821145.1 uncultured Actinomycetes bacterium | reverse complement strand
TGTTCTCTCGATGCCACGCGGTGCAACGATTGTCTATCCAAAAGATGCAGCGATGATTGTGGGAACCGCAGATATTGCACCAGGATCGCGCGTCCTTGAAGCCGGAGTTGGCTCTGGCGCCCTCACCATCACTTTGCTTCGGGCTGTAGGGCCGTCAGGCTCGGTCGATTCATTTGAACGCCGAGATGACTTTGCTCAGATTGCAACAAAGAATGTCACCGAATATTTTCGAGGGGTTCCGGAAAATTGGTCACTTTCTGTTGGCTCATTGCAAGATGAAGTCGATCGAGAGAAGAAGTATGACCGTATCGTTTTGGACATGCTCGCACCGTGGGAGTGTGTTGAGATGGCCCAGGAAGTTTTAGATCCAGGGGGAGTCCTTCTCGCCTATGTTGCAACGACAACACAGCTATCTGAGATGGCAGAGACGATTAAGAATTCAGCCTGCTTCACAGAGCCAGAGAGCACAGAGACGATCATCAGAGGATGGCATCACGAAGGTCTTGCAGTCAGACCTCAACATCGGATGATCGGTCACACAGGATTTCTCATCATCGCACGACGACTAGCTCCCGGTGTCACAGCGCCGCTGCGTAGGCGACGCCCATCAAAGGGTTCCTACGGCTTACCTGCTGAAGAATAAACTACTTCGTAGCGGTTAGATCCACGACGAAGATAAGAGTCTCATTTGGTGCGACGGGTCCTGAACCTGCAGCGCCATAACCCAGAGCTGGTGGGATCAAAAGTTCACGGCGACCGCCGACCTTCATCCCGACCATACCTTGCTGCCATCCTGGAATAACTTGATTCAGACTAATGGTGAGCGGAGTTCCGCGACTCCACGATGAGTCAATAATCGCTCCGTTACTCCACCCCATCAAGACATAGTGGGCGGTAATCGTTGCCCCAGGAACAACGCTTGCTCCTGTGCCTACGACGAGATCTTTGATCTCAAGGCCTGCTGGAGGTGCATCCTTAGGTTTCACTATGACTGGTGCACTGCCTAGTGATCCATTGACGGTAGGGAAGTTGATCGCGGTTGGTTCAGAGGTCATGGTGCCCTTTTCAGTAGGTGATGGAGTCGCTGGCTTGGTGGTTACCCCGCCGTTAGTAGTGCAGCCTGAAAGTGCCACGGTTGCTGCAAGCAGGACCGAGGCGAGGCCCAAGGAGGCTGGGAAGGGGAGGCGACTGATTTTCATGCCGTGAGGATAGCAAATCTGGCTCCAACCTCTATCTTTAAGCCATGAGCGAGGCTGGGCCACACAAGAGTGAGCGGTTAATTAATCTCACTATGGCGCTTCTGGCCTCACGGCGCTACATGTCGAAGAGCCAGATTTTCAAGAGTGTGGCAGGTTACACCGGCAGCCCTGAAACCATGGAGCGAATGTTTGAACGTGACAAAAACGACTTGCGCGAACTCGGTTTAGATATTGAAGTGGGGACGGAGGATCCACTCTTCGATGATGAGGCCGGATACCGGATCAATCCTCAAAGATATACATTCGACATCGGAGAGATAGATAGTGAGGAACTATCGCTGCTCTCTCTGGCGGCGAGTCGTTGGCAGAACTCTCTCTTCTCAAAAAATGGGCAGCGAGCGATTCGGAAAGTTGAATCGATTGCTTCACCACATGAAGAACAAGATCTATCTCTGCCCTTCATGCGCACTGAAATTCCAGCTGATCACTTCGAAGTTTTGTGGGAGGCCGTTGAATCACGCAGGATCATTCATTTCACTTATCACGGCTTGAACGAGACCCACCGAAGAGTTGCACCGTACGGCCTCGGACTTAGCGATGGCTTCTGGTATCTGATTGGTCTCGATCTTGAAAAGGAGGGGATTCGACGATTCAAAGTGGTGCGAATTGATCCGGATCTCACTGCCGAGAAGAGCGCAGGTGGGTTCGTGCGCCCAATCGACTTCGATCTTAACCAAGAGTTGAGCATGCCTAGTGAATCTCAGGAAGAACGCACCGCAACAGTGCGACTTCGCGTGGGTAAATCCCAGGAACTTCGCTCCATTGCATCTCTTACTCCTTTTGATGAGGATTGGGATAGCGCACTCATCACCTACACCTCTCAAACCGAACTCTTTGAAGAGATTGCGCGCTCGGCTACCTCGGCGATACTGGTAGAGCCGATCGAACTTCGTTCCTTATTTGTCACATGGATGAAGGAGAAGATCCATGGCTGAATCCGCGCTAGAACGCACCGCACGCGCCCTAGATCTCATTCCATTCCTTTCCAACAATCCTGGACTGACGATTAATGAGATTGCTGAAAAATTCGCAAGTAGTCCTGCCCAGATTTTCAAGGATCTCGAGATGCTCTTTATGTGTGGTCTACCAGGACATTCGCACTCTGAACTGATCGATATGGAACTATCTGCTGATTATGTCGCGATCACTAACCCACAAAATCTCGATAAGCCTCGTCGATTATCGCGAGTAGAGATCACCTCCTTGACCCTTGGCCTCGAATTGCTCATCCCGTTGGTGACTGATCCGCAGCTACGGCTTAAAGCGCTCTCTTTGCAAGCCCGATTCGCAAAATTGCTGAGCGACGGTGCCGGCTCACCGGCTTCGGTATTCACTTCATCCACAGTGCAGAGCTCAGAATGTGATGTAGAAATTGAGAAGGCCATAGCGAGTTCAAGCGGTATCGAAATCAAGTATCGCTCTGCAAGTGCTGATGAGATCACCACACGCTTGATCTATCCGATCTCTACCTATAGCGAACGCGGGTACCTATACACGGTCGCATATTGCGTGAGGTCGGGGGAGGAACGCCATTTCAGACATGACCGCATCACTGGGGTAGTGCCAACGGCACATACTCTTCCCGCTGATCAATCCTCGCCTTCTAGCCCACGATCGCTCGAACAGGTTGACGTCTTGATGGACCCTCGTAATCGGTTCTTCTTGGAGGCTCATGCCTCGATCGTGGAGAGAGTCGAACCTCACGCAAGTGAACTCAAGGCGACATTTACGATCGGAGACCGTGAGTGGCTCACTCGGGAGCTCTTAGCGCTTCCTGGCCGAGTGGAGATCCTTGGACCCGCAGACTTCGCCGAGCAGTTCTATCGTCGTTTGGATGCGATTCTCAACCAATACCGCTAATCTTGCCAAGGTGCCGGGGTCGAAGTTCGGCTGCAGGGCAGATATGAACGGGGAGTTCTCATGGGTTTAGACCAGCCGAGCCACTGGCTTTTTATCATTCTCATCTTGGTTGTTCTCTTTGGAGCCAAGCGTCTTCCAGATTCAGCTAAATCGATTGCGAAATCTTTGAAGATCTTCAAGTCAGAGCTTAAAGATACGGGCGATGACACAAAGCCCGATTCAGACCAGAAAAAGTAGATCTCTTAATGGTTGCCCATGAGGGTGGCCGGATGCCCATTCTCGAGCACTTTCGAGAGTTGCGTAAACGCGTAGTCCGAGCCGCCGCAACGATCGTTCTCGCTTCTGCCGTCGGTTGGATCTTCTATCCAAAAATAGTCAACGAATTGGCAAAACCGATTTGTGATCTCAAGCGTGCAAATATATCTGGCCTTGGCCAGTGTGGCTCTCTCTACATCAATGGAGTTCTAGGGCCACTCAATCTTCAAGTGACAGTCTCTTTTCTTGTGGGCGTCATTATCGCCGCACCCTTTTGGCTCTATCAACTCTGGGCTTTTGTAGCTCCTGGTCTTCATAAACGTGAAAAGAAATATACCGTTGCCTTTATAGCAATCGCCGCACCCTTCTTCTTTGGTGGTGCCTTCCTTGGTTATCTCACTCTTCCCATGGCCGTTAAAACTCTCTTGGGGTTCACTCCATCCTCACTTAATAATCTGGTTCGTTTCGATGACTACCTGAACTTTGTCCTCAAGTTGATTCTCGTCTTCGGGGGAGCATTCGAGTTGCCAGTCCTGTTGATCGCACTCAATCTTGCTGGAGTGGTGAGTGGGCGAGCGATTTTGAAACCTTGGCGGATGGCAATTTTCGGGATAGCACTTTTTGTTGCAGCCTTTTCTCCGACGGGTGATCCGCTCACGATGACCATTCTGACCTTGCCATTAGTCGCTCTCTATTTCATAGCTGGCGCTATCGCTCTGCTTATAGATAGACGTCGGGTTAAGCGAGTTTCTTCGCAATGACGACTCATCTCCTCGTTGTTGCCAACCCACGTTCCGGTAGGGGCCGTTCTCGCAAGAAGGCTGATTCATTCATTGAGATCGCCACATCGCGTGGTTACACCTGCACCTTGATATCTGTCCTCGGTGAGAAGATGATGCTTGACTCCATCTCCCAAGCCTTAAGCGAGGGCACCTACGATGGGCTCATCGCTGTCGGGGGTGATGGACTTCTCCATACCCTTCTGCCTGTAATCAAAGAATTCAACATCCCATTTACAGTTATCGCTGGTGGCACAGGAAATGATTTTGCCCGTGAGATCGGAACAAAGGGACAGACGCATCGTCAGATTCTTGACTCCGTTCAAAGTGAGCCGGTTGCTCTCGATTCATTCGCAATCTCCGCTCGTGGTCAAAAGCACCATGCTGTCCAGGTGCTCAGCTTGGGATTTGACGCACTTGTCAATGAACGAGCAAACAGTCTCAAGTATGTGAAGGGAAAGGCCAAATACGTATTCGCTCTTCTTCGAGAACTCTCCGTTTTCAAGCCGATTCACTTCACCATTGAATTAGATGGAAGGGTCTTTGAGCGAGAGGCGATGTTGATCGCTATCGCCAACGGTCCAAGTTATGGGGGAGGGATGTTGATCAGCCCAGGAGCTGACAACGCTGATGGCGTCCTCGACCTGGTGATCGTGAACAAGGTCAGCATCCCGCAACTTCTTCGAGTCTTTCCGAAGGTATACCGAGGAAAACACATCACCCATCCTGCGGTGGAGATGCTTCGCGGCAAGAGGATCCACATTGAGGCAGATGCCAAGGCTTTCGCCGATGGTGAGTTTGTTGCCAATCTTCCGATTTCAGTGGATGTAGAACCAGGTTCACTGCGGGTCTGGAAATGACAACAGAGCTATCACCATCAGAGCGATTTGCTGCGGCCAAGGCTCGCAATAGATATGTCCAGGTAGCAGCTTTCGCTAGTCAATTTCCTTTTGAACTCGATGACTTTCAGATCGCTGGGTGCAGATCGTTAGAAGATGGCAAGGGCGTCTTAGTCGCCGCTCCCACAGGGGCTGGCAAGACAATCGTTGGTGAATTCGCAGCCTTTCTTGCGATTCAACAGGGAAAGAAATGTTTCTACACGGCTCCCATCAAGGCTCTCTCCAATCAAAAGTATCAAGACCTCAAAGAGATGTATGGCGAGAATAGGGTCGGATTGCTCACCGGTGATACCACTATCAACTCAGAGGCTCCTCTCGTCGTCATGACAACTGAAGTTCTTCGCAACATGATCTACTCAAATTCTCACACCATGCGAGATCTTGGTTTCGTCGTTATGGATGAGGTTCACTACCTTGCCGATAAGTTCAGGGGAGCGGTCTGGGAAGAGATTCTCATTCACTTGCCAGAGTCGATCCAAGTTGCTTCTCTGTCTGCGACGGTCTCGAATGCCGAAGAATTTGGAGATTGGCTCAATGCCGTTCGTGGTGATACTGAAGTGATTGTGAGTGAGGTACGTCCCGTGCCTCTCTATCAACACGTTCTCTTCGGTAATCAATTGCTCGACCTCTTCCTCGAGACGGGCAAGATCAACCCTGAGATCGTGAGGCTAGAGAAGGAGAGCTACCGACAAGTTCGCGTGAAGTATGGCGCTTCAGGCAAGACCAATCAAAGAAACTGGCGCGATTCAGAGAGTGCTGCGCCAAAACTTCGTCAGCTCAATCGTGCTGATGTCATTGAGAAACTTGCACGGGAGGGCTTACTTCCAGCGATTACTTTTATTTTCTCAAGAAATGCCTGTCAGGCTGCGGTGCATCAATGCCTCACCGCTGGGATTCGGCTCACCAATGCCGAAGAACGCTCACAAATCCGTGAGATCGTCTTTCGTGCAACAAAGAATATCCCCGATGAAGATCTTGCCATCCTTGGTTTTCACGAATGGTTGGAGGCGCTGGAACGCGGTATCGCCGCCCACCATGCTGGCCTGCTTCCCTCCTTTAAGGAGACTGTGGAAGAGCTTTTCCAGTTGGGGCTCGTCAAGTGTGTCTTCGCCACCGAAACATTGGCTCTTGGTATCAACATGCCTGCTAGGACTGTAGTGCTTGAGAAATTGAGTAAATGGAACGGGGAATCGCATGTCTCGGTCTCACCGGGGGAGTTCACCCAACTCACAGGTCGAGCCGGCCGACGTGGAATCGACATCGAAGGTAATGCCGTTATCTTGTGGAATAAAGATGTTGACTCCGCCTCTGTCGCAGGACTTGCCTCAACACGCACCTATCCATTGAAGAGTTCCTTCAAACCAACCTACAACATGACCATCAATTTGATCTCACAGTTCGGCGCGCAACGGGCTCGAACAAGCCTTGAAGCATCCTTTGCTCAATATCAAGCCGATAAGGCTGTGGTTGGTCTTGCTCGACAGATAAAGAGAAATGAGAGCGGTCTAGCTTCCTTGATTGAAGAGATGCAATGTCACCTCGGTGACTTTGATGAATATTGGACGATCAGGGCCGACATCAAAGAGCTCGAAAAGTCGATGAATAAACAGAAGAAGTCCAAGGCACTCCTCATCGAGGAAGAGATCATTTCTCTCCGCAAATCATTACGTAATCACTCATGCCACGGGTGTGCGGATCGAGAGGTCCATGCGCGTATAGCCGAAAGAGCAGGACGTCTTCGACGCGAGATAAAAGGGCTGACCGATCGTGTTAGTAATCGAACGGATGTGATCGCTCGCAGATTTGATCTTGTTCAAATCATGTTGGAAAAATATGGCTACTTGGAATCCGGGGTCATCACCAAGTGGGGATTAGTGCTCGCGAAAATTTATGGGGAGACCGATTTGCTGATTGCCGAGATGATCCGTCAAGGAGCATTCGATTCACTCAATGCCTCTGAGATCGTCAGTGTTCTTTCCGCGCTTGTCTATGAAGCTCGACGGGATGAAACACCAAAAGTTCCCCATGGGGGAGTGCAAAAGGCATTGCAAGAGCTCACGCATACCTGGAAAGTTATCCATGAAGATGAAGAAGAGGTTGGCCTAGAGCCTACGAGGGAGCCTGATTTAGGCTTTTGTATGGCTTCCTATCGTTGGGCAAGCGGTCATTCTTTGACTGCAATTCTTAAGGGAACAGAGCTCACGGTCGGTGATTTTGTGCGCTCGATGAAACAAATCATCGACCTTTTGCGACAGATCGCCATTGCATCACCCCATCTTGAAGAAGTTGCTCGTAGCGCTCTTGAACGCGTCGATCGGGGAATCATTAGCTATGCAGGTGCGGTTGCATGAGTCTTCTCTTAATCGACAGCGCCTCACTCTGGTATCGCGCCTATTACGGAATGCCTGACACATTGGTCTCTCCAGATGGCATACCTATCAATGCCATACGCGGTTTCCTCGATATGACTGCACGTCTTATTACTCAGTATCAGCCAAATCGGATTGTTGCCTGCCTTGAGGGGGATTGGCGACCAACATGGCGCACAGATCTCTTCCCTGGTTATAAAGCCAACCGTGTTGATGAAGAAGGTGAGGAGGATGAGCCAGATACTCTCGCACCTCAAATACCCCTTCTCCTTGATCTCCTTGATCTCTTTGGATTTCCCATGGTGGGAGTTGATAATTATGAGGCCGATGATTTGATCGCCACATTCTCGATTAATGAATCTGGCCCTATTCACATCGTGACTGGAGATCGTGATCTCTTCCAGCTAGTAGATGACGAACGCCGAGTTCGCGTTATCTATCTTGCGAAAGGTTTTTCACAACAAGAAGTAGTTGATCGAAATTGGATAGCAGCAAAATATGGAATACCAGGAGATCGTTATGCACTCTTTGCGATGATACGGGGAGATGCTTCAGATGGTTTGCCAGGAGTTCGCGGCATTGGTGAAAAAGGAGCTGCTGTTATTGCAAATGCATTCACGACGATTGAACAAGTTCTCGAAGCGGCACATCACGATGACGAACGCCTCACCCCACTTTTGCGTAAGAGATTGATCGAGGGGAGTGACTACATCGCTATTGCCCCAAAACTTGTTCACTGCGCACTCGATGTTCCGCTGCCACAGATGACACTTAATCTGCCGCCAGCACCGAAAGATCTGAGTGAGATCTATGCCTTCAAAGAGCGATATGGCTTAGGAGCGAGCGTCGATCGTTTGATCGCAGCTCTTGGCTGGTAGATGAAGAATCTATAGATTATGTCAACCTACCTGCTCTGCATCCCGACCTATAACGAGTCGGAGAATATCCTTGAGATCATCGGGCGCAGCCTTGATCTACAGATTCACGGCCTTGAGATTCTCGTCATCGACGATGGCTCTCCTGATGGCACAGCCGATCTTGT
>CAIJKC010000038.1 GCA_903821145.1 uncultured Actinomycetes bacterium | reverse complement strand
GCACTTCCGTGAGCGTAATTGGCATAGAGCATCGTTGTGACGATCGCCCCTGGTCCTGCGAGCAGGGGAGTCCCAAGTGGAACGAGTGCGACATTTCCCTTTGGGGCGTCCAGATCTGGGTTGTCCTTGCCAGTCAGAAGTTCAAGAGAGATTAAAAGGAGGAGGAGACCACCTGCACCTTGCAAGCCATAGATCGATACATGAAGGTATCCGAGAACAGCTTTTCCAAAGAGCGCGAAGATGGTGATGACGAAGAAAGAGACGCCAGCTGCTTGCCAAGCAAGCTTGATTCGCTCTTTAGGAGTGCGGTCGCCAACAAGCGCTAAGAAGAACGGGGTAGCGCCAGGTGGATCAAGGATTACAAGCAAGGTGACGAAAGCTTGGAGTCCAAAACCAACTGCAGTGAGCGAAGCGAGATTGTGCATTGGCAAAGCCTAGCGGAGTTAATCGATGACGAAGCCATCTTTAATTGCCCCGAGTTCGATACCAGCGGCTACATGGTCGGTGTTTTCACCACGCGCGAGTTGTGCTGCATGAGCTTGGTCATGCCAGCGTTGTTCAACATTGCCAAAACGCCATAAGAGAAGGGCGAAGGCCCAGACCGCTACAAACATCGCAACAATGATGAAACCGGCCTTATTAATATTGAAGGCAAGTGCGTAATTCCAGAAGCCGCCGGTGAGGTTAAGTTGTGTCGCAAAGACTTGAGCAACTTCCAAGCCACCAATGAAGATTGCGACGATAACTGATAGGCCAGTAATAACGATGTTGTAGTAAACCTTGCGAACCGGGCGAGAGAATGCCCAACCGTAGGCAAAATTCATAAAGGAACCATCAATAGTGTCGAGCAGACTCATTCCCCCAGCGAAGAGCATAGGCAGGCTGAGAATTGCCCACCAAGGTAAGCCGGCAACAACTGATGAACCTGCCAGGACGAGCAAGGCAACTTCGGTAGCGGTATCGAAGCCAAGGCCAAAGAGGATGCCAAGCGGATACATCTTCCAACTCGTATCAATGCGCCGTGCAATTGGACCAAAGAAGCGCATCATGAAACCGCGCGAGTTCAAATGCTTCTCGAGTTCGTCCTCGTTGTAGAGGCCCTCTCGCATCGCCTTAAAAACCTTTACAACAGAGAGGAGGACCACCAGGTTGAGCAAAGCGATGAGCATCAGGAAGGCGCCGCTTACTGATGTTCCGATCAAGCTTGTGTAGTGGTGAAGAGAGGAGTTCTTATCTTTAACCTGGACACCGAGTGATTTGATTCCGAAATTTAAGACAATGGCTAAGAAGGTAACAACAGATGAATGGCCGAGTGAGAAGAAGAAGCCGACGCCGAGTGGGCGTTTTCCTTCGGACATCAATTTGCGAGTGGTGTTATCGATCGCAGAGATGTGGTCTGCATCAAATGCATGGCGCATTCCGAGTGTGAGCGCCAGGAAACCGGTACCCCAACCAAATAGAGTGCCATCTGCGAGTTTGTAATGCCCGGACGTGGCGGCCCACATCAAGAGAGTTCCACCAATAAGCAGGAAGAAGATCACACCGAACATTGCCGCAAGACGTCTGCGCTCATCCCGAGAGAGGGCAGCCAAGAACGATCCTTGGGCCTTGTGTTGGGTGGATTGATTCAATGGCTGACGCCCCTAAGTAAAGATGAGTAGCTAGATGACTAGTTGCAAATCGTTTGCAAGTGGAACTTTATCCGATCCTGGAATGCGGTGCAAGTTGGAATGAGAAAGGCCCCCGCACAACGCGGGGGCCTTCTCCTATTTCAGGGTCTAGATCCCTTAGATGTCGTAGTAGAGCTCGAACTCAGCTGGATGCGGACGAAGACGGACATAATCCACTTCAGCAGAGCGCTTGTAAGCGATCCAAGTCTCGATGAGATCTGGTGTGAAGACGCCACCCTTAGTGAGGTAGTCGTGGTTGGCTTCGAGCTCGTCGAGAACTGCTGGAAGTGAACCAGGAACCTGTGGGATAGCTGCAGCATCTGCACCCTCGAGTTCGTAGAGATCCTTATCGACTGGGGCTAGAGGTTCGATCTTGTTCTGGATGCCATCGATACCAGCCATCAACATCGCAGCGAATGCGAGGTATGGGTTAGCTGATGGATCTGGGCAACGGAACTCGATGCGCTTTGCCTTTGGATTCGAACCAGTGATTGGAATACGGATACAGGCAGAACGATTACGTGCTGAGTAAACAAGGTTTACTGGCGCTTCATAACCTGGAACCAGACGGTGATATGAATTCACAGTTGGGTTAGTGAAGGCTAGAAGTGAAGGTGCATGCTTCAGGAGACCACCGATATACCAACGAGCCATATCTGAGAGATCGCCATAGCCATCACCGAAGAAGAGTGGCTTGCCATCCTTCCAGAGTGATTGGTGAACGTGCATACCAGAACCGTTATCACCGAAGAGAGGCTTTGGCATGAAGGTTGCAGTCTTGCCATTCTTCCAAGCAACGTTCTTGATGATGTACTTGAACTTCATGACATCGTCACCAGCGGTCAAGATGTCAGAGAAGCGATAGTTGATCTCCATCTGACCTGCAGTACCGACTTCGTGGTGTGAGCGCTCAACGAGTAATCCAACCTTGCCGAGAGTCATAACCATCTCATCGCGGATATCAGCGAGTTGATCAGTTGGTGAAACAGGGAAGTAGCCGCCCTTGAAACGTGTCTTGTAACCACGGTTTGGAGTGCCATCTGCTTCGAGGGAGGCTCCGGTATTCCAGGCGCCTTCGATCGAATCGATGAAGTGGTGGGATGCGTTCTGTGATGTAGAGAAGTTCACTTCATCAAAGAGATAGAACTCAGCTTCTGGTGCGAAGAATGCAGTATCAGCGATGCCAGTTGACTTCAAATATTCAACGGCCTTGGCAACCACGCCACGTGGATCGCGTGAGTACGGTGTGTCATCGATTGGGTTGTGAACAGAGAAGTTGATAACGAGAGTCTTCTCAGCACGGAATGGATCGATGAATGCGCTCGATGGAATAGGAAGCAACTTCATATCTGATTCGTGGATCGCTTGGAAACCACGGATAGATGAACCATCGAACATCAAGCCGTCTGTGAAGACTGCTTCGTCGAATGATTCAACAGGAACATTGAAGTGCTGTTGGATACCTGGAAGATCAATGAAGCGAACGTCAATAAGTTTGACATCGTTCTTCTTAATGAAATCGAAGATCTCAGCTGAGTTCTTAAACATGCTTCTCCGTAATAGTGAGGGTTGCTTTCAAGGAGACCGCATCGCCGGGGCCCTCTTGTATGTGGGAAATCTAAGGCTTTAGCGTGAAAATGCCATAACCCGAATGTTACGGTTATGTTTCATAGAGTAAAGAGCAGGTTGATGGTTCGCCCGCTACCCTTGCGAGATGACCAATGATGCTGCCACGGAGGGTGCCAAGGCACCACAATCTGGCCAACCAGCCGGGATGGGCACACGCCTAGCAGCGATCACCGTCGATTGGTTCGCCGCTAGCCTGATTATCAACGGCCTCACAGGCCGAAATTATGGATACGAAGGAGAGCGATTGCTCGTCTTCTTCACCGAAGTCACTCTGCTGACTGCGCTGATGGGGTCATCAGCTGGTCAACGGATCTTTCGCTTAAGAGTGGTTGATTCAACCACGGGCGGGGCGTTGCCTCCGCTACGAGTTCTTCTGAGAACAACGCTCATCATTCTTCTTCTGCCAGCTCTCTTTAGAAAAGATGGCGTTGCCTATCACGATTACATCTGCAAGAGCGTGGTGGTGCGGCGTTAAGAATTAACGCTTTGGCATCTTTACACCCTTGGGCAGCGGCCCTTGGGGGATAGGCATGGAAAGTCCACCGACGCCTTTCAAGCGTGCACGGACTTCACGAACCTGATTATTCGATAACTTCTTAGGAAGCTTCTTCAGGGTCTTCTGCAATTTCTTCAGAGCAACTTTGCCTTCACCATCACCTGCGATGATCTCTGTGACGGGAACTCCCGGAAGGAATCGCTCCATCTTCTTCTTCTCATCAATCAACAATGCGCGAACAGCTGGTGATCCTTCGGCAACAAGAATGATTCCTGCTCTGCCAACCGTGCGATGGACCATATCTTGATTACGAGAGACATTGACTGCTGGAGTTGTGGAGAAGCCGCGGCGAATACTCATTAAGACACTTGCACCAGCTCCAAGTTGATTCTGAATGGATGCAAAGGCAGCAGTGTTTGCAAAGCGAGTGAAGGTGAAGAAAGCAACAAGGAAACCAAGCGGGAGTCCGAGAATTCCAAAGTAGACCGGGTGGTGCAGTGAGTTACCGAAGAAGATTGCGAGCGCCTCTGCCACGACAAAGCCGAGTGCGCACCAGAGTAAGGCAAGTGGCTTATGAGTCTTGACGAGTCGGAAAGCATCTTTGAGGACAGCGAGTTGACTTTGCTTCGCTGGGGCATCCTTTGCTCCCTTTGAAACCGCCGCCGCATTCGCCGCCTTAGCTTTTTTAGATTTTCCAAACATCATCTACTCCTTCTCATTCTTTAAGTCACTCTGCCTTTGAGCCTTTAACACTTTGTACTCTTCATACTCCCGCGCCACCTGTTCGGGTGTCGGAGCCGTTCCGCCAAGGCGGACTGGTGCCCACCACTGACCTTGAGGGTCATCAGGGTAGTTCGCTTGCACCTGGTGGAGAAGGGTAAGCATCGCCTCTTTGAGTTTTATCTCTTCGGCTGCGATATCTGCACCCTTGGGGATGAAGATTGGTTCACCGAAGGTTACAGATACTGGGTGCTTGTGGCGCTTAAAGTCCGGTTTGCGTTTCTTGGTCACAATGCGTTGGCTGCCCCAGACAGCGACAGGAATGACGGGGACCCCCGCACCTTGGGCTAGACGAACAGCACCTGATTTCATCTCGGCGATCTCAAAGCTTCGGGAGATTGTGCCTTCAGGGAAGATGCCAATGATCTCTCCGGCGCGAAGTGCACGCAAGGCTTGAGCCAACGCACCCGATCCTGCTGATCTGTCGACACTGATGTGATGCATTCCGCGCATCAAGGGCCCAGCGATCTTATGATCGAAGATCTCACTTTTTGCCATGAAGCGGATGTAGCGCTTCATCGGGAGCGCGGCTGTGCCAGCGAGAGCAAAATCGAGATAGCCAATGTGATTGATGGCCAAGACTGCTCCACCACTCTTGCCTGCATGCGGAAGGTGTTCTTGCCCGCGGAAATCAAATCTCAATCCAAGATATTTCCAGAAGGTCTTCACCGTAAAGATCACAGGCGGATAGACAAGATCTGCCATTAGATCGATGCACGCTTTTCTTGTGCTTGCTTATAGAGGCGACCAGCGCGATAGGAAGAGCGAACCATGGGGCCACTCATTACGCCGAGGAATCCAATCTCATCTGCTTCTTGAGAGAGTTCAACGAACTCCTGTGGTTTTACCCACCGAATGACGGGATGGTGCAAGGGAGTTGGGCGAAGGTATTGCGTGATCGTGATCAAATCGCAGCCTGCTGAGTGCAAATCCTTCAAGGCTTGAGTGACTTCTTCACGGCTCTCACCCATTCCTAAAATCAAATTCGATTTTGTGATCAGACCAAAAGCGCGAGCCTGTGAAATAACATCGAGAGAGCGCTCATAAGTGAAGGCTGGGCGGATCTGCTTAAAAATACGGGGGACTGTCTCTAGATTGTGAGCAAAGACTTCTGGTCGGGTTTCAAAGACTTGATTGAGAAGATCTGGATTTCCGCTGAAATCTGGAGCTAGCATCTCAACACCCACGCCAGGGTTCACATCGTGCACGACGCGAATTGTTTCGGCGTAGAGCCACGCACCTTCATCCTCTAGATCATCGCGAGTGACGCCAGTGATCGTTGCGTAGCGAAGGCCCATTGCTTGGACAGATTCAGCAACGCGGCGCGGTTCATCGCGATCAACGGGGAGAGGTTTGCCGGTATCGATATTGCAGAAATCGCAGCGCCGAGTGCAGCGTTCACCACCGATAAGGAATGTTGCTTCTTTGTCTTCCCAACACTCAAAGATATTGGGACAGGCTGCCTCTTGGCAGACAGTGTGAAGACCTTCTCGAACGACCAGGGAGCGAAGAGCGGTGTACTCCGGACCCATTCGTGCCTTGGTCTTGATCCATTCTGGCTTCTTCTCGATGGGGACAGCCGCGTTACGAGCCTCGATACGGAGGAGTTTGCGACCTTCAGGGGCGATAGTCATGCGCTCACTCGATTCAGGGCTTCAAACATGTGTTTTTCAAGAACAGGCGCTACTTCAGCAATGGTGATGGAGCGACCAAGTTCAACTGCCATCGATGTCACCCCAGTATCGGTAAAGCCACACGGAATGATGCGATCGAAAGCTAGGAGGTCAGGGGCAACATTGAGAGCGAAGCCGTGCATAGTGACACCTTGTGCTACACGGATACCAATTGCTGCAATCTTGCGATCACCTTTCTCATCGCGAAGCCAGACACCAGAGCGTTCGCAGTAGCGTTCGGCCGCAATCCCAAATTCTTTGCAGACTTCTATGAGTGCGCTCTCAACTTCACGAACGAATCCAACAACATCATTGCGATTCTTCAATTTAATGATGGGGTAACCCACAAGTTGTCCCGGCCCGTGATAGGTAATCTTTCCGCCACGATCAACATCGACCACCGGCGTTCCATCAACTGGGCGTTCATCAACAGTCGTTCGGCGCCCAGCCGTATAGACGGAAGGGTGCTCGAGGAGAATCAAGGTGTTGGTGCGGCTGCCATCGGCGACCTCTGCATGAATCTTCCGCTGTCCCGTCAGAGCATCCGCATAGGGGATCAGACCCAGGCTCTTGAGAGCCAAGCTAGCTGACGTCTTGGAGGTGATGGTCACCGCGTAAGCCTAATTGCGCAGGTGAACTTTCGCTAAATATCTCCCTTCACGGCTGGAGATTTGCCTCTCATTCATCGAATCTAGGGGGTTTGCAGAGAAGTCCGAGCCGATGGAGGATAAACTTGACCCATTCCCGAACTGATAACGAATGGATTTTGCTATGTCTAAAAGGTCTGCAGCTGATGGTTCGAAGGTCTCTTCTCATCGCAAGCCGATGTGGCTGGCAATCGTCCTAGTCCTTGCCTGGTTTATGGTCTCGGGCGTCACCGGGCCACTCTTTGGCCAGCTCTCGACCGTTCAGAAGAACGACAACTCAAAATTCCTTCCAAGTTCTTCTGAGACCGAGCGTTTCAACGCCGCTACAGCTTCTTTCTCAACAGGAGCGAATAAGGCCCTTCCTGAACTCATTCTCTTCCTCGGCGATGCATCACCTGCAAATGTTCTTGCCACCAATACCTTCTTGCAGACCGTCGGTGCACTTCCACTAGTCGATGTAGCTGGCAAACCAATCCCGGGAGTTTCAGCGAAGATCTCTGACTTCCTTGACCCTGCAACCCCACTAACTGCATTCCCATCGCAAGATGGAAAGGCGATTCTGGCAAATGTTCCATTTAACGCCGATCAAACTGGCGTTAATCTTTCAAACAAGAAACCAGCTCTTCCTGTCGTTACTGATGCGATCCGTTTTTATTCAGCACAGTTTGCAGCCAAGAACAGCCTGACATCTCATGTCACAGGTATTGCAGCAATTCTCTCTGATCTCTTTGGCGCCTTTGGTTCCCTCGATTCAAGCTTGCTCCTCACAACTGGACTTGTTGTTGCGATCATTCTCATCATTGTCTATCGCTCACCCGTTCTATGGATCTTGCCGCTCTTCTCGGCGGGCATAGCACTTATCTTTGCAGGTGCCGTCGTCTATGAATTGGCCAAGCACAACATCATCGCGCTGGATGGTGCATCACAAGGGATCCTCTCGGTACTCGTCCTTGGAGCAGCGACGGACTATGCCTTGCTCTTAATAGCCAGATATCGTGAAGAACTCCATCACGTCCAATCACGCTTTGACGCAATGAAGAATGCTTGGCGTGGAGTTGTAGAACCAATCGTTGCATCAGGATCAACAGTTGCAATCGCACTTCTTCTGCTTCTGCTTGCTAGCCTCTCCAATAACCGTGGCCTTGGCCCAGTAGGAGCAATTGGTATTGCCTGCGCAGTCATCACCATTCTTACTCTCTTGCCTGCAGCCCTCGTTCTCTTTGGACGCTGGATCTTCTGGCCACGTATTCCTCATTATGGCTCTGAAGATGAAAAACTCGCTGGACTGTGGTCTAAGATCGGTAATGCAACTGCTCGTAAGCCACGTCAATATTGGGCAGCTACCGGCTTGCTCCTTATCGTCTTTGCTGGTTTTGCCTCGACGCTTCATGCAACCGGTATCTCAACGGCGCAGAGTTTCACTAAGGTTCCTGATTCAGTAAAGGCGCAGAATCTTCTTCTCACACACTTCTCGGGTGGCGAAGGTCAACCAACTCAGGTCTGGACAACTGTTGGTACTGCAGATGCAGTAATTGCGAAGTTGACGCACACAGCTGGTGTTGCCTCAGTCGCGGCCGCGACAGATGGACCAATGAGTCAGGCGCCAAAGATCGTTGACGGCCATATGATCATTAACGCAACTCTTATTCCTACTCCTGATTCCAATGAAGCGAAGAATATGATTCCTGGTATTCGCGCTGCAGTTCATGCCATTGATCCAGCAAGTTTGGTTGGCGGAACCTCCGCGGTCTATTACGACACTGCAAAAGCGGCCACTCGCGATCAAGCAGTGATCATTCCGGTCGTGTTGATTGTTATCGCCATCATTTTGGGTCTTCTCTTGCGAAGTCTCTTTGCCTCTCTGATGCTCTTAGTGACAGTGGTCCTCTCATACCTTGCAACTCTCGGGGTATGCGCGCTTGTCTTCCATCATCTCTTCCACTTTGCTGGAGAAGATTCAGGCTTCCCACTCTTTGCCTTTATTTTCCTTGTGGCGCTAGGTATCGATTACAACATCTTCTTGATGACTCGCGTACGCGAAGAAGCAAAGAAGATTGGCACTAGAGCGGGCATGACCAAGGGCGTGACCGTCACGGGTGGCGTCATCACATCTGCTGGTATCGTCTTAGCGGCAACCTTTACTGTCCTAGGAATTCTGCCTTTAGTCTTCTTAGCTGAAATCGGCTTCTCAGTCGCATTTGGTGTATTGCTCGATACTCTCCTCGTTCGTTCGATTTTGGTGCCGGCGCTCGTTCATCAATTCGGCTCGAAGATCTGGTGGCCATCGAAGTTGCAGGACTAATTACGCTTATCCAACTACAGTAACTCTCATGGGTTTACGCGTTGGCATCACTGGGTACGGGCTCTCTGGACGCTTTTTTCATGGAGCGTTGCTGGGGGCAGTGGGCTTTGAGGTAATTGGTGCGCTCACCAAAAATCCTGAACGCATCTCACACCTGGCTGAGGATTTCCCGAAGGCAAGAGCGGTGTCATCTATTGAAGAGTTGCTCGCACTCGGACTTGATCTCTTGGTTGTTGCAAGCGGAAACCCTTCGCATGCCTCAGATGCAATAGCTGGTCTTAAGGCTGGTGTACCCGTTGTGGTTGATAAGCCAATGGGTAGAACGATGGCTGAGACGGTTGAGATCATCAACGTCTCTACAGATACTGGAGTCCCGGTCACAACCTATTTCAATCGATTGTGGGATAGCGACACCCTGACGATCAAGCGAGCACTAGCGCAAGGAGATCTCGGGAAAGTCTTCCGATTTGATTCTCGTTTTGAGCGTTTCAGGCCGCAGCCAAACCCTGGATCGTGGCGGGAGCGATCGACGCCGGCTGAAGGTGGTGGCAATCTTTTGGATCTGCAACCCCATCTTGTTTCGACCTCTCTTCATCTCTTTGGACCGGCAGAACTTGTCCATGCATCGGTGCGATCTGTTCGCGGCTTTGCCGACGATGACGTTGTTCTCGTTCTCAAGCATGAGTCAGGTGTCGACTCCTATCTTTCAGCAAGTGCAATCATTGGTGCGCCAGGTCCACGTGTACGCGTTAATGGTGATGCGGCTTCCCTTGTGATTGCGGACTTAGATGCGCAGGAAGGGTTGCTTCGTGCTGGAAAGGTGCCAATCAATCACAGGTGGCAAGAGGATGTTTGCACTCCAGCCGTGATCCATCGTGGTGAAATATCCGAGCACTATCCAAGTGAGCCAGGCAACTATGCGGCCTTTTACATTCAGGTAGCCGCTGCCATCAAGGGTGAAGCACCATGGCCGGTAAGCACAAGTGAGATTCTTGCTGTTGCAAAGATTATTGAAGAGGCGCGAGAGCACTCCATTCGATGAATAATGAGTGGGATGTCATTGTTATCGGGGCGGGATTGGCTGGCTTGACAGCTGCCAGATACCTTCAGAGCGCAGGCATTCCCACACTCGTCATTGAATCAAGTGAACGTCCTGGCGGTCGCGTGAAGAGTGATCTGATAGATGGCTTCACCTTGGATCATGGCTTTCAAGTCTTCAATCCTCAGTATCCCAATCTCAAGAACACCGGCCTCCTTCCCACACTTGGTTTCACCCCGATTGCATTGCCATTTTCACCCTTTCGTGTTGTGGGAGGTGTGCGCACTCCGAAGGATCTACTCACGCCCTTCCTTCGTGGCGTATTCCTGACTGAGCCGTCGCAGGTGAGCTCAAGAGTGCGATGGGAAATTTATAAAAGTTTTCTTCGAGGCCGCCCTGGTTTAGTGGATGGGGGAGCTTCGGCGTTTTCACAAGCACTTGCCGCCCCCGTTACCGATATTCATTATCGGGAGACGGTTCATCGCCTTGAAGGCGATCGTGTGATCACCGATCATGCAACATACCAAGCCCCCATTGTGATTATTGCGACCGATCCAGTAACCGCCACACAATTGGTCGCAGATATCGATGTGGTTCGCATGAACGCATCGACTACCTGGTATCACGCGACAAAGGAAGCTGTTGATGGAGCGGGCCGGCTCGCGGTGACAAAGAATGGGGCTTTGATTAACTCTTTTGCGATATCGGATGTGAAGGCAAGCTATTCAAGCAGCGGCAGGCAACTCTTCTCCTCTACTGCGCTCTCTGTCATCTCAGAGAGTGAGGTAAGGCGCGAGCTCAGCAGGATTTGGGGCAGAGATACTTCGCATTGGGAGTTTGTCGCTCAATATGAGATCAAACAGAGTCTGCCTGTGCATCCTCAAGGTAAGCCGCTCTATTCTGAGATAGAGGTCAATTCCGGGCTCTTCGTCATTGGCGATCATCGAGGTTACCCATCACAGCAAGCGGCGATGGAGACTGGAAAAGTTTGTGCGAAGCGGATTATTGCGCGAGAACTTCGAGCGCGCTCGTAACGTGTGGGTAATCGAAGATAAATCCTGAATCAAGGAGCACTTGAGGCAAGACTTTCTTAGAGCCTAAGACTTCAGTAGAGAAGCCACCAAGAACCAACTTCAATGCAAAACCAGGGACTGGAAAGAGTGCCGGGCGGTGGACTGCTCGCGCAAGGGCTGCAGTGAACTCTTGATTGGTGACCGGGTTTGGTGAGGTGAGATTTACAGCTCCTGAAATATCAGATTCCAGGATATGACAGATGGCGCGGATCAGATCATGCAGTGTGATCCATGACCACCATTGCTTGCCCGAGCCTAGCTTTCCACCAAGACCGAAACGAAAGAGTGGAAGCATTCGCCCTAGCGCGCCACCTGTTGGTTCTAAAACCAGACCAGTGCGAAGTTTTACGGTTCGAGTCGGAGAGGCAAGATCTGCAGCAGCCTCCCATTCACGGCATACGGCAGCAAGAAAATCATCGCCACCACGATCAACCTCAGTGACTGCGCGATTTCCCGTTTCACCGTAATAGCCCATCGCACTTGCAGAGATAAAGATCTTTGGCTTCACAGTTGTCACCGCATGAGCGATTGCTGTTGTTCCCAAAAGGCGTGAGTTAAGAATTTCAGCACGGTATTTCTTAGTCCACCGGTGATCACCCACATTTGCTCCCGCTAGATGAATGATTGCGTCCACACCGGCAAGCGCGTCAAGATCGACACTTCCAGAAGCAGGATCCCACTGGATCTCATCAGGTGCAGCCGCTTTGCGTCGCACTAGGCGTTGAACAGTGTGACCTTCGGAGCGCAGGTGTCCGACAAGAGCTGTGCCTATGAGACCGCTCGCCCCGCTAATGGCGATACGTTGCAGGGTGTGAGGCATAGGAGGAGTACTTCTTACAGTCCGAGATTTGATTCGAAGTTGCCGCCTTCAAGACGCTCTTTAAGCGTGACTAAGAAGCGGGCAGCATCGGCACCATCAACGATGCGGTGATCGTAGGAGAGCGCGAGATAGACCATAGAACGAATAGCGATTGTCTCTCCACCATCTGCACCCTTCATCACAACAGGACGCTTAACAACGGCGCCAAGGCCGAGGATCGCTACCTGTGGCTGATTGATAATGGGTGTATCAAAGAGTGCACCGCGACTTCCGGTATTTGTGATCGTGAAGGTTCCGCCGCCAAGCTCATCAGGAGTGATCTTGTTATCGCGAGTTCGTGCTGCAACATCTGAGATCTTGCGAGCAACTGCTCCCATGTTGAGATCGCCGGCATCACGAATGACAGGAACAAGGAGTCCTCGTTCTGTGTCCACTGCAATTCCGAGGTGCTCGGCACCGTGGTAGGTGATCTGGTCACCGTTAATAGAGGAGTTGAGAACTGGGTGCTGCTTCAGCGCTTCGCAGACTGCAACGGCAAAGAATGGAAGGAAGGTGAGCTTTACACCTTCTCGTGATTCAAAAGTTCCCTTTGCTGACTGGCGTAGGCGATCAATCTTTGTCACATCAACTTCGATAACTGTTGTGAGTTGAGCTGCAACATGGAGTGACTCCACCATGCGCTCAGCGATGACCTTACGCAGACGTGACATCTGAACAGTGGTTCCACGAAGTGGTGAAACGGCAACAGGTGCGGGCTTGCTGGCAGATTGCGGTGAAGCCTGCGTTGGTGAAGCAGCAGCTACAGGTGCTGGTTTCGCCGCCAAAATATCTTCCTTGCGGATTCGCCCACCCACGCCAGTGCCTTGAACGCGCGAGAGATCAACGCCATTTTCGGCAGCGAGCTTACGAACGATTGGTGTCACATAGGCATCGACATTTGAAGCAGCGCTGGCAGCAACTGGTGTTGGTGTAATCACTGGAGCAACGGGAGCTACTGGTGTAACTGGTGCAGCAACCACTGGAGCAACAGGAGCTGGCGTAACTGGTGCTGGCGCAGGAGGTGCAACGGGAGCGGCAGTTGGTACAGCAGAAGAAGATCCAATGAGAGCAAGACGTGCCCCTACTGCAACCGTTGCATCTACAGGGACATCGATTGAAAGGATCGTTCCCGAGACCGGTGAAGGAATTTCAGTATCAACTTTGTCGGTAGAGACTTCAAGAAGAGCCTCATCCACTGTAACGGTATCTCCAACATTCTTAAGCCAACGCGTGACAGTTCCTTCGGTGACTGACTCACCAAGTGCTGGCATGGAAACTACGACACCGGCAGATGGAGCTGTTGCAGCTGGAGCAGCAACTGGTGCAGGCGGAGTTATCGGTGCTGGTGGTGCAACAGGAGCTGCAACCGGTGCTGGTGGTGCAACAGGAGCTGCAACCGGTGCCGGTGCTGCTACTGGAGCTGCAGCAGATGATGCATCAGTAGCGATCACTGCCAACTCGGCGCCAACTGCGACAGTGGCATCAATTTGAACAACAATCTTTTGGAGAATTCCAGCAACGGGGGATGGGATCTCGGTATCAACCTTGTCGGTGGATACTTCAAGAAGCGGCTCATCCATGGCAACCATGTCGCCTTCGTTCTTAAGCCAACGCGTGACTGTTCCTTCGGTGACTGATTCGCCCAGTGCTGGCATCGTTACTGAAAAGGTCATCTCGTTCTGCTCCTATTAACCGTGTGCGTGTAGTGGTTTGCCTGCAAGTGCCATGTGCGCTTCGCCCATCGCCTCAGAGAGAGTTGGGTGAGCGTGGATATGTTGAGCAACATCAGAGGCATCGGCCTCCCAGTTGAAGATTAACTGCGCTTCGGCCAGAAGTTCACCGACGCGCGAACCAACCATGTGAATGCCAAGGATCGGCCCATCCTTCTGTGCCACAAGCTTGATGGAGCCAGAAGTTTTCAGAATATTGGCCTTGCCATTTCCTGCGAGGTCATAACTGAGTTCAACGACATCGTAGCCGCGCTCCTTAGCAACCGCTGTTGATAGACCAACAGAGGCAACTTCAGGCTCGGAGTAGGTGACCTTAGGGACGCCGTCGTAATTGATTGGGCGGGGATGTAATCCAGCGATCTCTTCTGCAACCATAATGCCTTCAGCGAAACCAACGTGAGCCAATTGCAGCGTTGGGATGATGTCACCAACAGCCCAAATACCAGGGACGTTTGTGCGGCACTTATCATCGACGGTGATATAGCCACGATCCATGGTGATGCCTTGCTCTTCATAGCCAATTCCTGCTGTCACAGGGCCACGGCCTACAGCGACGAGGAGGACATCAGCGGTATGAGTTGTTCCATCTTCCAGTGTGACGGTGACGCCAGCGGCGCCCTTAGTCGCTGAAGCGAAACGAACGCCTGTGACGAAATTGATTTTGCGCTTTCGGAATGCGCGCTCGAGCAACTTACTTGAGGACTCATCTTCCAATGCAACAAGTCGAGGCAAGCCTTCGATAATGGTCACTTCGCTGCCAAAAGAGTTCCAGACAGATGCGAATTCACATCCAATAACTCCGCCTCCAAGAACGATGACGCTCTTAGGAACATGAGTAAAGGCCATTGCTTCCTCGGATGTGACGATCTGCGTGCCATCGATATCAAGGCCAGGCAGTGTTCGAGGGTATGAGCCTGTTGCAAGAATTACGTTCTTACCTGTGTAGTTCTCACCGTTGACTTGAACAGTATTAGGGGAGGTGAGGCGACCTGTTCCCTCGACATAAGTGATGTTGCGAGACTTCACCAATCCTTGGAGACCTTTATGGAGTTTTGAGACGACACCATCTTTGTAGGCATTGACTGCGACCATATCCATCGAAATGAACTGGGCGTTCACACCGAACTCTGATGCGTGACGAGAATTATCTGCGATCTCACCGGCGTGAAGGAGAGCCTTCGTTGGAATACATCCACGGTGCAGGCAGGTCCCACCGAGCTTATCTTTTTCAATGAGTGCAACACTGAGCCCAAGTTGCGCGCCACGGAGGGCAGCGGCATATCCGCCCGATCCGCCACCGAGAATTACGAGATCAAAATCAGCCACAACCGACCCTTCAGGAATCTTCAGCTATCAAAGGTGAGGCACATCTATGTGCTCCGGTGATACAGGCTAATCCTGCCACGAATTTGGGGCAGGATTTTCGGGTCAATTCTGGCTATTTGGACTGTGATGCTGCTGACTCGGCTAGGGCAACCAAGGTGCGCACCGTGACGCCGGTAGCGCCAATGGCGTTATACCCGTACGGGTTCTTATCTACCGCCGAAGGACCAGCAATATCGACATGCAGCCATGGGACATTCGGCTCGACGAACTCGCTCAGGAAGACTCCCGCTACGAGCATGCCACCGCTTCGGTCGCCCACGTTGGCGATATCTGCCACAGGGGAGTCCAGGGTGGCTCGAAGCTCCTCAGGAAGAGGCATCGGCCAGAAGAGTTCACCAGTGGTTTCGGCTGCCGCAAGGAACTCCTTGCTGAATGCTTCGTTGTTGCCCATGAGACCCGATGTTCGGATTCCAAGAGCGATTACCTGGGCTCCAGTGAGGGTTGCAACGTCGATGAGGCCATCGAGTCCGCCAACCTTCTTACCATCAGCGATTGCGCGGGTAAGGCCATCGGCCATGACCAAACGACCTTCTGCATCGGGGTTGAGCACTTCAACAGTCTTACCGCTCAAAGTAGTGATGACATCGCCAGGACGCGTTGCATTGTCGCTGATCATATTCTCAGCCATGCATGCATACGCTTCGATGGAGATAGGAATCTTCAATTCAGCGATCGCAAGCGTTGCCGCGATGATCGATGCCGCACCTGCCATATCAGTCTTCATCGCTTCCATACCTGGAGCCGGCTTGAGTGCATAGCCACCTGTATCAAAGGTGATGCCCTTACCCACGAATCCGTAACGCTTCTTTGCCTTTGGTGGGTTGTAGGAAATGTGAAGGAGGCGTGGAGGATTGGCAGAGCCCTGGCCTACTGAGTAGATGCCACCGTAACCCTTTGACTTAAGTACTTTCTCATCAAGCACTTCAACTTTGACTCCAAGGGATGTGGTGAGTTTCTTCATCTTGGCCACAAAAATAGCTGGAGAGAGATGGTTAGCAGGGGTATTCACGAGATCGCGGACAACGCTGACATACTTACTGACAACTGTTGCATGCTTGAGAGCAGATTTACTGTCTGCGCTCTCACCGATCTTAGAAATAATTGTCGCTGCGGCTAATGGTGCTTTCTGTTCACTCTTAGATGCGCCGCGATGTTCAATGAAGGAGTAGGCAGCCAGTGCTATTCCCTCTGCTATCGCAGAGAATCCCACTGTGGTGGAGTGCGGGAGAGCGAAATCTGCACTCTTCTTGCCGGCTAGTGCTCGAGTAGCAGCGCCAGCGGCGCGACGTAGAACTTCATGTGGGTAGTCAGACCCGTTCATCGCTTCACCAAGGCCTGTGAAGAGGATTAGCCGAACGGTAGATCCGGCTGGAGCTGGGACTTTAACGATCTCTTCTCGCTTACCTGTAGCACCAAGATCCTCAAGAATTGCCAAGAGGGGTTTGGTGGTGAGGGCGGATGCGCCTGCTTCGATGATGAGTTCGCCATCGCGTGTTGCCAGGCCGAGGACGAGAGTTTCTGCGCTGCCTTTGAATGCTGATTTGAGGGTTACCATTGCAATATCTAAGCACTGATCAGCGCTTTCCGCTCGCACTTTCACCTGCCTTTGCTAGGTTTCACGCATGAGCGAATTGAAATCCCCACTCTATGAGTGGCATGTGAATGCCAATGCCAAGCTAGCTGACTTCGGAGGCTGGGATATGCCGATTGAGTACCCGAGCGGGACGCGGGCGGGATCTCCAGGCGGTGTCATCGCCGAACACACGGCAGTGCGTGAACGAGTTGGACTCTTTGATGTCTCTCACCTGGGAAAGATCGAAGTGAAAGGTGTCGGCGCTCTCTCCTACATCAACTCTGTGCTGACCAATGATCTCGAGCGAATTGACGATGGTAGCGCGCAATACAACTTGATCTGCAATGAAGAAGGTGGCGTCATTGATGATCTGATCGTCTATCGACGCAGCGTCACAGATCTCTTCCTCGTTCCAAATGCCGCAAACTGCGCCAGTGTTTTGAAAGCGCTGCAAGAGGGGGCCCCTGCCGGACTCTCGATTACAGACGCTCATCAGAAGTATGGCGTCCTTGCCCTGCAAGGCCCGTTGGCCAAGGACGTTCTCGCATCTCTTGGCATTGTGATCGACTTTGATTACATGGCATTCACGGAAGGCCTCATACCTGGTCATGAGAATCTGGGCCCTGTGATCATCTGTCGCACCGGTTACACCGGTGAATATGGGTTCGAACTTATTCCGTTATGGGATAAATCCGAAGCGTTGTGGAATGTATTGGTAGATGCGATCGCACCCCTTGATGGCAGAGTGTGTGGACTTGGATCTCGCGACACCTTGCGAACTGAAATGGGCTACCCATTGCATGGCCACGAACTCTCCACGGAGATTTCAGCTCTTGAGGCAGGGGCCTCTTGGGCGGTCGTTCTGGCAAAAGAGAATTTTGCAGGCAGAGCCGCTCTGCTAGCGCTAAAGGAGGCTGGAATTACCCGCCAATTGCGTGCGATCAAATCACGTGATCGTGGAATTCCACGTGCAGGGATGGATCTCTTGCTAGGCGGCAAGGTCGTTGGCGTTATCACCAGTGGCACCTTCTCGCCATCACTGAAGACCGGCATCGGATTAGCGCTGATTGAACCAGGTGTGAAAGTTGGCGATCACCTAGAGATTGACGTCCGAGGGAGAATGAGTGAGGTTGAAGTGGTGAAGGCACCATTCGTGCCATCACATGTCCGGTAGGACTACTTTCCATCCTTTTTAGCAACCACAACTGGTCGACCCGAATCTAAGGTGAAGACGTTGATACGGTTGTCAAAGGCGGTTCGAAGCTCTGCTGAGTGAATAATCTCCGTCGAACTACCGTCAGCGAGCACTCGTCCTGATTGCATCACAACTATCCGCTCTGCATACATCGCAGCAAGGGTAATGTCG
>CAIJKC010000037.1 GCA_903821145.1 uncultured Actinomycetes bacterium | reverse complement strand
TCGAGGGTTCAAATCCCTCATCCTCCGCTCGCTTCACTCGCTCATCAATGGCTCGGAGATCCTCCGCTCATTCGTAATGGCCCAAAAGATCTACTGCGTGTAATCGGACTTTTTGGCTAACTTCACCCTCATGAAAAATAATATGAATGCGGATGAGCCCAAAGTCGGATGGTCCGATTATCAGGGCGCCGTGGAGAAGGTCGTTCGCTCAAAAACTAGCATGTGGAACATGAGGAGTATTAATGGAATTAAATGTCAGCCCGGAGATTGACCCAGATGAGGTGCAACTCCTATTCATGGGAGACCTTGCGTCCAAGAATGGATCGCGTTACGAATCTCAGGCCGAGAGTCTGACAAAGTCCGGATCACTCATTGTTTCTGTTGGGGATTTTTTAATTAAATACTCTATTGCTGGAATCGGATGTAAATCTGAAATCTCTCTTGATAAAGGGAGTACTTACCACGTTCTAGGAGAACGCAGGCTCGAAGGGTCAAAGCGGAAGAAAGAATTCACCTTATTTTGGGAGTTTGCATATTCAGAATCACGAGCGATCCTCGAATTTGCCAATTAATCCTTTAGCGAGCGACTTAGCCACCCTGCAAAGATCAGTGTTGCAACCGGGAAGAACATCGCCAAGGGCAAGTTGAACCATTGGGCCAAGCCACCAATCAATGATGGGCCCACAAAGTAGGCGGCCATTCCAATGATGGTGATTCGACTCAGGGCAACAGATGGTGCGATACCTGGAATTGCGGCAGCGGCGACAACCATCGCCGGAATCATTGGGCCGATACCAAGACCAGCCAAGATGAAACCAAGATTGACGATAATCAAAGCCGGCATTGGGTGATGGTGTGAGAGTGGAACGCCAATTGCAATACCAATACCCATGCCAAGGCCACCGATATAACCGCCAAGCTTCACAGTTTTCTCTGGCCCGAGGGCAGTCAAAATCTTGTCACCGGTTAGGCGAGATGCGACCATTGCTAGTGCGAAGCAACCAAAACCTGTCGCATTCAATCCCTTACCAATACCCATATTCTCTTTAAGGAGAAGTGCGCTCCAATCACTGACTGCACCTTCTGGCAAGAGTGCGCCGATCATTCCAAACCCGAATAACCATAAGATGAAATACTTCTTTGAAAAGAGCGAAATCTTGCTCGTCGCCTCGTCATCACCTTCGTGGCCATCCTCATTATTGCCCAAAACAAAGCGGAGAATATATAAATGAGCGATTACTCCAGCGACGGCTATGAGCAGCAAGTTGGTTTCGGGAGAGATGAAATGCGCTACAGCCCCGCCAAAGAGAGTCGATGTGAGTGCCCCGACTGACCACATGCCGTGAAAGCTCGACATATAGCGGCGGCCAAGATGATTTTCAATCGCGACTGCCTGCACATTAATACTCAAATCCATCGAGACCAGATTGAAAGCCATAAAGAAGAGTGAGAAGCCCATTGCTATCACGCTGTGAGTTGAACGCGAGATGAGAGCCACCCCGACCGGAAGCCCAATTGTGACAAAGCGCAGAATGCTCTTGCTTCCAAAGCGATGAACCAACCGACCTACGAATTGGGTTCCAAAAATTGAGGCAGTCGATGAAGTGAGAAGTAGTAATCCGAACTGACCATTGTTAATGCCGAGCGAGAGTTTTATCTCGGGAATTCGAGGGACCCAAGCCATTGCCAGCACACCTAAGGTGAAGAAGAGTGCCCAAATGGAATTGCGTGCATGTGTTGCACGAACCTGCAACGTTGACACTAAATCTCTACGCCGATGAACTTAGTCTCCAAGAATTCGTGAATGCCATCGAAACCGCCTTCGCGGCCAAGCCCTGATTGCTTGACGCCACCGAATGGTGCGGCAGGATCAGAGATCACACCACGATTGATAGCGACCATTCCAGCCTCAAGAGCCTCAGCTGTACGAATCGCGCGAGCAAGGTCTTGTGAGTAGACATAGCTGATGAGTCCGAAGGGAGTGTCATTGGCGAGTGCGATCGCTTCGGCATCAGTATCAAAGGTGACGATCGGTGCGACCGGCCCAAAGACTTCGTTCTGCAAGATGGCGTTGTTCTTATCTACCGAGATAACAGTGGGCGGGTAGAAAGCGCCAACACCATCAGGGGTAGTTGCGCCTGTGTGAACTGTGGCGCCAGTTGCTACAGCAGCATCAACGAGTTCGGCAATCTTGTTCCGCTCTTTCAGAGAGACTGAAGCACCAAGTTGGGCTCCTTCGGTGAGGCCGTTATCCATCTTTAAGGATGCCATTGCTGCAGCAAACTTTGTGGTAAATTCTTCAGCAACAGAGCGAGCAACATAGAAGCGATTTGCTGCGGTGCATGCTGCTCCACCATTGCGCATCTTGGCGATCATCGCGCCTTTAACAGCCTCATCGATATTGGCATCATCAAGAATGACAAATGGCGCATTGCCACCGAGTTCCATCGATGTGCGAATAACAAGATCTGCAGATTCTTTGAGAAGTACTCGGCCGACTTCAGTTGATCCAGTAAATGAAAGATTGCGAACTCGTGGATCGTGAAGAATCTTGGAAATCATTGGACCAGTCTTCGATGGCAAGATCACATTGAGAACACCTTTAGGAAGACCTGCACGTTCCAAGATATCTGCGATAGCGAGCGCAGTAAGTGGAGTCTCACCCGCAGGCTTCAAAACCATTGTGCAACCAGCAGCAACTGCTGGACCAATCTTGCGAGTAGCCATTCCGGCCGGGAAGTTCCACGGTGTAATGAGTAATGAGACACCGATTGGTTGATGGGTCACCAAGATCCGCTTATCCCCACTTGGGCTCTTGCGGAAATCCCCTGGCGTGCGGACCGCTTCTTCTGAGAACCAACGGAAGAATTCGGCGGCATACATGACTTCACCGCGGGCATCGCTAAAGACTTTGCCATTCTCTTTCGAGATGAGCGTTGCAAGGTAATCAGCTTCTGCAACCATCAATTCGAAGGCTTTGCGGAGGATTTCAGCGCGATAGCGAGGTGCGCTTTTTGCCCATTCTGGGAAGGCGTTGTGGGCAGCGGTTACCGCAGCATCGCACTCGCCATCTCCCGCGGTTGAGACTGCAGCAATGACAGCGCCTGTGCTGGGATCGATGACATCCAGGGTTCCATCCCCCGTAACCCAACTTCCATCAATATATAAGCCCGTTTTCAACTCCATACAGGCAAGCATACGCCCGGGTAAGTAGTTAAAATAGCGATCTCAGCAAGTGCCACATAGGGTCAACTAGAGGATGAAAAGTGCCACAATCTTGGAGCGATAACGCCCCCGCACCACAAGCTTTGCAGGAACATGCACATCTGAAAGATTCGCTCTCATACCGGATCAAGAAGACGCTGCTCGGTGAGCCGCTGAACCGTCACTCTCTCTCCCACCAACGGCTAAGCAAGACCTTCGCCCTAGGCATTCTCTCCTCGGACTGCATCTCATCGTCTGCTTATGGCTCTGAACAGATTCTCTTAGCTCTTCTTCCCGCATTTGGATTAGCCGCATTCAACATCTTGATGCCGATGACAGCAGTTGTCCTGGCAGTTCTTGTCATCGTCACCTTCTCATACCGTGAGGAAGTTCAGGTCTATACAAAATCTGGTGGAGCCTACGTTGTCTCTCGTGACAATCTTGGTCCGATCTTCTCTCAAATTGCAGCAGTTGCACTCATGCTCGATTACATCGTGACGGTGGCGATTCAATCCTCGGCGGGTATCGATGCAATCATCTCTACTTTCACCGCTCTTCAATCCTATAAAGTCTGGATGACCCTTGCCGTCATTCTCTTACTGACATTTGGAAACTTGCGTGGTGTGAAGGAGGCAGGCGCAGCTTTCGCATTCCCGACCTATCTCTTCGTTCTCTCCCTCGTCACAGTCTTCGGTATGGGTATCTACCGAATGGTTCAAGGAACGCTTCCTAAATTTGATCCCACCGCACTCCACGGCGCAGTTGCCATTGGTCATGCCAAGGGCTTACTCAACTTTGCTGCAATATTTATCTTGCTACGAGCCTTTGCCAATGGTGGTTCATCTCTGACTGGCCTCGAAGCTATCTCCAATGGCATCGAGCTCTTCCGTGCACCGGAGGGTGTGAATGCCCGTAAAACACTGGTCATCATGTCTGCGATCCTGGGATCCCTCGTCTTTGGCGTCTCCTACTTCGCTCACCGCACCTGGGCCACGCCCTATGAGACTGGCACACCAACGGTTATCTCTCAGATTGCTAAGGCAACCCTTGGTTCTGGGGGCTTTGGCACGGTGATGTTCTATGTGGTTCAAGGAACCACGATGTTGATTCTCATCACCGGTGCAAATACTGCCTTCTCCGGCTTCCCATACCTCGTGAACTTTGTCGCCAATGATGGCTTCTTGCCACGCCAATTGACCAAGCGCGGCCACCGCCTCGTCTTCTCAAATGGAATTATCGTTCTTGCAACGGGTGCGACAGCGCTGGTGCTCTTCACAGGAGGCTCGGTAAATAATCTCGTTGCCTTCTACGCGCTCGGGGTATTCACTGGCTTCGCGCTGGTTGGATTTGGAATGGGCAAGCGAGCACTCAATCAAAAGAGTCCTGGCTGGGTCTATAAGGTGGCGATCAACTGGGTATCAGGTGTCGTCTCTGCCGCCATCATTGTGATCTTCGCCGTTGTTAAGTTCACAGAAGGTGCCTGGGTGATCCTTGCGATCACACCGGTTATCGTCTTTGCACTCATCCGATTAAATCGTCAGTATCGATTGGAACAGGCAGCGCTGCGTATCAGTGACACAGCCGCTCGAGCAACATCCATTTCACGTCACGATGTGGCAGTGCTTGTTGATGCCGTCGACGTAGCAACTGTTGGTTCTATTCGCTACGCACGCTCACTCAAGCCGCGCGATCTCACGGCGGTTCACTTTGTCATCGATGATGTTCGCGCTGATGTCATTAAAGAAGAGTGGGCTCAGAACCCAGCCTTAGCTGATATCCCTATTGAATTCATTGATTGCCCTGATCGTCGTATCGCAAATGCTGCAGTGGATTATGCAATCAGAGCGACAGCATCCCAAGATGTTGAACTCACACTTCTCCTTCCTCGGCGTTCCTATTCACCATTCCTTGGTCGCCTTTTGCACGATCAAACAGCTGAAGAGATTGCTCGTCCAATCTCCCAACTCTCGCGAGTTGTGGCAACGATTGTTCCTTTTGATGTCGAGAAGATCATCTCTGGTGAGACTCAACTCGTTCACCCAGAAGGCTTCACTGCTGCAGAAACTGAGCAGGCCCCAAGAGCTGCAACTCGCCGAATTGATGAGCCAGTCGTTGAATCAACCGGTGAGATCTCGCACTACGCAGAAGATCGCATTGCCATTAATCAAGCCACGTGGCGCAAGCGTGCTCATATCCGCGGAACAGTCTCATCAATTCGCACTGCGCCATCAGGTGGTGCCCCACGCGTTGAAGTAGAAGTCTGGGATGAAACTGGAGGAATCACACTTCAATTCCTTGGGCGCCGTCAGATCGTTGGCCTCGATGTTGGAGCAACAATTTGCGCAGAAGGAATGGTCGGCGAAGAAGATGGCGCGCTCACGATCCTCAATCCTTCGTACGAACTTATTTTATGATCAACTAATCGATTTCTTCTTCACTAGTCAGTGGATTGCCGATAATTGGAGTTGAACTATTTGTTACTGCGTTTGTTCTTATTGTTTTGGTCCACGGATCTGCGCCGTTACCAAATGGGTTTCCATGTCCTCTTCGCGCCTCTTCATTTTCCCGCTTTAACCGAAATAATTCGTCAGCGGAGATTTTTACTTGCTTTTTTCTGCGCCAAAAGCGCCAGCGAATCATGGGTCTTAGAATATCAAAAGAAAGAAAGCTGGCGGTGGCGGTGGGATTTGAACCCACGGTGGAGTTTCCCCCACTCACGCTTTCGAGGCGTGCTCTTTCGGCCGCTCAGACACGCCACCATGGGCGAGCCTACAGCTAACGTTGTTGCTTAAAGAAGGTCGTTAAGAGCTCTGCACATTCAGCTTCCATGATCCCTGATATCACTTCGACCTGGTGCAAGGCGCGGGGATCACGCAAGATATCCCAGACCGAACCAACAGCGCCTGCCTTCTCATCCCATGCCCCAAAGACCAGAGTCTTCATACGTGATTGAGCTATTGCACCAGCACACATCGCACAAGGTTCGAGTGTGACAACGAGTGTGTGATTATCTAAGCGCCAGGTGCCAGCTTTCAAAGCTGCTTCGCGCATTGCAATAATTTCAGCGTGTGCTGTGGGGTCACAGTCTCGTTCACGAAGGTTGTGTCCGACGCCAACCAATTGACCATCAGCGCTAAAGACCACCGCACCTACCGGGACATCACCACTTGCAGTTGCAGACTCTGCAACCTCAAGGGCTTCAAGCATCGCCTTCTTATAATCAATCATAAAGTTCGTCGAATTGCGGACCAAAACCTAAGCGGTGGGCGATTGCAGAGATCGCCTCATCAGGAAAGAGTTCAGGGTCAGAAGCGAGTGCTTCGATCTCCATCACATTCACACCAAGATCTACGAGCAGATCGATATCTCCACCAGGTTGTGATTCATCATCCTCTTCTGGGAATGGCAGGTCTAAAACATCAACAAGATCTGCAGCAAGATCATTTTCCAGAGCGAAAGTAACATCGCTGATCATCATCTGAAGGGTTGTTCCTAGCGCACGGGCTACGATGAAGAAATCCTCATCAATAGAGATGAGCGCGACTGCCCCACCGTTGGTGCGCTGGCCCTTAAGCCTGTCGATCACCTCGGTCAGGTCATCGGTAGCAAGCTCGGCGACCGACCAGCGGCCATCTTCGTGCCATGCAACCACACCAATGTCGTTAGCCATGTGCTCATAGTAGGCTCAGAATATGAAGATTCACATCGCAGCGCACCCATTGATTGGCCACAAGCTCACAGTTCTCCGTGATGAGAGGACGAACTCGCCAACCTTTCGCCAGTTAACAGAGGAGATCGTCACGCTGCTCGCGTATGAGGCGACTCGTGAGATTAAGACCGTTCCCGCGACCGTGATGACACCGGTAGCACAATTCGAGGGTATCCAACTTGCCCAACCTCGCCCCGTTGTTGTTCCTATTCTTCGCGCCGGCCTTGGCATGCTCGAAGGTATAGTCCGCCTCATTCCTACCGCTGAAGTGGGATTCCTTGGAATGGTTCGAGACCATGTGACTCTTCAGGCATCAACGTATGCCAATCGGCTGCCAGAAAACCTGAAAGGCCGCCAATGCTTCATCTTGGATCCGATGCTCGCCACTGGCGGAACGTTGATTGCAGCGATGGAATTTCTCTTCGAACGTGGCGCAACAGAAGTAATTGCGATCACAATCTTGAGCGCACCCGAAGGAATTGCGGCGGTCGAAGCCGCTTTTGCGCATAAAGATCACAACATCACATTGGTAACGGGAGCTGTCGACGCTAAACTCAACGAGCACGGCTACATCGTCCCAGGACTTGGTGACGCAGGAGATCGCTTATACGGAGTTGTATAAATGTCATCAACAAGCCCGGGTTATGGAATAACAATCCGAGTCGAAGGTCCACCTTCGGCGCAACCCGTTGCAGAAGTAACAAATGCGATCGTCGCTGCCGGTGCAAGCATTACCGCCCTCGATGTTGTTGAATCTCATCTTGATCGTGTAGTCATCGATGTTACCTGCGATGCAATAGATGCTGACCATGCGGATGCTATTAGCGCCGCTATTTCACTTCGCCCAGATCTCACCGTCCGCAAAGTCTCTGATCGGACCTTCCTCCTACACCTAGGCGGCAAGATTGAAATTCAGTCAAAGGTGCCACTCAAGACCCGCGATGATCTCTCCCGCGCCTACACACCAGGTGTTGCCCGCATTAGCCAAGCGATTGCTAACGATCCATCTGATGCCCGCCGCCTGACAATCAAGCGCAATACTGTCGCAGTCGTCACCGATGGCTCTGCTGTTCTTGGCCTTGGAAACATTGGTCCTGCTGCAGCCCTTCCTGTGATGGAGGGTAAAGCTGCGCTCTTTAAGCGCTTTGCAGATGTCGATGCCTGGCCAGTCTGCCTCGATACCCAAGATGTTGATGAGATCGTTCGCACCGTTCAGATCATCGCTCCGGTCTATGGCGGCATTAACCTAGAGGATATTTCAGCACCTCGTTGTTTTGAGATCGAGGCACGTCTGCGTGACTTGCTCGATATCCCAGTCTTCCACGATGACCAACATGGAACTGCGATTGTTGTTCTTGCAGCGTTAAAGAATGCGCTCAAGTTTGTGAAGAAGGATCTCGCTACTGTGAAGATTGTTATGAGTGGAGCTGGCGCAGCTGGCACTGCCGTCGCCAACCTCCTTCGCACAGCAGGTGCCACAACCATCCAAGCATTTGATATCGAAGGCGCTGTTGGTGACTACAACGGAAGTATCCACGATGCCATGAGTGGCGCCGATATCTTCATCGGCGTGAGCGCACCTAATGTCATCACTGAAGAAGATGTGAAATCGATGGCCCCCGGATCTATTGTCTTTGCCCTTGCCAACCCAGATCCTGAGATTGATCCAGTGATTGCACGAAAATATGCTGCTGTAGTTGCCACAGGACGCAGTGATCAGCCAAACCAGATCAATAATGTCTTAGCTTTCCCAGGAATATTCCGCGGATTACTCGATGGGCGCATTACCAAGATCACCGACGCCATGCTCGTTGCCGCATCAAATGCGATTAGTGAATGTGTTTCAGCTGATCAGCTCAATGCTAACTTCATCATCCCAAGCGTCTTTGATCCACGCGTAGTGCACGATGTTGCTGCTGCCGTGCGAAAGTTCGGTTAATTCAACTCTTCTAGAGCGGTCGTCGCGATCAACCACTGCTCTTCGAGTTCACTACTACGAGCCAGATTCTCTTCAAGCAGCGCAGATACCGCCGCTAACTTCTCATAATCCATCGAATATTCTGCTTGCTCACCCAAAAGATTTGCATGTTCGATCCGTGCCTTCTCAATCTGGCGATCTAGCTTGGTAATCTCTTTCTTCAGATCACGTTGCTGGGCAGCGTTTCCAACACCTGAGCTGCTCTTGGCAATGGGTGCTGGGTTCTTGCTGGCACGGCGTAATTGAAGGTACTGATCGACCCCACCTGGCAGATCACGAAGACTCTGGTTACCGAGCAAGCCAACAAAGCGATCGCAGACTCGTTCGAGGAAGTAACGATCGTGGGAGATGACAAGCATTGTGCCACCGAAGGAGTCCAAGAGATCTTCAAGTGCAGTCAGGGTCTCGACATCGAAATCATTTGTTGGCTCATCCAAAATCAAGACGTTCGGGCTATCCATCAACAGGCGCGTGAGTTGCAGGCGTCGGCGCTCACCACCAGAGAGATCGCCAACAGGTGTCCACTGCGCATCTTTGGAGAACCCGAGGCGCTCACAGAGCTGTGATGCGCTTAGTTCTTTGCCATTTCCAAGTTGAACTCGGTTAGCAACCTTCTCGACAGCTTCGAGCACCCGCCAGGTGGGATCGAGCTCCTCGAGATGCTGAGAGAGATAGGCAGGCTTTACGGTGACTCCTGTAACAAGCTTTCCAGCCTTTACTTTGATCTCACCTATGAGTGTGCGGATAAGTGTCGTTTTGCCGGCACCATTCACACCCACAATGCCGATGCGATCACCGGGTCCAAGGTTCCAATAAATATCTTTAAGTAACTCTTTATCACCAGCGTTGATATCTGCTTGGTGGAGCTCATAGACAGTGTTACCCAATCGGTTCTGAGCAAAGTTCAGAAGCTCTGCCTCGTTACGAGGTGGTGGTTCATTTGCAATCAAGGTATTTGCCGCTTCAATACGGAATTTTGGTTTAGCAGTTCGCGCAGGAGCTCCGCGGCGCAGCCAGGCAAGTTCCTTACGAATCAACATATTGCGCTTGCTATCTTCCACACTCATCTGACGCGAGCGCTCAGCCTTGGAAAGAACGTAGGCGGAGTAGCCGCCTTCATAAGTTTTGATCTGGCCATCAATAACTTCCCAGATCTGTTCAGATATCTCATCTAAGAACCAGCGATCGTGCGTAATAACCATCACTGCTAGATCGGGACGAGACTTAATATGCTCAGCTAGCCAGGCGACACCTTCAACATCGAGATGGTTTGTTGGTTCATCTAAAAGCAAGAGGTCGAGATCGGCAACGAGTAGCTTTGCAAGGTTCACACGGCGACGTTCACCGCCACTGAGTGAATGAAAGTCGCGATCCAATAAGTGATCATCAAAGCCACCAAAGAGGCCAGTGAAGATCTCTCGGATATCTGAGCTAGATGCCCATTCATGCTTCTCTTTCTGCCCGAGAACAACATCTCTCACGGTGGCGCCCTCAGCGGCGCTATCTGATTGGCTCAAGATGCCCATCGCAAGAGCAGATCCTTTAGCCACGCGACCCTCATCTGGATCTTCGATGCCAGCGAGCACTTTCATGAGCGTGGACTTACCGCCACCATTTCGCCCGACAACACCGATACGTTCACCGGCATTGATCCCGAGAGAGACGCTCTCCAGAAGTGGCTTAATACCAAAGGATTTGGAGACCGCTTCTAGGTTAATGAGATTCTTGACGGCCACTAGGGGATTCTATTCGAGCGGGGGTAGGGTAAGGAAATGGCTACTCCACTAGTAACAGATCGCGAATATGCGCTCGAATTAGATAGAAATGATCCCCTCGGAAAGTTCCGAGATGAGTTCATCAACAACACTCCTGAGATCTGTTACCTCGATGGCAACTCCTTAGGTCGATTGCCGAAGAAGACGGTGACAGTAGTCAATGACTTCTTAGTCAATGAGTGGGCAACTGAAGTCGTTGAAGGGTGGTCACACTGGATCGATGAAGCTCAACCCACTGGAAATCTTATCGGCCGCGCAGCACTCGGTGCAGCAGAAGGTCAAGTTCTTGCCTGTGACACAACATCTGTGAACTTCTACCAACTAATTGGAGCAGCACTTCGCGCTCGCCCAGATCGCAAGACGATTATCGTCGATGCGGCAAACTTTCCTACCGATCGCTATATCTTGCAGGGATATGCAGATAGCCTGGGTTTGAAACTAATTACCATCAACAATGAAGATGGTAGTGACTGCGCGCATGAGCGCATCACGCCAGAGATCTTAGAAAAACACCTAACAGATGATGTTGCTGTTGTAACCCTTGAAGTTATCCAATATCGCTCCGGTGCTCGTAATGATATTAAAGCGCTCACTGATCTCTGCCGCGCTCATGGCGCACTCGTCGTCTGGGATGCATCCCATGCCGTTGGAGCCATTGAGATGAACTTTGATGCAACTGGCGTCGATCTCGCAGTAGGTTGCACGTATAAGTATGGCAATTCAGGCCCTGGTGCCCCAGCTTGGCTCTATGTTGCCAAGCGGATGCAAGCCGAGCTGCAAGTGCCTATCCAAGGATGGTTTGCTCAGAAGGATCAATTCGCAATGGGCGCTACCTTTGAGAAGAGCAACGATATTCGTGGCTTCCAGATCGCAAGTCCATCAATCATGGGGCTGCGCGCGATCAAGGCTTCCTTTGAAATTATTGAAGAGGCAGGCATAGATGCGATCGCTGCGAAATCAGCGAAGGGCACACAGATGATGATCGAGCTCTTTGATGCCTGGCTTGCACCCCTTGGTTTCACGCTCAACACCTCACGCAACCCCAAGGAGCGCGGTGGCCATATCTCCCTCGTGCACCCGGATGCAAAGCGCATAGCCGTCGCACTTCGCCAATTCGCCCACGTTATTCCTGATTACCGCGAACCAAACTCAGTTCGTGTTGCAATCAGTCCCTTGCCTACAAGTTATGTTGAGGTCTGGGATGGCTTCCAACGTCTTCGAGATTTAGTGAGTACGCGCCAATACGAGAAGATCTCTGTTGAGTCACAGCGTGTCTCATGAGTGACTTCGAGGCAGCGCTCACCTACACCTCCTACCTGGCAGTCGATGAACTTCTCACACTGCAACGTCCCGTCTCTGATGGTCCAGAACACGATGAGATGCTCTTCATCGTCATTCATCAATCCTATGAATTGTGGTTCAAACAACTGATCCATGAGATCAAGAGAGCTGCAATCGATATGGAGGCAGGTGCGACCTATCCAGCGCTGGCCACCCTTGGTCGAATCCGAACAATCCTTAAGGTCTGCGTCTCTCAAGTAGATATTCTCGAGACGCTCACTCCACTGCAGTTCAATTCCTTTAGAGATCGCCTCGCATCCTCCTCTGGTTTTCAGTCAGCGCAATTTCGTATGGTGGAAGCGCTCTTTGGTCGGCGAGATTCCAAGATGGCTGGGCACTTGCCACCACATGAGCAGGCAGCTATCGCCTCGATCACCCAGGGACGCTCTCTCTGGGATTCGGCTCTGATCTATATCAATGGCAGGGGTTTCACGATCCCAACGCAGTATCTAGAGCGCGACTTCTCTCAGCACTACACACCCAACTCTGAGGTGCAATCAGCACTGGTAGCTATGCATAAATCAGACCCAGAAGGATCAATGCTCTGTGAACGCCTTCTTGATATTGATGAAGGTCTGCAAGAGTGGCGCTATCGCCATGTGAAGATGGTGGAGAGAACGATCGGCCATAAAACTGGTACTGGTGGATCATCCGGAGTTGGCTACCTCAGCAGCACTCTCTTTCATCCAGTCTTCCCAGATTTATGGCAGATACGAGATCAGCTTTAGGCCTTTAGCCAAACTGTTGTGTTCTTAGGTAGCTTGCGACCCTTGAGTGGGCTGCTGGAATGCAAGATCTCACCCTTGGGTAGGGTGAAGTCGGCGCCATCAAAGTTGGTAATGCAATGCCAGCCATTCTTACGACTGAAGTGAACAACCTGAGGATCGCCGGTTTTGATCCATTCAAACTCTTCAGTTGTCTGAAGCTTCTTACGAAGCTTGAGTGCTGTGCGATAAATATCAAGAGTTGATCCCTTGATCTTTGACTGAGCCTGCATCGAGAGCGGTCCATATCCAAGTGGTTGAGGTAGATGTCCCTTGCCGCTTCCAAATCCAAATGATGGTCCAGAGGATGTCCATGGAAGTGGAACGCGACAACCATCACGGCCCTTCTCAAGGTGAATCTCTGCCACACCATTGATGTATTTGTTATTGCGCTTGAAGAAGACACGTTGGCGCTTGAGCACAACGTTGCGCTTCCATGTTGGATCTTGAAGATCGGCGTGCTTGAGATCGGCAACTTCAAAGAGGCCAAGCTCTTCACCCTGATAGATATAGGTGCAACCTGGCAAGGCCATGATAAACATCGCGGCAGCGCGTGCTCGGCGTTGGCCAAGCTCAAGATTGAGCGGTGCTGATGTGCCATCAGAGAGCAGGTATTGGCTGAAATCAGTGCCATCTGGAAGGCCATATTTAGTCACAGTACGCACCACATCGTGGTTATTGAGCACCCACGTTGATGATGAGCCCGATTGCGCTGCGAGCGCAATGTTCTCGGTGACGATGCGCTTGAACTCCTTTGAGGAGTATTTGGCACCGAGTAGGTCAAAGTTAAATGCCTGACCGAGTTCATCGGGTGTTGCATAGAGAGTTCTGCGCACAGAGGGAACATAGGCTTCAGCAACAGCCACACGTGGTGGGTTGTATTGGTTGAAGAGTTTGCGCCACTCGCGGTAGACCTCATGGACTTCATCGCGATCAAAGAGAATATCGCGACCAGTTGTCGTGATAGTCATAGTGTCTTTCTTTGAATGCTCGTGACCAAAACGAGAGAAATCTTTCTTGAGTGCATGGGCAACGTCGATGCGGAAACCATCAACACCACGATCAGACCAGAACTTAAGAGTTTTAAGGAAGTCGAGTTGAACTTCGCGGTTATCCCAGTTGAAGTCAGGTTGTTCTGGCGCAAAGAGATGGAAGTACCACTGACCTAATGTGCCATCCGGGTTTTTGGAACGAGTCCAGGCAGATGGTGCAAAGTGTGAAACGAATTCGTTCGGTGGAAGTTCACCATTCTTTCCGCGGCCATCACGGAAGATATAGCGAGCGCGAGCCTTCGATCCTGGCTTTGATGCGAGTGCTTCCTGGAACCAGAGATGTTGATCTGATGAGTGGTTAGGGACGATATCGACGAAGACGCGAATCCCTTCAGCATGCAAAGCTTTGAGCATCGCATCAAAATCTTTGAGTGTGCCAAGACGTGGGTCAACGTTGCGGTAATCAGCAACGTCGTACCCACCATCAGCCAGAGCTGATGGGAAAAATGGTGAGAGCCAGACGGCATCAAGACTTAATGACTTGAGGTACTTAGCCCCCTCGGTAATTCCCTTGATATCGCCTAGGCCGTCGCCATCAGAATCTTTGAAAGAGCGTGGATAGATCTGATAGATGGCCGCTTGGCGCCACCAGTTTTCATCTTTTTTTAACATAGGGCGATGCTAGACGCTCACACCCCCGAATTATTGAGCGTGGGTTCACTTTCAGAAATCTTTACCGTACCTTTATCTTCTTGTGGTTTCTTGCAGGTATTTGCAGAGAGGGCTCAATGTCTAGCTTAAAAGAGGTCGCTGATCTCGCAGGCGTTTCAGAGGCAACTGCCTCGCGTGCGCTGCGTGATGTTTCGCATGTGAAGAGAGAGACCAGGACTGCCGTTCGAGCTGCTGCGAAGGAACTTCTCTATGGCCCCTATGCGCTCGACCCAGATTTTGATGGCATTCCTACCAAGGTCAATGCCATCGGCGTGATCGCACCATTCCTTAATCGCTGGTACTTCTCCCATGCAATTGCTGGTGCTGAGCAAACTCTGAGAAGTGCAGGGTTAAACCTGCTTCTCTATAACTTTGATCAAGTGCGTGGCCGGGAGAAACTCTTCAAGGCTGAACTTAAGCAGAGTAGAGTCGTTGCGCTCTTAATCGTGAGTATGCCTCCGACGGAGGAGGAGTTCCAAGCTGTTCTCAACTTAGATATCCCGTTATCTCTCATTGGTGTGACGCATAAGGGCCAATCAAGTGTGAGCATTGATGACGTGGCTGGCGGTAAGACGGCAACCCAGCACTTGATTAATCAGGGCCATCGCAAAATCGGTTTAATTACCGGCCCCCGAAATAATCCCTTTAACTTTGCGGTATCTGATAATCGTCGCAAGGGTTACCTTGAAGCACTCGCTGAAAATGGCTTGGAGTGCAACCCCAACCACGAGGTAATCGGCGATTTCACCTTAGCAACGGGACTCCATGCCATGAATACTCTCCTGGCGCGCAAGGATCGACCAACAGCGGTCTTTTGTGAATCTGATGAGATGGCAATCGGCGCCATTCACTCTATTCGCAAACATGGCTTACGAGTTCCAGAAGATATCTCGGTCGTTGGCTTTGATGATTACGAAATGTCTGAGTTTGCCGATCTCACCACGATTCGCCAATCAGTAACCCAGCTTGGTGAACTCGCTGCCTATCAACTTCTTGAGAAGTTAAAGAAGCCTGAGACCATCTCTCGCCAGATCACTCTTCCAACAAAGCTCATCGTGAGAGGTTCCACCCAAAAGATTTGACCGGAAGAGCTATTAGCGCTGCAACCAGACGGTTGTGTGGGCGGGCAGGGTCAGAAGATCGGCTGCAAAGCTCACGCCATCCCCTGATTGGTGCAGAAGTGATTGCGCTTCTATGGGAATAAGCGCTTGCTCATCAGTGGTGTTGGCGAAGACGATGAGCCCTGGAACCCTGGTGAATCCAAGGATGCCTGGCTTGGTATCTAAGAAAGTGATCGAACCTTCCCCGCCCAACGCTGGATGATCATGGCGGATCTTGAGTGTCCTCTTATAGAAATTGAGTGAGCTTTCCGGATCTCGCACTTCACTGGCGATTGCATAGTCGCCATAACCTGCCATTTGTGGCAACCACGGTGAACCGGATGTGAAACCAAAGTTCTCTGCGTGCTCATCCCAAGGCAGTGGAACGCGGCAACCATCGCGCCCGAGATCGGCGCCCTGTGACCTTAAGGCGATTGGATCTCTTCGCGCCGACAACGGCATATCTCCATCAGGCAGACCAAGTTCCTCTCCCTGGTAGATATAGAGGGAGCCAGGCAGTGCTGCTGTGAGAAGTGCGAGAGCACGCGCTTTCTTCACGGATCCAAGGCGTGAGACCAAACGCGGTGAATCATGATTATTCAGTGCCCATGTCGGAGGTGCGCCAACTGTGGAAAGTTCAGAGATCACTCGTGAGGCAGATTCTCGGATCTTCTCGGCATTCCACTCAATCAATAAGAAGTCGAAGTTAAATATCTGATGAAGTTCATCTGGTCGAACATAATGTGCAAGACGTGAAGTTGGATAGACGAAGGCTTCGCCCACTGTCATACGATTCTTATAGCCATTAAAGATCTTGCGCCATGCACGATAGATCTCATGCACCCCATCACGGTCAAAGAAGGGCATATCGCTGAGAAGTTCTGCTCGTTGTTCTGCCGTGACATCTTTTGTATCAATGCGAAGTGCTTTGGTCAGGAGATCGGGATCACGATGATCGACCAAGATATTCTCTTTGACTAAACCATGGGAGACATCGATGCGGAAACCATCAATGCCGCGTCCGAGCCAGAAGTGAAGCGTCTTCTCAAAGTCAGCATGGACTTCCGGGTTATCCCAATTGAGATCAGGCTGGGATGAATCAAAGAGGTGCAGGTAGTACTGCCCATCATCTGTTCTACTCCACGCCGACCCAGTGAAGAGTGAGTTCCAGTTATTAGGTGGGAGCTCACCGTTCTCACCCTTGCCATCATAGAAGTGAAAGCGGGCACGCTCAGGAGAGCTAGCTTCGGCAGCGAGTGCTGCCTGGAACCATACGTGAGCAGATGAGAAGTGGTTAGGGATGATGTCGAAGATGACCTTGAGTCCGCATTCGTGTGCCTCTTTGATCAAAAGTTCAGCATCGGCCAGCGTTCCAAAGAGCGGGTCGATATCGCGCGGATCAGCAACATCATAGAAGCCATCGTTATTAGGTGATCGGTAGATAGGAGAGAGCCAGATGGCATCAACACCGAGTGAGGCTACATAGGGAAGACCTTCGATGATGCCGGCAAGATCGCCCTCACCATCGCCATTGGCATCACGGAATGATCGCGGATAGATCTGATAGATCACCGCATCTCTCCACCAGGCATCCTCTTTACTCATAGTGGCGAGTCTAGTGTGCTGGGGATTTACTCAAGAACTAGGAGCGATCGGTGAGCTGCATTTTCCAGACCGTTGGGAAGGAGAGCATTACGGTAATCACGATTGCGCAGAGAAGCGCCATTGCTAGGAATGTGCTGCGCAGACCAACAGCCCCTGCAAGTGGCGCCGCGAGTGCCACACCAATCGGACGGGTGAGAAGCGTGCCCATCCCATCAAAGGCTGAGACACGCGAAAGTGACTCTTTTGGTACCTCTCTCTGCAACGCAGTACTCCAGATAGCCCCCCACAAATCAAAGTTCACTCCAAAGAAGAATGCAAAGATGGCGATGATCCAGACCGAATTACTAAAGGCCAGTGCGACAAGATAGCCACAGATTGCATATGTTCCGAGTAACAGGAACCGCATGGGGTATTTAGGTCTGACCTTGATCGCGATGAGTGATCCAGCGAGGTAGCCGAAGAATTCCACCGCAATAATTGTTGCCCATGATGATGCGCCATGAAACTTTTCAATTGCAAGTAATGGGCCAAGGACCGCATCGATCGCTGACCAACACATGAAGACAGATGAGAAACCAAAGACAACAATCACTATCCATCTAAATGAGAGGAAGACCTTCCAGCCATGGATGAGGTCATCAAAGACAGTGTTCTCGGTCGGTTCCGGAGCAATTGTGAGATGTCGCAGCGTTAATACTGTGATCCCTGAGATGATGAAGGTAATCGAATCAATAATGAGCGCCGTGGAACTTCCATGGGTTGCGATAATCCATCCACCAATGGATGAGCCCAAAATCAACATTAAGTTGGAGGTCATCTGAGTCAAGGCATTACCGGTCATCAGCTGCTCTTCTTCAACGAGTGCTGGGACAACACCAGCAAGTGCGGGCCAGAAGATCGCCCACATCGCGCCAAAGTTCACCTGCGCAAAGAGTAAGAACCAGAATGGAACATGGCCTGTGGTAAACCAGATCGCTTGAATGAGAAGGACTATTCCGCCCCAGGTATCGGTGAGTGCAGCCATGCGGATGCGGCCATATCGATCGGCGATGACGCCACCAAAGGGGCTAATAAATAAGTAGGTGAGGGATGTTGAGCCGACAACAATTCCTAGTTCAGTCGCGGAGCCTCCCCGCATATGCAAGATACCGAAGGCCAGAGCAATAGTGCCCATTCCATTACCGAAGTTAGAGATTAATCGAGCCGCAAGAAACCTTTGAAAATTGCGGCGCGAGAGAATCGCGCGCACTGAATTCACTTATCGCGGCCTTCAATATCCTTCAAGACTCGGTGGATATCTGCAGAAAGGGACTTAAGTTCTGCTAATTCTTGATGAGCCAGAGTACGTGCCTCTTTTGCTAACTCAAATTCACCAAGTGATGCGGTATGAGTCTCATTGATTTTCTGTTCAACCGATGCTGATGCCACGTTCTGCCCCACCATGATGATGGAGAGCAAGACCAATTGCAGAAAGGTTTGGGCGATCCAGCCAACGATTGTGATGAGGTTGTGGCTATTGATTGCCGCTGGCAATGAGATCAACGCAATCGCTGCAAAGATATAAGCGCACCACATCGTAGAAACGCCGCTGGTGATCTTCGCAGCTAGTTTTCTATTGAAATTATCGATCCTGCTCATAGCCCTGATATTACGACGCTTTCCCCTAATTCTCAGGCTTCCACGTCGGCTTGCGTGCAGGTAGTTGGTTCTCACCCACTACAATTGCTCAAATGCGCGGGCTTCCTACAAAGTTATTTGCTGGTCTTTCGATCGGCGTTGTCGTTCTCTCCCTCGCCTTTGGTCTCTTTGCAAAGACCGCAGGTTCTGCGATTCCTCGCTCCCACGCCCTTAAAGGTGCAGCGCAATCAGGAGGTGGCGATACCAATATCTTGTTACTTGGTCTTGATTCACGCCGAGCCAATGATGGCTCAGACCTTCCACGTAAACTCTTAGATCTCCTGCATGTTGGCTCTAGTAGTTCAGTGGGTGGCTATAACACCAACACCATGATCTTAATTCACATACCTGCCGACGGGAAAAAGGCTATTGCAATCTCCATCCCGCGCGATGATTATGTTGATGTTCCAGGGCAGAGTTCTAAGAAGATCAAAGAAGCTTATGGGTATGCGAAATATCAATCTGAATCTGCCCTCTATAAGCAAGGCGTGAAGAATCCAGAACTCGAGGCTCTCTCCCGTGAAGCAGGGCGCACCGCGACAATTAAGACAATCTCCGCACTTTTGCAGGTTCCGATTGATCATTTCGCTGAAGTCAACTTAGTTGGCTTCTATGATCTTGCTAATGCTGTTGGTGGCGTCCAAGTGTGTCTTAACCATGCAGTCAATGACTCCCAATACTCTGGCGCAGTCTTTCCAGCCGGCTTGCAGACGATCACTGGGGTGGACGCCCTGAAGTTTGTTCGCCAACGGCATGGTCTGCCCAATGGGGATTTGGATCGAACTCATCGCCAGCAGGCTTTCATTACTGGCGTGATCACAAAATTTAGAACTCAAGGTATTTTTGGGGATATCGGCAAACTTTCAGCGCTCCTCAATGTCGCGAAGAAGGATGTAGTCATCGATTCAGGGTGGGATGTGCTCGGCTTCTTACCTCAGGCAAAGGCTCTCACGGGTGGAAATATCACCTTCCACACTCTTCCTATCGAGGGTTATGCCACGATCAATGGTCAGTCAGTAAACAAGATTGATCTTCCAACAGTGCGAAAGTTTGTCAAAGATCTCTTCAATCCACCGAAGGTAACTGCATCACCTTCTGCTTCACCATCAAAGACCAAACCAGCCAAGATCAATTACGGCCATCTCGCTAATGGTTCTAGTGTCGATGGATCAAAGATTCCGTGCGTTAACTAATGCTCTATCCAGCATTAGCAATATTTGTCGGAGCTCTCACTGCCATTCAATCGCGCCTCAATGGCCAATTATCTAAAGATATCCATAACGGTATTGCAGCCGCCCTTATCTCTTTTGGAACTGGCTGGATTGTGCTCATTATTCTCTGTTTTGGGCTCAAGAGTGAACGTACGGGGCTTCGTAATATTTGGAAGGCAGTGCTCTCGGGACGTTTGAAGCGGTGGGAAATCCTTGGAGGAATGGGTGGAGGGTTCTTCGTTGCAACCCAATCTATTACCGTTCCCAAACTTGGAGTTGCGATCTTCACTATTGCAACAGTTGGTGGTCAGACTGTCGCATCTCTTCTCGTAGACAAATTGGGAATTAGTCCAGCAGGGAAGAAACACATCACGGTTCCGCGAATATTTGCAGCGGTCGTTACCCTCTTTGCAGTCACTATCGCGGTCTACCCCGATCTCTCGAATGCGACAATCTCGCTCTTTGCTATTGTGCTCACTCTTGTTGTTGGTGTTGTGATCTCATTCCAACAGGCGCTCAATGGCCGCGTTAATGTTGTTGCAACCAGGCCACTTGCAACTGCTTTCCTCAACTTTGTGATGGGCTCAATCGTTCTTGTGGTCGCCCTCATGATTAATCTCGGTAATGGTGGAAGTATCGGCCACTTGCCTGGCAATCTCTGGCTCTACGCCGGTGGCCCCATTGGCGTTATCTTCATCTCTGTCTCTGCCTTTACTGTGAAACAGATGGGAATCCTCAACTTTGTCTTGGCGAGCGTCACTGGGCAGCTCATAGGCGCACTCTTGCTCGACTGGCTAGCGCCAGCGGCTCACACTTCCATCAGCAGCTACCTCGTAACAGGTGTAGGCATGACAATCGGCGCAATCCTCTTAGGTCGCTATTTTGAAGGCCGCAAGCGATAATTACCCCGTGCCAAAGATTCAAGCCCCTACTCTCCTAGCTCACCGCGAGCTTCGCCGTCAGCAACTGATGAGCGCTGCGATGGAACTTGCGATGAATGAAGGCGCTTCAGCCATCACGGTGGCTGCGGTGGCGAATAAGGCTGGTCTTGCTCGTTCCTCTGTCTATGAATACTTTGAAAGCTCTGCCGACCTTGTTGCAGATCTAGTCATCGAAGAGCTTGATTACTACACAGCACGTCTAGCTACAGCTATTAAAGATGTGACAGATCCCTTTGATCAGATAGCACAATGGATCGCTGAAGGCCTACGTTATGTTGCCGATGGTCGCCATATGTTGGTGAAGTCTCTCAATACGATCACTGCACCTGAATATCGCAAAGAAGAGATTGCCCTTGGACACCGTAAATTACTTGCACCATTGCGCAAAGCGCTGAGTGAAACTGGAATTGCAGATCCGATGTCTGCTGCGGCCTTCTTACAAAGTGTTACAGATGCTGCATCCGTTCGCATTGATGCTGGAAATGATGCAGAGCTCGAAATCCAGAGTGCTACAAAATTCGCACTTGCTGGACTCCGAGCCCTCGTTTAAGAAGTGTAAAACTTACTTCTTCACAGTTACGACAACACTCGTGCTCAGCGCTGCGTAGTTCGCAGTTCCAGCAGCAGTTGCAGTCACAGAACATGTTCCGACAGCAAGTGCCTTCACAGCTGATCCCTTTACTGAACAACTCTTTGATGCGCTCTTGTATGTAACTTTCTCACCGAATCCGGTTAACGCAGAGAGAGTTGCACTCTTCCCTATCTTCAGTGAAGCAGAGGTTATTTTGATGCTCTGGACTCCTGGTGAGACTATCAAGGGGAAGTGAGCAGTAATTGGGCCATGTGTGGCATCACCTGCAGATGTGATTGCGATATCGCAGGCGCCAGTTCCCTTGAGCGCATCAACGACATTGCCGGTTACTGGGCAAAGATCTGGTGTGTATGACTTGAGGGTCGCCTTCACACCGGAACCAGTGGTCACGACGAAGGTGAGAGGCGTGCGATAAGAGATTGTTCCAGGCACATTTTGAGCTAAAGCCTTGCCGTTTGCTGTCACGGTAAGGAGATCTGGGCCTAGCCCTGTTGCTGCACCAGAGGTAGGTGCTGGTGTGGTGCTACCCGTTCCGGCGCTTGCTGCGAAGGTGAGTGGAATGAACTGATCCTCGGAGGTATCACTTGTTGCTGTGTGGTCAAGACGAATAAAAATTCCACACTCCTGGTGGAGGCAATCAGCGCCCCATGAATGGCCATTATCTACAACCAACACGACATCACCCTTGATTGATTTTGCTCCACCAGTGGTATCAGTTGATAGCCACAGTTGGGTTGCCGCATTTGTGGTCATTGGGCGTGCACTAGTTGCAGGCTTTACCGCTTCAAGAACATAGAGTCCGTGAGTAGTTGGATAGTTTGAAAGCGCTAGATGAATATTGGTTGGGGCATCTGATGAGAGTCCAGTGTATGGACCACCTTGCACCGTGGTTGCAGCAAGAGCTTGTGGTGCAAGTGCAACACTGAGTGCTACTGCAGCTACCGCTGTGATTGTTGAAACTATCCGCTTCATTTCTCCTGCTTTCATCTGGGTTTTGTTGTGAATTATTTTTTAAAAGTAAGTGGAAACGCGATGTCATATGCTCGATCATCCCCACGCGTGTGATCTGCGCGGGTATAAATCGCACACGCAACTTTGCGACAATCAATCGATTTGCCTTTAGGTACTGGGATCAAAGGTGAAACTTTGAGTGTCACACTGAAGCGACCACCTGGAAGGTATGGTTTAGCTAAACCCAGGCCATATGTTGGTGGATTTGAACTTACCCATTCTGACGCACCTGCCACGCCAGTCTTGTCCGCGCCGCCGCCACATGGGCTCGGAAGCTGGCCCTTGGGCACCACCTTGCACATCGCCACATATATCCCGACGGTCTCATCAAAGTGCTGGCCTGAAACAACAATAGAGTCCCCGCTTTTGATAGCAGTTGATTTTGATACTTTCAGACTCTCGCCATGTGGGCCGGTGACCGAGTTTGAGGATGCCATTGATGGCACCATCTGCACAGTCATTGAGAGGGCAACTACTGCCAGTCCCATAACTACTCTTGTGCGCATAGATGGAATATAGGACCATTTCTACGCAGCGCTTCCGACACTTTGGCTCACAAAGTCGGCATAAGGTTTTGATGGTTCTGAAACACTGATCCCATGAAAAAATTGAGCGTGCTCTTGGCATGCACGGCTCTCTTTCTAACAGGTTGCACTACATCGACTCCATTAGTGTCAGATATCTCTGCAACCGACATCACACTTCCGATCGTGCACTCAGGGGAAGTCCCGTCAGTTCACCGTGTTGTTGCACTCGCCAATGGTTCAGCCGAGATCGTCGCTGCACTTGGCTATGAGTTCATACTGGTAGGACGTGATGTCGCATCTACCATGCCATCACTTTCTACAGTCCCCATCGATAACCCGGGTCATAATGTATCTACCGAGATGGTCTTGGCTCAGAAGCCGGACCTGATTCTCGTTGACTCCAACACATCACCAGCATCGGCACTAGCTACCCTTGGTGGATCTGGGATAAAGATTGTGAAGATTCCTTCAACATTCGATCTCACGACAATTGCCGAGAAAGAGAATGCGGTTGCTACCGCAATTGGAACGCCCAAAGCCGCGCAGCTTCTTGTTTCGCAGATTTCATCAATGAATAACCCAGTCAAACCGATCACAGTAGTTTTTCTCTATCTTCGTGGGACATCAAGTATTTATTTGATTGGTGGCAAAGGCAGTGGGGCAGACTCACTCATTCATGCGATGGGCTTTACCGATGTTGGCGCTGCCAATCTCTCCCAACCATTTAGCGCTATGAGCGCTGAAGAGTTGATAAAACTCAATCCAGATGTGATTTTATTGATGACCAAGGGGCTTGCCTCCGTGGGTGGAATTGCCGGCCTAACCCAGCTCCCAGGTATCGCCCAGACGGTGGCAGGCCAACATAAGCGTGTAGTGACAGTGGATGACTCACTCCTGCTCTCATTTGGGCCACGAACTATCCCTCTCATTCCCAAACTTCGCGCTGATATTCTGAAAGCATCTACCCTGTGAAGTCAGTGAAGCAAGCAGCGCTCTACATACTCATTTCAACAATCGCCTTAGTGCTCTTCGCCCTCTCACTTCGCAGCGGCATTGTTCATCTTCACACCTCTCTCTGGAACTTGCTCACCCATCACTCTGGTGTGGATGGCACAACAGTCTGGCAAATTCGCTTCCCCCGCGCACTTGGTGCGGTCATCATTGGCGCTGGCCTTGGAATCGCAGGCGCAATCGCCCAAGGCATCTTCCGTAATCCGCTGGCTGAACCCACACTTATTGGATTATCTAGTGGTGCCACCCTTGGAACTATCGCGGTGATATCCAGTGGCGCTGCCGCCTATGGCTCGCGCACCAATGCTGAAGCAGCTGTCCTTTTCGCCATCATCGCCGCATTTCTCGTTCAACTCTTAGCTCCAAATAAAGGTTATGGATTTCTGCTCACCGGTATTGCGGTCTCTGCGATATTGACCGCAATGGCTGGCTTAATGATTGCGATCTCTCCTAAGCCAGGAATCCAAAGTCTCTCCTTTTGGAACTTTGGTTCACTCTCCTTGCTCACAAATCACAGTGTGCAAGTGATCGCACCGTTTATTGAAGTGGGCATCATCATTTCATTCTTTGTCTCACGTCGCCTTGATGCTTACTCACTCGGTGAGAGCAGCAGCCACTACATCGGGATTAACCCAAGGCGCCTTCGGGCTTTGGCAATTGTGGGCATGGCATTCTTAGTCGGGGCTTCAGTGAGTGCGGTTGGATCGATCGCATTCTTAGGTCTCTTGGTGCCACATATCGTTCGCCTACTCGTGGGCCCAGCCCACCGCAGAATGCTCACTTTCTCCGCTTTGATTGGTTCAACCCTGCTTCTCCTCGCAGATCTCCTTGCTCGCACACTCTTTGAGCCTCACGAGATCCCCCTTGGTTTGATCACCAGCTTGATTGGCGCACCAGCGCTCATCATCTTGCTTCGCACACAGAAGAGTCAGTGGGTGGCACATGATTGAGGTTAAGCAGATCTCCTTCGCTCATGGAGAGAACCACGTCTTCGATGACTTTTCGACTGTTATCGCTAATAAGTGCGCAACGCTGCTGGGTGGACCAAATGGCTCTGGCAAAACAACCTTGCTGCAATTGATTGGTGGAATTCACAGACCGGACTCGGGTTCTATTGTGATAAATGGCCACGATATTGCCAAGCTCAAGACGAAAGAACAGGCACAATTACGATCGATTGCCCCACAACGGCGAATCTTCGAACTCGCCTTCACTGTTGAAGAAATTTTTGCGATTGTGAAGCCAAAGAATCGCGCGGCTCACGCTGGGGAGGTCTTTGAAGCTCTCGACCTCTTTGACATGTTTAGCGCCAAAGTTACCGAGCTCTCCCTAGGTCAACAACAACGTGTGAGCGTTGCACTCGCTCTGATTCAATCTGCTGAGTACTACTTGCTGGATGAGCCACTTAGCGCGCAAGATACTGGGTACACCCAGAAGCTTCTCGATCTCATTACCCTCTTAAGCAAAACGACCGGTGTTCTGGTTATTAGCCATAACACCGGTCATATTGCACAATACTTCGACGAGAATATTTATCTCTCTTAAGTACCTTCGTTACAAAGTATTACTTGGTACGAGGCTTCTTCTTGCCTACAGATTTCTTACCAGCTGCCTTTTTGCCTGCAGCCTTCTTTACTGCTGGCTTACCAGGACGACCTGGCTTTGAAGTCTTAGGTGCTGCCTTCTTTCCTACTTTTTTAGCAGCAGACTTCGCGCGAAAGCCATCCGTTGGCTTTTCAGCCATGGGATCAAACTTATTTGTGCGATAAGGCTTGGCTGCGGCGCTCTTCTTTGCAGGACGTTCGCCTCTCTCGCTGCGATCATCGCGTGATGGACGCTCTGTATTGCGGACCTCTTGAGGTGTCCACTTCTTCTTAGGAGCGCGATCGCGTGGATCAAAATCAGGACGTGCTGGACGCGCCGGACGCTCATTACGATCATCACGAGCAGGACGTGCTGGGCGATCATTGCGATCCCATGAACGTGTTGCTGGACGCTCATCCCGTGCAGGGCGATCATTGCGATCACTGCGGGGTGCAGGACGATCATTGCGATCATCACGAGCAGGACGTGCAGGACGATCATTGCGATCCCATGAACGTGTTGCTGGACGCTCATCCCTTACTGGACGATCTGTTGCACGTGCAGGGCGATCATTGCGTTGTGGACGTTCGTAATCGCGAACTGGACGTTCGTTATTACGGAATTCAACTACTTGCTCTGGCTTATCTTTCTTCACAAAACCACCACGTCCACCGCTGCCGCTATTACCGCGGTAAGGAGCACGTTCACGCTTTGGATAATCTGGGCGATCTTGGTTACGTGCAGGGCGCTCATCACGACCACCACGGTCACCGCGGTTGCGGCTTCCAGGCTTACGTGAGCTCTCATGCTTCTCTGGCTCTGCTTGAATCGGAATACCTGAAGGCTCCTGAGCGCCAGTAACGCGAATAAGTTCTTGATCAGATGGCTTCACAAAGACTTCAGCGAGCTTCACTGCTGCGCGAGATGCCAGCCCATGAATGCCCTTCTTCTGTTTTGAGGTAGCGAGTGTGACGACTGTGCCGGACTCACCAGCACGTGCGGTACGACCGGCGCGGTGGAGATAATCCTTGTGATCAGCTGGTGCATCAACGTGAACAACGAGGGATACGCCATCTACGTGGATACCGCGAGCTGCAACATCGGTAGCAACAAGTGCATTGGTCTTGCCATCTTTAAAGGCTGCAAGCACGCGTGTGCGCTGACCTTGTGACTTTCCACCGTGAAGGACGCCGACTGGAACACCAGCGCGGAGCATCTTCTCAGCGAGTTTATCTGCGCCATGCTTGGTGCGAACGAAGAAGATCGTGCGACCTTCACGTGCTGCAATCTGGGTAGAAATAAGATCCTTATGAGCTTGATCCATGATCAAGATGTGGTGGAGCATGCGACCAGCTGTGGACTTCTCGTTTTCAAGTGAGTGTGTCACGGGATTTTTTAAGAACATTTTGACGAGTGTGTCGACATCGCGATCAAGGGTTGCTGAGAAGAGCAGGCGTTGGCCATCTTTTTTCGTCAGCGCCAAGATCTCTTTCACTGATGGCAAGAAGCCCATATCAGCCATCTGATCCGCTTCATCAAGAACAGTGATCTCTACTTCGCTCAGGTCAATGTGACCCTTATCGAGTAGGTCCATCAAACGACCTGGTGTTGCGACAACGATTGGCACACCGCGCTTCAAAGCTTGGATCTGACGCATGTATGGCATGCCGCCAGCAACAACTTGGGAGTTGAGATTAACGGTGCGAGAAAGTGGTGCGATAACTTCGCTGATCTGAACAGCGAGTTCGCGAGTTGGTGCAAGGACGAGACCAAGCGGGCGATGTGGACGGGCAGTGCGACCAGCAAGGCGAGTCATCATTGCTAGACCAAAGGCAAGAGTCTTACCTGATCCAGTCTGACCGCGGCCAAGAATGTCGCGTCCTGAAATTGCTTCAGGCAGAGTCGCTTCCTGAATCGGAAATGCTGTGGTTTTACCTTCATCAGCCAGAGCCTGCGCGAGCGCAGGGTGAACGCCAAGTTTTTCAAAAGACATAGTTATACCTATATACCAATCGGGACATCAAGCGCGTCTCGATGGTGCTATTGAATAAGACTCGCATTCGGGGTTGTTGCAGTGGCAACAATGGATCAAGTTTACCAGTGTTAATGAGGGTGAGTTACCGCAAGCCCTACGGCTAAAGCGATGATTCCGATCGCAGATATCGCAGTCAGCGTCCTGCGCACAGCAGGTCGACCAAGAAATGCCGATGATTTGTGAACGGCCATGATGAGTGATGTGTACCAGAGGGCAGATGTCATCGATTGCACACAGGCAAGGAGAAAAATGCCAAAGCCCAAATTAAAGCTCTTAGGGACAAATTGTGGAATAAATGCAACAGCAAAGACGGCCGCCTTCACATTTGTGAGGTTGGTAAGTAGGCCAAGTCGATATGCGCCAAAGAATGAGGTCTTCGCCCCACTATCAATATCAAATTTTCCAAACTCTTTCCGCAATTGCCAGAGCGTCTGTAAGGAGAGTGCGGCGAGAAAGATAACTCCGCACCACTTCAGGATGTTGAATGCAAAGTGAGACTGAGCAAAGACGGCAGAGAGTCCAACGCCAGAGAGTGCTCCCCAGATAAGTAAGCCGGTGCTATTTCCCGCAACGCTATAGAAGGCGGCGCTGCGTCCACCCACTAAAGATTGGCGCAAGATCATCGCGACACCTTGACCTGGAACCATCGCAAGAATGAGCGCTGTGAGAGCGAAAGCTGGGATAACGGAGAGCACTACTTCACAACTTCGCGGCGCAGTGCGGCATAGCGATCAGCGAGAGGATCACTCACCTTTACAGGTGCACCATGCGCACGAGAGAGCAGGAGATCTGCAAACTCAGGGTTACGGGCCAAGATCGGACCATGCAGATACGTTCCAAAGATATTTCCAGAGATAGCGCCATCTACCCCGCCATCACCATTTCCAGATCCAACCTTTACTCTGCCAAAACTCTCTGTACCCGCTCCAAGAATTGTTTTACCGCCGTGATTTTCAAAGCCCGTGAGATCGATTCCTAAGAGCTCAGAGTGGATCTTGATATCACCGACATAGCGATCTGGTCCTGGGACTGTCACCATGTTCAGCAGGCCAAGGCCGCGTTGCTCTTGTCCATGAGCAAAGTAACTCTTTCCCAAGATTTGGAAGCCAGCGCAGATCGCAAGAACGACCGCACCTTTTTCGACGGCGCCATGGAGCGCCCCGCCGCTTAGCGCATTGCAGGAAAGGATCTGCGCAGCATCTTCAGCGCCACCAAGAAGATAGATATCACCATCATGAGGGATCGCATCTCGATAAGTAATATCAATAACGCTGGCATTGATGCCAGCAAGAGATGCCCGGTAGGCCAAAACATCACCATTACCGCGATCGCCATACGTACCAAGGAGCTCATTATGGATGCGTACGATCTTCATCGGTTCACCAACCCAAAGAAGGCGGTATAGGCGGCAAGTACTTCGACAGAACCAAGTCCAAAGATTGCGATTGCCTGATCAAAGGTCTCAACCAATGTGCTCTCGACCCCTTCAACATGAAGACGATACGCCAGGTCTGCGCCACGCTCCCCTGTAACAACGACCTTCTTGCCAGCAAGGGATGCATAGGAGACATCCCAGATCCAGGAGGTATCGATGCCATCCACTTCGCGAGCGTTGAGCACCAAGATCACATTGCTTCCCGTCACACCTGCGAGCGCTTCAGTCCACGATGCTGGGTTCTTCGTCAGACGAATTCTCGCCTTAACACCTGCAAAGTTCTTCTCAGTCGCACGCTCCATCCCGCGGTAATCAGTGCGAAGTGCGATATTGCTCAATGAGTTGTGGACGCCCACTAAATCTGCGGCGACAGATGCCAAGACAAAGTTTCGATATCCGGCTGATCCGCCATCAAATCGATGATCGGCATACTCATTACTTAATCCACATTCACAGTGATACCTACCTTCATTCCAATCAAGGTATCGACCACATGATGGACAGACCGCGCCATCTGGATGGCGCCCACCTGTGGCACCACCGAATGAGACGCGAACAGCAGATGCGGCGCCCGTGATCGCGTAGTTCACAAAGGGATCATCAACATCTGCAACAAAGAGCGTTGAAGGATCAGCGCTCACACACATCTCATGCCATCGTGATGCAACCCTTTTTACTTCATGCATGCGGTGCAACTGATCACGTGTGAGATTTAAGAGCAGGACGAGAGCTGGATTCGTTGCGGCAACGACTGCTGGCAGATGAAGCTCATCGACTTCAAGAACTGCAAAAACTGAATCCTGCATCAGTGCACCTGCAACACCGCGGGTGAGATTGGAGCCAGAGGCCGATGTGACTACTGTGCCAACGGTACGAACCTGTGAAACGAGCTCTTTCGTCGTTGAGGTCTTGCCATTTGTGCCTGATACCAAAATTACTACCCGTGATTGTGAAAGAAGTTCGATCGCATTGGGGCACAGTGCAAGGAGCACACGACCCGGGAGGGTTTCACCAGATCCTCTGCCAAGTGCCTTTGAGAGCGCGCCAGTTGCCTGTGCGATCGTTATCGCAAGGCTCAGGCGAGGGCTCTTCACTCCTGAAGTCTACTTAGCCCATACGAAAAACCCGCAGTTGGCTCTCAGGCTATCCACTGCATCGGTTGAACTTCACGGTGCATTCTCATCTCATGAAACTACAAGCATCGATCTTGGCACTGGGAATCACCATGACAGCGGCTGTCACATATGTGCAGCTCAATCCGTCAGCGCCAGCCTTGCTTACTTCCGCAAGCCTTTCACACTCATCAACGAACGCCCTTCACACAACGGGTAGTTCATTAAAGGCCTCTTCAGCAACAAAGCCACAGCTCACTGGTGCTGCACGAAACGATGATGATTAATTGTTGTAGTGGAGCCTCAGGCCGGGATTGAACCGGCGACCTGTCCATTACGAGTGGACTGCTCTACCACTGAGCCACTGAGGCCGATGTCGGTACTACTAGGAAATTACTGCGCCATTACTAAAAGCGATAGAGACGATTCCTGATTCGCCATCAACAGTTGCTGGATCAACCCAAGAAACATCGAGATCGCGAAGTGCAGCATGAATATCATCTTTAAACCATGAATCATCAAGTTCGCCCTTTGCGGCGATCTCAATCTTTGTGATTTCTGTATGTGCCTTGCCATCTACTGATGGATGATCACTTGAAAGCCATTGAATAAAGAATGGAAGTTCTGGTTGTTCTGCAATCTCTATAACCCCGAGCTGCTTCCACTCAAGCTGTGAACCATCAGGACGCTTGCGTTGGCCTGCTGTTGCAGGGCGACCAAACTTTGCCTCAATAGGAGCGATATCTTTTGTGGAGAAGACCCAAGTGAGCCAACCGCCACCCTCATTTGCCTTCTTGGTAACTGCCTTGCCCCATGGAGTTGCCTCCGCTGCTGGATGATCAAGTGGGCAGACAACTTCAACATATTGGCCGTTGAGAAGTGAAGCAGTGAAGTTACGTGTTCCAAAACGTGGATGGATACCACCATCAACAAAGGCGGTTCCGAGCTGAGCCCCAATTCTCTGGACCACATCTGAGATCTGGTCGTGGCTGGCAACGTAAGAGACGTGGTCGAGGCGCATATGCAAATAATGCACCATCCACAGGGGTGCTCTTTACCATCCTGTGGCCAAAAGCAGGCTCAGATTGTGCGTGAATTAGCCGCTTTACAGGTGAGGGATGCGGCAGGAAGTGCTCCAGTGAGCAGGTAGGAGTCGACCTTGGTATCGATGCAGCTCGAGCCACGGTTATGGCCGGTGTGACCATCGCCGTCAAAGGTCAAGAGAATCGATTTCGCAAAATAGTGATGCAATGCGATGGCAGATTGATACGGTGTCGCCGGATCGCGAGTCACACCAATCACCAGGATGGGGGTTACTGAGAGCAATGAAGTGAAATTACTTGTCACAACAGGTGGCGCTTTCCAGAACTTGCAGGAGAGTCCGGCATACCCAAGATAGGGGCCAAAAGTTGGCGCGACTTTGAGAAACTTTGGTAGGTCAGCGCTCATCTGCGCTATCGAACGTGGATCGGCAAAGTCCAGACAAGAGATCACTCCTTGAAGATCGCTCTGATTACTCGCAAAGTGACCATTGCTATCCCGATAGTTGTAATCATCAGCCATTGCTAAAAGTTTTGTAGGCGAGGAGTACCTGATGAGAGCTGTAAGGGCTGTGTAAAGATCTGGCCAACCAGTCTGATTATCATAAAGACCAAAGGCGATTCCGGTAAGAGCAAGTGATTGAGTTAAGGTGCGTTTGACGGATTCAGGCTTCAATGGATTTGCTGGCAACTTATCGAGGGCTCGAGAGATCGCCGAAATCGTGATCGATGGATTAGAGGCAACAAAACTTGTCAGGGCAAGTTCAAAACCCTTGGCTTGATCAAGGTTGGAATTCACAACTGATTCCTTGGGATCAATTGCGCCATCTAAGATCATCTTGCCGACGTGAGTGGGATAAAGGTTGGCATAGAGCGTTCCAAGATATGTTCCATAGGACTTACCCATGTAGTTCAGCTTTGTATCCCCGAGCAATCCGCGCAGTAGCTCCATATCGCGCGCGCCATCCTGTGTGGAGTAATGGGCTAACTTGCTTCCTGCGGCAAGAGCGCACTTATTCGCAAAGTCCTTAGCTGAGGCTATTGCGGAGGCTAAAGAGGCCTTATCGGTGACCTTGCCATCAGCACTTAAGAAGGCATCCTCTTGGGAGTCGGTGAGGCATCTAATTGGCTCCGATAGGTTCACACCGCGTTGATCAAAGCCAACGATGTCGTATCGATCAGAGACTGCGTGAGAGATAATCGAATCCCAGCCAGCTGCATACTCAACACCAGAGCCTCCAGGGCCACCGGGGTTTACTACTAAGGAGCCAAGTCGCTTTGCTTTCTTGGATGCCACGTGTCGCAGGAGAAAGAGAGTAAAGGACTTACCAGCAGTGATCTGTGCATAATCAACGGGGACTTTCATCGTTGCGCACTGCAGCCCATCATTACAGTCTTTCCACACTAACTTCTGGTTCTGATAGTCAGAGAGTGTGGCAAAAGTTGATCCAGTAGCAGATGCCAGACCAGTGATGGTTGATGTCACTGCAAAGAGGAGAGCGAGCGCAGTGCTCAGAATCTTCTTTCTCAACGAAGTTGCACCATCATCGCCTCGATTACCAAGAGCGGTGCGGCGTTGAGAAGCAAATTTGCACGCGTCTTCATAATGATCTCAAGTTTGGCAAGGGTCTTCTCTGCAGTCGTTGACTGCGCCAGATGGTTGATCACATCCCCCAGATCAGTGTTAATGAGTTCATCACTTCCCCCTGCTTGGGTGAGAAGAACATCGCGATAGAGCGTTGCAATATCAAGAAGAGCTCGATCCAAGTAATCACGCACCATACGAGTTTGCCGAGACTTCTGTTCCTTCTCTAACTCTTTAATCGCCTTCGCTCCACCTGCGACAACTTTGCTCCCTTGTTGTCCCCATGCCTCTTTAAAGGAGGCGATCTCAGCATCATTCTTTCGCTCGGCATCAGATTCTGCTTGTGATTTAGCGGCATCGACTAACTTTGCAGCGGCAGCAAATGCACTTGCCACATCCACTACCGTCGTCGGCAGCTTCAAGATGTCACCTCGAATATCGCGGGCCACTTGATCACGTGCCAAGTAACGGGCCCGGCCGATATGGCCTTGGGAGGCTGCGGCGGCGAAGGTCGCAAGGTTCACTGAGATCCCCTCACCCTGCAGCAGGGCTGAGACAGCCTTGGCAGATGGCGTCCGAAGGGTCAGATTGCGGGTGCGGGAGCGAATCGTGGGGAGAACATCGGTGACCGTGGGGGCGCAGAGGAGCCAGATTGTTCGTGTGGAGGGCTCTTCAATCGCCTTTAACAGGGCATTTGCGGCCGATTCTGTGAGGCGATCAGCATCTTCCATCACCACCACCCGGTAGGTGGCTACCGAAGGGGTCCAAGAGGCTCGGGTAATGAGTTCGCGGATCTCATCGATCTTGATCGATAAACCCTGCGTCTGGATCAGCTCTATATCGGCATGGGAGCCAGAGAGCGCTGTTCGGCAATCAAGACAGCTTCCGCAGCCACCCTGCCTACAGATCAGGGATGCGGCAAAGGCCATAGCAGCGTTGGAGCGACCTGATCCTGGCGGGCCAGTAAATAACCAGGCATGGGTCATATCTTGTGATTCATCAGTGCTATCTCGCGCTGCCGTGAGCGCACGTTGCAATATCGCGACAGTTTCGCCTTGGTCGATCAAGGAGTCGAAGATAGACATATCTCTGACTACTTCTTTTTAGCGTTGATCTTCAGTAAGGGAATGTGAGATACGCGCTCTTGAATCTCGTGCGCGATCGCCTCAATCGTCTGCGTAGCATCGATGACTGCATAACGCTCGGGATCGATATTGGCTAAGTTCAAAAACTCTCCGCGCACTCTCTCATGGAAGGCAAGTGGTTCAGATTCCAAGCGATCTAAGTTTGAGCCAGCGCGCTTGATGCCGATATCGGCTGGGACATCCAGGATGAATGTGAGGGTTGGGGTGAGTGACTCTGTCGCCCAGCGCGAGATACGTGCAACTTCAGCTGGTGCGAGTACGCGACCTGCACCTTGATAGGCGATAGAGGAATCAATATAGCGATCAGTGATGACGATTGATCCAGCATCGAGTGCTGGTTTGATCAATGAGTAGACATGGTGGGCACGATCTGCTGCATAGAGAAGGGCTTCACTTCGCGGTGCGATATGGCCAGTCTCATTTGCAAGCAAGATCTCTCGGATCTTCACACCAAGATCTGTTCCACCTGGTTCACGGGTAAGGAGAACAGTCTCACCGATCGATTCCAAATACGTTTTGAGTAACTGCGTTTGAGTAGATTTTCCTGAACCTTCGCCACCTTCAAAGCTAATGAAGATGCCAACCTGTGTTGCACCAGTAACGCCGCCGAGTTCACCGCGCACTGCACTCTTAATATCTGACCAGAGTGAGACCGATGGTCGATCTTTCATCCGTTGGTAGGAGACGATGCCGACAACCACACCGATCACGCCGGCGAAGAACATGGTGAAGGCTGCTCCGTTATAGGTCAGTGTGTAGCGGCTGACGTGGAAGCTATGGCGGCCGATTGCAGCGGCGATCACAGGGGAGATGGCCAGAACCAAGACCAGTGAGATGCGGATCAGGCTCTGAACGAAGGCGAAGGTGCGCCCGCGCACCTCATCTTCAACCTCAAGGCCAAGCATGGTGAACCCGGTGACCCACGAGAGGCCAGCAAAAGCGCCCAGCAAAATGACGATGAAGATCGCAAGGACCAGGTTGGTGACCGTTGCCAGAATAAGCAGGAAGAAAGATGACACAGTGAGTGATGCACCAAAGATACGACGGCGGGAGAACTGACCGAAGAGCTTTGGACCAACAGAGATACCAAGGGCTAACCCGGTGAAGACTGAACCGAAGAGAACACCATAAGCAGCATCACCTGCTTGAAGATCGCCAACAAAGGTACGGGCTAATCCAATAACAGCACCGGCAGCGAAGAATGCACCGAGCATGCCGAGAATGAGTCCAGAGATAATCTTGGACTTCGAGACAAATTTAAAGCCAGCTACGAGTGAACCAAAGATATTCTCATTTGTCGCACTCTTTGCCACACCACCTTTTTGCAGACCGCGAATCTGAAAGACAACCCAGGCGGTATAGAGGAAGGAAACGGCATCGATATAGAGAGCGAGATCAGCAGTCGATGCATAGCGATGGGGAATGAACTTCTCAAGACCACCTGCAAAGAGTGCAAGGAGTGAGAAGACGATTGCAGCAATCGGCGCTGTTCCATACGAGGCAAGGAGTGTTACCTGGTTCGCCGCCTCTAACTTATTTTTAGGAACAAGGTTGGGAACCGATGCCTCCTTCGCAGGTGACCAGAAAAGCGTCACAGACTCAACGAGAACAGTTGCGGTATAGAGCCAGAAGTAATTGCCAACGAGTGGGATCGAGAGATAGAGACCAAAACGGAGAATGTCGCAGATAATCATCAAACGTCTGCGATCAAAGCGATCGGCGATCACACCTGCAATCGGTCCAAGAATCACCGCAGGAAGTAAGCGCACGATAAAGACGCCTGCGATTGCAAAGTTCGCTTTGGAGTAATTGCCACCAGCAAGTTGTTGAGCAAGAGCGGTCGTTGCTAAGAGGCCGAGCCAATCACCAAATGATGAGAAGGCCATGCTGTTCCAGAGCTTACGAAAGGCTGGAATAGAGAGGACTGAGCGCGAATCCGCCTGGGCAGGTGCCCCGGGATATGGCATCGATTGCGACATGGGTGGAGTCTATCGGCACCCTACCGACAGGGTTTTAGGCGTAAATCCCCCCTTTTGATCTCCTCGTGGGGGCCCTTTCTCTGCCCACTCAAACCCTTGTAGCCGCGCACCTGCGAAGGTAGGTTGGTAATCCGAATTTCAATCCACCAGAGATCGAAGGAGAGAGTATGACCAAGGTTGTTGAGCAGAGTTACTGGAAGCTTGTCGAAGGCCAACGCGAGCGATTTGATGCGGCATGCAAGGAGTTAGTCGCTATCGGAAAGTCGGAATTCAACTGTGATGTCACGTATGGCGCAGTTCAAACCGGGCCTCAGGCCGGCAACTTTCTCTTTATCTTCACCTACCCAGATGGTGCTTCATATGGAAAATACATCGATACGTACCGCACCAATTCCGCCTGGCAGGAGTTCATGAAGAAGTACTCCAACCCACCTATTGACGAAATGGTAAGTGACACTGAGCGCATTCACATGCTCTAAGAATCTCAGCACTTCAAGGAAAATCCCTCGGTGAGAACTGGGGAATTTTTTATTAGCGCACTGAGAATATCGCTGTAGCGATGGCAGATGTTCGATCCCACGTTGATGGCACATTAAACGATAAATCACATATACCTGGCTTGAGGCCCTTTACCTGCACCTGTGTTGGCATTCCACCTGATGTTGTAATTTGCACCGCACTCGCTACCGCGCAGACGGTTGGTGTTGATGTGGTAACCGTTATGAGTTGATTGAGCGCAGTCAGCCCACTATTGAGGGCTGGGGTAGAGGCGAGGTAACTTGCGATAATCGTGCCTGTGGAAGTAACCGGAAGATTGGAGAGTGGGGTGGTCGATATAGTCATCGCAGTTTTGACCCACGACAGATTCTGAATCACATTCGGTGCAGCATTAAAGAGAGAGTTCCCTGCCTGCGTAGCAGCTACCGTGCAAACACCAGTCACAGAGTTCACCTTGAAAGCAAATTGCAAATAAGTGCCACCGGTCGCCTGTAAGACCTGACAATAAGAGGTTGGGGTCGCCACAAATGTCACTGGAAGTCCAGATGAGGAACTTGCTTTGAGTAAAATCCCCGGCCCTATCTGAACAGTGGCCGGTAATGGAGCAAAAGTAATTGTCTGTGCGCTCTTTGCCGTAACAGGGGTTGGTGAAGGTGTTGGTGAAGGTGTTGGGGTTACCTTCACTGTTGGGGTTGGTGAAGGTGTTGGGGTTACCTTCACTGTTGGGGTTGGTG
>CAIJKC010000036.1 GCA_903821145.1 uncultured Actinomycetes bacterium | reverse complement strand
GCATCGGCTTCAAGATTCGCGAGCCACGTTCTTGGCGGACCTTTCTCTATACAGATGTAGCGATTCTCATCATCTATCTCGCGTGGGATTATTGGGCGATCACGAAGAAGAATTGGTACTTCGACTCCAAGCAGATTCTCGGTGTGCCCTTTATCGCCCACATCCCGATCGAAGAAATTCTCTTCTTCATCATTGTTCCACTCACCACCATCGTGACCTACAAGGCGCTAAAGAAGCTGACTGGGTGGGAGAGTAATCGGCCATGATCTACTCCGATATCGCCCTCGATGCTGTCATGCTGGCAGTGCTGCTCGATCTCTTTGTATTGAAGAGTCAGATGATCACCCGCGGGATCTTCTGGATCAGTTATGGCTTAATTCTTCCCTTCCAGCTCCTCACCAATTGGTGGCTCACCTCGAAAAATATCGTGATGTATTCATCGGGCCAGATTATTGGTCGCAGACTTGCTGGCGCACCGATCGAAGATCTCCTCTTCGGGTTCTCGATGATTCTTCTGACTCTGGCCTTCTGGGATTTCTTTGAAGGCCGAGCAAAGCAGCCAAAGGAGTAAGGCCAGATTTTCTAAATATTCACTCAGCATCACGCGGCTTACTAAGATAAATTTGCCTCATGCTCGGTGGAATCGATAACTCACTCTTCTTTGAGGCCTTCGCCGGCTTCGTCATCATTCCAGTATTTGTACTCTTCTTGCGTTGGGCATTTCCGACTAAGCGAGATCACCAGGCGATCGCCGAACGTAAGGCGATCAAACGATCCTTACGTGAATTGAAGAGAAAGTAGTCGACCATGGCACTCGCAGTTGTTACCGGTGGTTCGCGTGGTCTGGGTTTTGAAAATGCCCGAGTACTAAAAGCTGCTGGACATCAGGTCGTTCTTGTCGCGCAAGATCCACTTCGCTTGGCAGAATCAGCCGCCAAACTTGGTTGCGAATATCGCGCAGTCGATCTCTCAGATATCGATACTGCCCGTGGCGTCTTCCAAGAGATTCTCACAACCTTTGGTACTCCCGAAATTCTTATCCTCGCTCATGGCGTCATGAGTGAGAAGATGTCAAAGACGCTTCGCACAACAAATGAAGAATGGCGCAGAGTGATGGCGACCAATCTCGATTCCGTCTTCACCGCAGTCAATGTTCTTGGTGGCGCAATGGCCGAGGCCCGAAACGGGCGCATCATTATTTACTCTGCTTGCTTGGGACGTATGTCAGGTCCAGGAAATGCCGGGGGACTCGCGCCTTATCGCGTCAGTAAGGCCGGCGTAAATGCCCTCGTTCGGAATTTGGCGCATGAGACCAACCATGGCGCACGTGGATTACTCGTCGATGCCGTCTGTCCTAATCACACGCGTACCGATATGGGCGGACCCGATGCACCGTTATCTGTCGAAGAAGGTGCAGATACTGCGAATTGGTTAGCCACCAGACCTTTTGATCCCGCGACAGATAAGACCGGCTTACTCTGGGAAGAGCGTCAGATCGTCGAGTGGTAGTCAGGCCTTAGCCAAGTTTGGCTTGCAGGAAGCCATTCACAACACGTGCAAAGCGTTCTGGTTCTTCGACGTGTGGCATATGAGCTGACTCTGGGAAGAGTTCCCATGTCACATCAGGAATTCGGCGATGAATCTCTTGAACCATTCCTGGTGTTGCTTCATCGTAAGCGCCACTGACAAGAAGTGTCGGTACCGAAATCTTGTGAAGCTGATCGTGAATATCCCAGGTCTTGAGAGTTCCGATGCAGAGAAATTCCGATGGCCCATTCATCGTGTGATAAACAGTTGGATCTGCTTCGATCTGTGCAAATGAGTCGAGCACATTCTGTGGGAATGGAATCCGGCAGACATGGCGTTGGTAGTAGACATCCATCGCTGCAACAAATTCTGGAGATGTGTAATCACCAGCAGCTTCTGCCGCCTTAAGAGCAGCTTCGACTTCGACTGGCAGAAGTGCGCGAAGCTTTGCAGCCTCCGAACTCCAGATCGCCATACTTGCAGGGGAGTCAGCGACGATGAGCGCCTTCAAACCTGGTCGATCCGTTGTCGCATACTGCATTCCAAGCATGCCGCCCCATGATTGGCCAATGAGGGAGTAGTTCTCTTGAATACCAAGGTGCTTGGTAAGTAGATCAAGTTCTTCCATGAAGAGTTCGGGTGTCCAAAATTCAACTGGTGCATCGGGGAGATGAGTTGAGAGACCACATCCGAGTTGGTCATACAAGATTGCTGGACGGCCACTTGCCGCAATAATCTCTGCAATTCCGATAGTGTAATTGTGAGCTGCACCGGGTCCGCCATGAAGCACTACTACTGGAGTCTTTGGGCTAGAGAGATCGCCGACGATTCGATACCACGTCTCGCCGTGCTGCCATTTCATTGTGGAAGTTGTCATGTCGGTATTTAAGCAATCTTGAAGGGTTTTGGACAGGCTTTTATCTTAGGAACTTCCATCTTCGCGATGACAGTTCCTTCGGCTGGGTGGACTGCCTGCGCGATACCAAGATTGCCTTGAACTGAGAGGAAGATGAAGGCCTCACTCATGGTGAATCCCCAATGATCGACCAATAACTTTGCTGCCTCTTCACAGGCGATCCGCATCGCTTCATAGAGATCAGCAACGGCGGCAACGCCATGGGTAATCCACGAGGTCGCAGTCTCGGTAACGGGATAGCTTGTCCCGATTCCTTTGATCAGTTCGGTCGAGATGAGTACATCGCCAGCAATCTCGATGCCAGTGCCGCAGATCTCGCCATCACCCATCGAGGCATGCATATCGCCCATCGCTAAGAGTGCGCCAGGATGTTTGACCGGCAAATGAATCGTTGAGCCGATTCTGTTCTGATTGTTATCGAGGTTGCCACCATGTCGACCTGCTGGCATTGTGGCGATCTCACCACTTTCTGGGGCTACCCCTACAACACCCAGCATGGGGGAGGCTGGAAAGCTGACACGATCATTCATGCGAACGATCCCATCCTTCACATCAAAGAACTGGGCAAAGGGTTCGCTGACTAAATGGTGGAGTTGGCCATCTCCTGGGTAGGTGCGTGCAACGCCACGAAGTCCTGGTCGAATATCGTGAAGGGTCACAGAGAGTGTGTCACCTGGCTCTGCACCTCTCACAAAGATGGGACCAGTTGCTGGGTTGATGAGGGAGCTATCGATTGCAGCCAGAGCGTTCTGAGGGCCGGTGATCGCGCCTTTGTAGCAATCCCAGGTTTGGACGTGGATGAAGTCGCCAGGGTCTACCACTAAAGCTGGTGTGTGGCTAGAGCTAAATGAGAAGTGATGATGCTCGCGGGAGAGGTAGTGAACTGCCTGTGGGAATAGGGGTGAGATCGGATTGTTACGATCGTGTTCCATTTGAAGATTCCTCCACTTTTATAGTGCAATTACTTTGCACTAGTGGGAGCATATGCCTCTCATCGATCTAACGGAGGTCTTACGTGCGTCGTCGTTCGGTAGTTCTAACTTCTCTTATCGGGGCAGCAGCTCTCGCTGCATCTGCTCTCGTTGGCGGTACATCCTCGCAGGCAGCAACTGCCGGCGGCATGGCACCCTTTGATCCAGCGCACGCTGGCGGCACCATTAAATTGGTAGCGGCCGCAGCTGCAGGATCCCTTGATCCAAAGATCAACTACACCGGTCAATACTGGGAGCTCTACCAAGCTGCATACGACGGGCTTTTAGGATTCCGTTACGGCGATGGCAAGGCATCCTTTGAAGTTGTTCCAGATCTCGCAACCGCTCTT
>CAIJKC010000035.1 GCA_903821145.1 uncultured Actinomycetes bacterium | reverse complement strand
GATCTGCTCCAACACCATCCATTGTGCTCTTGCCATTAGGGCAGAGTGACCACTCTAGAATGCAGACCTCATCAACCACATTGGGGAAGAGCGCCGTGTTGATTCCAGTATCAATGATCGCAACCGAAGGTGGCACCAAGGTAGTTGCAGCCGGGGGAGTATCTGCCACAACGCTAGGTGCAGCGACCATCCCATAGACACCAACGAGGAGCGCCGTAACGACGCAATTAATAATCTTCTTCATTTGAATCTCTCCCCACATTTGTTGCATTGAAAATAGTAATTACTTAGATTCCACTTCTGTTCGATATCTGTGGACCTACACATCGGGCACTGTCGGTTAGCGACGTTACCCATTACTTAGCCCGCTTCTTCAGAGGCTTCTTGTAGCCGACCCAATCGCAGGTGCGGCAGCGATAATCGGGGGCGTCATCAAAGACGATGCACCCACCGACTTCATACTTCTCGAAGTCAAAATCTTCGCTTGGCATCCCGTAAACGATCTCATGGACATCGCCACCATCTGCGCAGAACGGACACTTCACACTGGTCATATTTTCTCCTTACCGAAACGATCTTCATGTGCCCACCCCACTATTCGAGAATCTCCCGAATAGTGGCGATGCGAGCTTCGACCTCATCTGCCAGATCGGAACGATCGGTCTGGCGATAGATCTTTACTAACTCACTCTTGATCTCGATGTTGAGAGCCCATTGGCTCGAATCAAAGCCGATCAAGGTGAAATGGGCCTCTTCGAGAGAGTTCTCAGCCCTCTCGAAGTCAGCCAGGAGTGCACGTCCCTTACCTATGACCAGCAAGCTCATCACGATCCAAGGGGTCCGGTCGATCAGCCTCGCTATATCAAGGGCCTGGTTTCCGTAAGTTAGAGCTAACTCACCGTTACCGAGGGTGGCGTAACACTCACCGATCCAAATGTCGCAGTTACCTACTTCATTGACATTCTTCTCGGTCTTATAGATCACTCGTGCTCGCTTGTAATGATCGATAGCGAGGGAGTAATCCTTGAGGTTGAGATAGCAACCGGCGGCCAAGAAGAGACTTCTTGCTAGCCACTGTTCATCGCCATCAATTTCATTGACCCGGATAGCTTCCAACTGACAAGCAAGTGATGCTTGCCAATCTTCCATATCTGCATACCAGGTCGCTTGCATCCGTAGGTGGTCATCGATAAATGGATCTTCGTTATCGCGAGAGATCTCAACAACCTTACCTAAGACATTTGCCGCCTCAATCTTTCGATTGAGATTAGCAAGTGCGTAGCTCTCTGCTGTGTAGGCCTTCACCATCAGTGATTGCGCGGCGCCCGCTTTGATCAGGTCATCGCGAGCTTCTTCAGCAAGCGCAAGGGACTCTTCACGACTATTGCGAAATGATGCAAGGCGTGAAAGTTCGATCAGGATTTCAGCACGTTCGATTCCAACTTTCGTTGGAAGGATCTGCCACATCTCCTTCTCGTCAATCTTTTCTTCTTCTATGTGAACT
>CAIJKC010000034.1 GCA_903821145.1 uncultured Actinomycetes bacterium | reverse complement strand
CAGAGAGCTTCTCGCTCTCCCCTGCCGCGATCTCAAAGATCAGTTCATCGTGAACCTGGAGCAGTAGCCGTGATTTCAACTTCTCTTTTGCCATGCGCCGTGCGACGTTGAGCATTGCTACCTTCATAATGTCAGCGGCTGACCCTTGAATCGGAGCGTTCAGGGCCATGCGTTCGGCCACTTCACGTTGCTGGCGGTTCTCAGAGTTCAGATCTGGTAAGTAACGTCTGCGACCCAAGATCGTCTCGGTATAACCACGCTCGCGAGCTTCAATTACGACGCTCTTTAAGTAATCGCGGATTCCGCCAAAGCGATCGAAGTAACTTCCCATTAAGGCTGAGGCTTCGGTCGGCGAAAGGTTCAATTGCTGCGCCAGGCCAAAGGCAGATAATCCATAAGCCAATCCATACGACATCGCCTTAATCTGTCTGCGCATCTCAGGATCGACCTCTGATGCTTTCACGCCAAAAACTTGGGCGCCGACAGTCGTATGCAAATCTTCACCACTCTTAAAGGCGGCAATCAGCGCAGCATCTTTGGAGAGGTGGGCCATGATGCGCATCTCAATCTGGCTGTAGTCGGCTGTGAGCAGGTCTACGAAGGGTTTAGCCGCAACGAAACAATCTCTGATCTTGCGTCCTTCTTCGGTGCGAACTGGAATATTTTGCAGGTTGGGATCGGTCGACGAGAGACGACCAGTAGCGGTCGTTGTTTGTTGGAAGGTGGTGTGAATCCGGCCATCAGTTGCGATGGCGTTGAGCAAGCCATCGATGGTGGTCAGTAGCTTTGTTGTTTCACGGATGCGTAAGAGATGAGAGAGTATGGGATGCGAGGTTTTAGCGAAGAGCGTTTCAAGGCTCTCGGCATCGGTGGTGTATCCAGTCTTGATCTTCTTCGTCTTCGGTAAGCCAAGTTCATCAAAGAGAATGACCTGAAGTTGTTTAGGTGAGCCGACATTAAACTCGCGACCTGCCTCTTTATGGGCGGCGCTCGTCTCCCGCTCTACCTCCCCACGGAAGAAGTCCGCGAGCTCATTCAGTTTCTTTCTGTCCACGGCAATGCCATCGCGCTCCATCAGTGAGAGCTCAAGCATGGTGGGAATCTCCAGGTCAGTCAGCAGCGACTGCATATCCCGTTCTTTGATCTCCGAAGACAGGACAGGGACGAGGGTGTAGATGACTGCAGCCAGTGAGCCATCAAAGGAGGTGAAGAGATCCTCACTCTCAACATCAACACTCTGCCCGAGGTAGCGCTCAGAGAGATCTGCAATCTCAAGGTTTCGCCCGCCTGGATTGATGAGATAACCGGCCAGTTCTGTGTCAAAGGTAATACCTGCGATCGCAATACTGCGAGCAAGTTCCTTGCCCCCATGAACCCATTTTGGAAGAGCCGGATCAAGTAGCCACTCCCCTTCTGGTGAGCCAATCACTGTGTAGATTTCTGATTCGCTGACTGCGACAGAGAACGCATTGACCTTTTCATCAATAACTTCGGCGAAGAGGGCGATCGGATCAGTTCGGCCATTCAAGATCTTCGAAAGCTCTTTATGGGTGCTTTCATGGGATGTTGCTCTATCCATTGGGGCGATCTCAGGCATCGGAAGAACGGCCGATCCTCCACCGAGAACCTTCGCCTTCTCTTTCAGGGCTTTGATCTCCAATTGATCCATCAAAGCGTTCAGCTTTGGATAATCAACTCCAGCCCATTCAAGTTCTGTGACGCTGGCTCCAAAAGAGAGATCATGTTTGAGCTGTGTCAGGATGCGATTGAGACGAACGGCATCACTATGTGCCCGAAGAGATTCACCTACCTTCCCCGAGAGCTCACCAGCATTTTCCAGAAGCGCATCGAGATTGCCATACTCCTGAATCCATTTGGTCGCCGTCTTCTCGCCAACACCGGGAACAGATGGCAAGTTATCGCTTGGATCACCACGCAGCGCTGCGAAATCTGGGTATTGCTCAGGTGTCAATCCATACTTATCAAGGACTGCCGCAGGCGTCATTCGTGCTAAGTCAGTCATGCCCTTCTTGGGATAGAGCACTGTGACTTTCTCGTTGACTAACTGGAATGAGTCTCGATCGCCGGTGCAGATCAATACTTCATATCCCTGGTCGGCAGCATGTGTTGAGATCGTGGCAATAATGTCGTCGGCCTCAAAGCCTTCCATCGCAAAGTGGCGCACACCTAACGCAGCAACTGCTTCAAAGATATATCCCATCTGAGATCTGAACTCATCGGGTGTCGCACTTCGCTGGGATTTGTATTCAGGAAAGAGCTCAGATCGGAAGGTCTTGCGTGAAACATCGAAGGCTGTCGCAATATGGGTCGGCTTCTCCTCTTTGATCAGATTGATCAGCATCGAAGTGAATCCATAGACAGCATTTGTTGCCTGACCCGAGGCGGTAGAGAAGTTCTCCACGGGTAGGGCGTAGAAAGCCCGATAGGCCAGCGAGTGGCCATCGACTAGAAGTAAGCGTTTCTCTACAGTCACGAGGTTGAGTCTAGTTAGACTTACCCTCATGACCGACTATCTTGAAATTATTCGTCAGCGTGGCAGTGGAGCCTTGGACAAGAAGATGGGAATTGAATTCCTTGAGGCTTCTCCTCAGCGCCTCGTCGCTCGCATGCCAGTTGAGGGTAATACCCAACCCTTCGGACTCCTCCATGGCGGTGCCAATGTGGTCTTGGCAGAGAGCCTTGGATCGGTGGGAACAAGTCTTCATGCCGGCCCTGATCGCAAAATTGTCGGCGTCGATATCAATGCAACCCACCACAAGTCAGCTACCGAAGGATTTGTGACGGGGGTTGCGACCGCCATATCCCTTGGCAAGACGCTCTGCGTCTATGAGATCGTTATAACAAATGAGGCAGGTGAGCGCACATGTACCTCGCGCATCACCTGCCTCATCTTGGCAGAACGTAAATAATCTCACTCACTAAATTTAGTGAGCACCAGTTCCAAGATATGCCTCGCGAACCGCTGGATCATTGAGAAGATCTGAGGCCTTTGCCTCTTTAACGACTTTACCTGTCTCAAGAACATAGGCGCGGTCAGCACGTTGTAGCGCTTGTTGCGCATTTTGTTCAACGAGAAGGATTGTGGTTCCAAGACTCTTGTTGATCTCCGTGATGATGTTGAAGATATTTTGGATCATCATTGGGGCTAGACCCATCGATGGTTCATCAAGAAGCAAAACCTTAGGACGTGACATCAAGGCTCGCCCGATTGCCAACATCTGCTGCTCGCCTCCCGAAAGGGTTCCACCTGACTGAGATGTTCTCTCCTTCAAGCGAGGGAAGAGCGAGTAGACCTTCTCCAGATCCTCCTGCATCTCTGATTTGCGATCCTTGCGGAAATATTTGCCGATCTCAAGGTTCTCAAGAACGCTCATGCCAGGGAAAATTCCACGTCCTTCAGGAACCTGTGAGATGCCAATCTCCACACGTTGATGGGCTGACATGCCAGAAATATCCTGGCCATCGAAGAGAATTGCTCCGGATGAAACTGGGCGAAGTCCTGAAATCGTCTTAAGGGTCGTCGTCTTGCCAGCACCATTGGCCCCGATAAGGGTGACGATCTCGCCTTGGTTGACGACAACGCTAATTCCCTTGATGGCTTCAATCTTGCCGTAAAAGACGTGAAGATCTTTAATTTCAAGACGCATCGGTGGGCACTCCTAAATAGGCTTCAATAACCTTTGGATCATTTTGAACAACGCTTGGCAGATCATCAGCAATCTTTTTACCAAAGTCGAGCACAATCACACGATCTGAAATACCCATGATGAGGGACATATCGTGTTCGATCAGGAGAACGGTGTATCCAGCATCACGAATTCGCTTGATATCTGCGGCGAGTGCCACTTTCTCTGCAGGGTTGAATCCCGCAGCAGGCTCATCAAGAAGAAGAAGTTGAGGATTTGTTCCCAGGGCACGGGCGATCTCAAGTCTGCGTTGATCACCATAAGGCAGATTGCGTGCAAGTTGATCTGCACGGTGATCAATGCCTAGGAAGGCTAAGAGTTCATGGGCCTTGGCCGCCGACTCTCTCTCTTCTCTACGCGACTTAGGTGAGCCAAAGAGTGCTCCCACCAATCCGGACTTCTTGTGAACATCGGTTGCTGTAATAACATTCTCAAGCGCAGTCATATCACCAAAGAGGCGCACGTTCTGGAAAGTACGGGCAATACCCATCTGGGTAATCTTGTTGCGCTTTTTGCCAGCAAGGTTTAGACCGTTGAAGCGGATCTCGCCTTCTGTTACCGCGTAAACCCCAGTGATTACGTTAAAGACTGTCGTCTTGCCAGCACCGTTTGGACCGATAAGGGCGCAGATCTCGCCTTTTTTGACTGAGAGATTGACGGTATCGAGTGCGCGAACGCCTCCAAATTGCATAACAACATTGTCGAGTTCGAGAACAAGTTCAGAATTATTAGACATTCTTGGCTCCCGTCTTTGCCTTGATCTTCTCTCGCTTCTTGCGTGGCAAGAGCCCATCTGGTCGCACGTTCATAATAACAACGAGCACGATGCCATAGACGAGCTGGCGGGCATCCGTGATGAAGCGGATTCGCTCTGGCAGATAAGCCAAGATCACTCCCCCGAAGACAACTCCCCACATATTTCCCATACCGCCAAAGACGATACAGGAAAGGATGAGCACAGAAACGTTGAAGGTGAACATCTGCGGCGCAATAACCATGACCTTGGAAGCATAGATAACACCGGCAGCCCCACCGACAGCGGCGCCGATGCTAAAGGACCAAATCTTGTAGCGAAGAGTAGGAACACCCATAAGCATGGCTACGTCTTCGTCCTGGCGGATCGCCTCCCAGGCGCGGCCTGGACGACGAACAGAGAGTCGACGGATCATCCAAATAACGAGAAGGATCATTGCAAAGACCAACCAGAAGAAGTTCACGGAATTCATCAAGCCAAACTTCAATGGCCCAATCGCAGGTGGATTAGGGATTCGAGCGATTCCATTTGTTCCACCAGTAACTGAAATATTAAGAGTGACGATACGGACGATCTCACCAAAGCCAAGTGTCACAATCGCAAGGTAATCACCGCGCAGACGTAAGGTTGGAAGACCAAGCAAGACGCCAGAGAGCATTGCAAGACCCATTCCGATTGGAAGGATCTCCCACGCATTAAGGTGCGTTCGAGTTGAAAGAATCGCCATCGTATAGGCGCCGATAGCGAAGAAGGCTACGTAACCCAGATCGAGCAGTCCGCTCTTACCCACAACAATATTGAGCCCAAGGCCCATGAGTACGAACATCCCGATTGGATAGACCAGGACATCTTGGTAGGAGGAGATCGGAGTATCGAGAATGCTTGTGAAGGAGAAGTTGCCCGCAAACGGCATGATTCCCACCAAAGCTATAAGGGCTATGACGAAGATAGTGCGTCGTGGGCGATCCCAACCTTCCCAGATCGCTGCGCCCTTATCACGAAGATTAATATCAGTGAGTTTCATGATTAGACCCTCGTCTGCTGGATCGCTTCGCCAAATATTCCATTTGGTCGAACTAATAGGACAAGTACTAAGACCACAAAAACTGTCACTGACTTCCATTGGCTACCAAGGACCGCTGCAGACATCGTCTCAAGCAGTCCAAGTGCGATGCCACCGAAGAATGCGCCTCGCAGATTACCGATTCCACCAAGAACGGCAGCGGTGAATGCGGCGAGTCCTAAGTTGAAGCCAACGTTGAACTTGGTCGTCTCATAGACAGTCATGAAGAAGAAAGCTGCTGCTCCGGTCATAAGTCCACCGATGAGGAAGGTTACGGAGATCACGCGATTGAGGTTGATGCCCATGAGCTTGGCATTCTCTTCCGACATCGACACTGCGCGAATTGCCTTGCCAAGACGACTCTTATTAACGAATCGGTCTAGAGCAAAGAACATAAGTAGAGCAGAGATGACCACCAGCACAGTATCAATACGGAAATTTGCACCAGCGATATGGCCAAAGGAAGTCTTCTCCATCAAACGTGGACTTGCCTGAGGGCGAGAATGCGTCAAGATACGGGCGCTTTCGCTCAAAATGATCGACATTCCGATCGCAGAGATCAAGCTTGCCAATCGATTTGTTCCTCTTGCACGTAATCTGCGATAAGCCAGGAATTCAACTGCGATGGCGGTCAGCCCAGATGCGAGCATCGAGACAACGAGGGCAAAGAGCAATGTATAAACCAATTGGAACCCGTGAAGTGGATTCGAATTCGAGGTGTGGCCGGTAAGGCCAGTCTCAACCCAAACTGTTGCAAAAGTTCCAACCATGAAAATTTCGGAGTTGGCAAAGTTAATAAGGCGCAGTACGCCATAGACCATGGTGTAACCAAGGGAGATCAGTACGTAGATCAATCCCAAACTCAGACCGCTCAAACAGAGCGACCAGAATTGGCTGGTCAGAACGGAAAAATTCATTTTCTCCCTATTTCCTATCGAACAAAGGATGTGTGCCCAAGGAGCAGATACTACATAACATCACGAGTAAATAAGTGAAGTGCCTACGGATCTCTCCGCAGGCACTTCACGACTTTCAGAACCTAGGAAGGCCTACCCTCCCAAGTTTTGGTTGGTTATGCCTGGCCTACGTAAATGATGGCGCCAGTAGCGTCAACCTTGTACGCACCGATTGGCGCTCCACCCTTGACATCGCCCCATGCTTCAAAGGAGAAGGTTCCACCTGTGAAGTTAGGGAACTTGCCTGTTGAAACGCAAGTAGCGATTGCAGCACGTGTTGTCTTACCCTGCTTGATGCAAGTAAGGAATACGTTCAAAGCGTTGATTGTGTTGGTGACGTATCCGCCAGCAACCTTAACTCCGCTTGCAGCTGTGAAAGCCTTCTTCTGAGCAGCAGTTGCGACGTTATCGAAAGGTGTGTCACCTTCGGTCAAACGAGCATCCTTTGCAGCAGCGTTTCCAGCAGCCTTAGCGAATGAAGCAGTAGCTGATCCATCGCCTGATGCGAAGACACCTGTGTATCCGCCGTCACGAAGTGACTTAACGAATGCGCCAGCATCTACATCGTAACCACAGTAGATAACGACATTAGCCTTTGATGCAAGAACCTTTGCAGTTGTTGCAGACCAGTCTGTACCTGTTGTTGGAAGGATGTGATCTGTTCCGACAGTTGTTGCCTTCACCTTAGTAAGGCCAGGAGCTGTGTACTGAGCGAGACCAGCACCGTAAGGAGATTGGTCATCTACCAAGTAAACAGCAGGTGCAGTTACACCCTTTGTTGCGTAACGAGCAAGAGCTGGACCCTGGACGCTGTCGTTACCAACAACGCGGTGGAACACTGGGCCACCAAAATCAGGAGCCTGTGGTGTTGTGAGGGTTACGCGTGAAGCTGAAGGCGAGACCATAGTGAGGCCAGCAGCGATGTATGAAGGGAATGAGTTTGCAGAAGCACCTGAATAAGCAGAACCGACGAGGCCGATAACTGCCTTATTCTTAGCAACACCTGGAGCAACTGTTGCTGCCACAGATCCTGAACCCTGATCGTCAACCTGAATCATGTTGACCTTTACAGCTGGCTTGCTTGCATTGTAAACAGCAAGAGCATATTTAAAGCCTGCAAGTTCATCTTGACCAGCCTGTGCTGCATCGCCAGTCAATGGACCCTGGAATGCGATTGTTACTGTTGTTGCCGCGTGAGCAGAAGTTGCAGTCAATGTTCCTAGAGCTAGGAACGCCGCTGCAGCAGCGCCAAGAACGCGAGTTGAATTCTTATTCATGTAAACCTTTCTTACTAACCTGTTGTTTCCCGGGACAGGGAGGAGAGAAGGGTAGCCCGAACCACCCAAACTGGACAAGCCTTTTAGGGCCCCGATCACGCGCAGGTGGCCTTGTTTTTTATTACTTTTGGGTTAAATCCATTATGTGGACGTTCTCATGCAAACCCTTGGCGACAGTGGCTACTTCTTGGCGTTGTCAGGGACCGCATCGGGGGAAATAACAGCCTCAGCGACCTGCTTCATTGAGATCCGTCGATCCATCGCGGCACGTTGAATCCAGGTGAAAGCCTGAGGTTCAGTGAGATTGAGAGCCGCCATCAGAATGCCTTTGGCTCGATCAATGACTTTGCGACTCTCTAGCCGCTCGTGAAGATCAGCTACTTCTTCTTGAAGTGATTTCATCTGCGTGTGACGGCTCATTGCAATCTCAATCGCAGGAATAAGGTCTGCGATGCCAAAAGGCTTCACCACATATGCCATCACGCCCGCATCGCGTGCACGCTCAACCAAGTCCCGCTGACTAAAGGCGGTGAGCATCAATACAGGTGCGATTTCAATAATCTTCTCGGCAGCAGATATTCCATCAAGCTCTGGCATCTTGACATCAAGGATTGCTAAATCCGGCTTGTGCTCTTCTGCGAGAGCAATTGCCTCAACTCCATTGGTTGCTTCCGCGACGACGGTGTAGCCAGCCTCGGTGAGCATTTCCACAAGATCAAGGCGGATAATCGCCTCATCTTCGGCAACAAGGATTCGGGCACTGCGAACTTCGCCATCGCCTTGCGATGGAACTTCAGCCGATCCTGTTTTATCTGACATGTGCCTCGAGTCGGATTTGAACCGACACTGTGCGGATTTTGAGTCCGCCCTCTCTACCGTTGGAGTACCGAGGCCGCTCTTTCACTCTCTTTAGTGAAGGCTAAAAGGGTGAAGGGCAAGAGTTTATAACCCTTGCCCCTAATCAGCGAATTCCTATTGATCCTTAGCGCAATGTTTAGCTGCGATAGGCAGCAGCGACACCATCGACGGCATCTCCGATGATGTGTACGCGCACAGCATTGGTCGAACCTGGAATTCCTGGAGGCGCACCAGCAACGATCACTACTGGCTCCCCCTTCGTTCCACGCCCAGAGTCGAGAAGGAGGTTATCTACCTGCTTCACCATCTGATCTGTATGGGAGACCGTTGGGGTAATAAGTGGCTCCACGCCCCAACTGAGTGCAAGTTGGTTGTACACGGGCACTTCTGGAGTAAGGGCCAAGATTGGGATGGGTGAGCGAAAGCGTGAGATGCGACGGGCAGATTCACCGCTCTGAGTAAAGGCGACGAGATACTTCGCCCCAACTGTGGCACCGATTTCAGTAGCGGCCTTAGTGATTGCCCCGCCCTTTGTTGTCGGCGCACCTTGGATATGAGGAATGCGATCAAGCATTGCCTCTTCAGTGCGTTCAATAATACGACCCATTGTCTTCACTGCTTCGATTGCGAAGGCACCGACAGAGGTCTCGCCAGAGAGCATGAGCGCATCTGCGCCATCAAGCACTGCATTTGCGCAGTCAGTTGCTTCAGCGCGCGTTGGTGATGAGTTAGTGATCATGGAATCGAGCATCTGTGTTGCGACGATTACCGGCTTCGCAGCTTCTCGGCTGAGCGTGATGCAGAGCTTTTGAACGAGAGGAACTTCTTCAATCGGCATCTCAACACCAAGATCACCTCTGGCGACCATGATTCCATCAAAGGCAGCGACGATCTCAGCAAGATTATCGACAGCCTGTGGCTTCTCGATCTTTGCAATCACCGGGCGACGGATTCCGACTTCATCCATAATGGCGTGAACATCATCAATATCTTTTGCATTTCGGACAAATGAGAGCGCGATGAAATCTGCTCCAGCACGAAGTCCCCAGCGCAGATCCTCAATATCTTTTTCAGACATCGCTGGAACCGATACGGCGACTCCTGGAAGATTGATGCCCTTATTATTTGAGACAAAACCAGGTTGAGTTACCTTCGTGACAACATCATTTCCCTTTACTTCGATAACTTCAACAGAAACTTTGCCATCATCGATCAGGATGCGATCTCCAGGCTTGCAATCTCCTGGCAGGCCCTTGTAGGTGGTGCCGCAACGTTCTTTTGTGCCTTCAACGTCATCGGTAGTAATTGTGAAGATATCGCCACGGAAGAGCTCGTGGGGCCCATCCTTAAACCGTGCCAAGCGAATCTTTGGCCCTTGTAGATCGACCAAAATCGCCACGGCCTTGCCACTCTTCGCCGCTGAGGCGCGAACGCCATCAAAGCGAGCCTGGTGCTCCTCATATCCCCCGTGTGAGAGATTGAGTCGGGCCATATTCATGCCGGCTGCAATCAGTTCATCAATCTTCTCTGGAGCCTCAACTGCAGGACCCATCGTGCAAACAATCTTCGCTCTACGCATAATGCAACCTTAATCTATTACCGCGTGGTAATCCTTAGTTTTGAAGTGGATTGAGAAGAATTCGACGTGAACTACACCATCAATGGACGTTCAGTAGGCAAAATTGGTGAAGGCAATTGTGTCGACCCCTCAAGGAAGAGATCAACCGATGCTGCGCAACTTCGACCCTCAGCAATCGCCCAGACGATGAGTGACTGACCGCGACCAGCATCCCCTGCTACGAAGACTCCCTCAACACTTGTGGTGAAGTTCTTATCGCGCTTGATATTGCCGCGTTCATCAAGATCGACTTCAAGTTGAGCCAAAAGTTCACTCTTCTCTGGACCAACAAATCCCATGGCCAAGAAGACGAGATCGGCTGGAATCTCACGTTCCGATCCTTCAACCTTCTCAAACTTTCCATTGACGAAAGTAGTTTCAACAAGCTGTAGTGCACGGACACTTCCATCAGCGTTCCCAAGGAATTGTTCTGTCGAGACGGCGTAGAGACGCTCCCCTGCTTCCTCATGTGCCGAGCTGACCCGGTAGATCATGGGATATGTTGGCCATGGTTGAGAACTTGGGCGCTCCTCAGTTGGGCGAGGCATGATTTCTAGTTGAGTCACACTCGCAGCGCCCTGCCGAATTGCAGTTCCCAGACAGTCTGCACCGGTGTCGCCACCACCAAGAATCACAACATGCTTTCCTGCTGCATTAATCGCAGGGGCAGCATCGAGTTCTGATAGCGCTTGCTTATTGCCCCATGGCAAGTACTCCATAGCTTGATAAATCCCGGTGTATTCACGGCCTGGGACTGGAATATCACGCCAATTTGTTGATCCGACTGCAAGAACAACAGCGTCATACTTCGAACGAAGTTGCTCACCTGTGATATCAACACCGACGTTTACACCCGCACGAAACCGCGTTCCCTCTGCTTCCATCTGCGCCAAACGTCGATCAACGATCGACTTCTCCATCTTGAACTCTGGAATTCCGTAACGAAGCAATCCACCAATGCGATCAGCACGCTCATAGACGGCGACTGTGTGGCCTGCACGCGTGAGTTGCTGAGCTGCGGCAAGACCTGCCGGTCCTGATCCAATGACAGCAACAGTCTTACCTGTGAGGCGATCTGGTGGGAGCGGAGTAACAACACCAGCCCCAAATGCCTCTTCGATTGTGCGAAGTTCTACCTGCTTGATTGTCACAGCATCAGCATTAATTCCTACGACACATGCTGTTTCACATGGCGCTGGACAAAGTCTTCCTGTGAACTCTGGGAAATTATTAGTCGCATGGAGGCGATCGATCGCCTCGCGCTTTTCACCGCGCCAGATTAAGTCATTCCACTCTGGAATCAAGTTACCCAATGGACAGCCGTTATGGCAGAACGGAATACCACAATCCATGCAACGACCAGCTTGCTTTTGTAGATCACCAAATTCCTGTGGCTCGTAAACTTCTTTCCAGTCCTTGATTCGAACATCGACTGGGCGACGTGTCGGTGTAGCCCGCGGTGTAGTAAGGAATCCCTTTGGATCAGCCATTTTACAATGCCTCCATAACTACCTTGTTAACATCGAGTCCTTCACGTTCTGCCCGCTCCATTGCAGCAAGTACGCGTGCGTAATCACGTGGCATCACAAGTGAGATTCTGTTCTTCTGAGAATCCCAATCTGCGATGAGATTGCCTGCAACAACTGATCCAGTTTCGGTAGCAAAGCTTGCAATCAGCATCTTCACTCGTCCCTCTTGATCTGCAGGTAGGGCAAGGACATCCACCATCTCGGTATTCACAAGGCGTGGATCAAGGTCTAAGACGAAGGCTCGGCCGCCAGACATGCCCGCAGCAAAGTTACGACCAGTTTGACCAAGCACGATTGCCGTTCCGCCAGTCATATATTCGCACCCGTGATCGCCAACGCCTTCAACAATGGCAGTTGCGCCAGAGTTTCTTACACAGAATCGCTCGCCAACCATTCCACGGATGAAGACCTCACCACTTGTTGCGCCATATGCAACGACGTTTCCTGCGATGACGTTCTCCTCAGATTTCACAATCGCCTTTTCGCTCTGCCTGACGATTACACGACCACCAGAGAGGCCCTTGCCCACATGGTCATTTGCATCACCAAAGAGGCGCAAGGTGATTCCCTTGGGAAGGAATGCTCCGAGTGATTGACCCACAGCACCATGAAGGGTGATATCAATGGTGTTATGAGGCAGGCCCTCTCCCCCGTATTTGCGGGTGAGCTCAGCACCGAGCATCGTTCCAACAGTTCTGTTCACATTGCGCACATCCACTGAAAGTTTCACAGGCTTAGCGTCCATGAGAGCACTTGCTGCACGTGTGATCAATTCGTTATCGAGAGCCGCGTCAAGGTTGTGATCTTGAGTAGTTGTGTTCTTGCGATCTGGGTAGGCCATGCTTGCAGGTGCTGAAAGAAGTGGCGCAAGATCGAGTCCACTTGCCTTCCAGTGATCAACCGCTGCCTTGGTGTCCAGAAGTTCAACTTGGCCAATCGCTTCATCGATTGTTCTAAAGCCGAGCTTAGATAGCCATTCACGAACCTCTTCTGCAATATATTCGAAGAAGGTTTCAACAAACTCTGGTTTACCGGAGAACTTTGCACGCAGTTCTGGATTCTGAGTTGCAACACCGACCGGACAGGTATCAAGATGACAAACGCGCATCATGACGCATCCAGAGACCACAAGTGGCGCAGTCGCGAATCCAAACTCTTCGGCGCCGAGAAGGGCAGCGATGACAACATCGCGACCGGTCTTCATCTGGCCATCAACTTGAACAACAATACGATCGCGTAGACCATTGAGCATCAAAGTCTGTTGAGTCTCGGCAAGACCTAACTCCCACGGCGCTCCCGCGTGCTTGAGGGAGGTAAGTGGTGAAGCACCCGTACCGCCATCATGACCGGAGATCAGAACAACATCGGCATGTGCCTTGGAAACACCTGCTGCAACAGTTCCAACACCAACTTCTGCCACGAGTTTGACGTGAATGCGCGCATTTCGGTTGGCATTCTTGAGATCGTGAATGAGCTGAGCAAGATCTTCAATGGAGTAGATATCGTGATGAGGAGGAGGTGAGATAAGACCAACACCTGGTGTCGAGTATCGAACCTGCGCGATCCATGGATAGACCTTGTTACCTGGAAGTTGACCGCCCTCACCAGGCTTAGCACCTTGCGCCATCTTGATCTGAATATCATCAGCATTCACCAAATAATTGGAGGTAACACCAAAGCGACCTGAAGCAACTTGCTTAACCGCCGAACGACGTGAGTCACCATTGGCATCGCGGGTAAAACGATCTGGATCTTCACCGCCTTCGCCTGTATTCGACTTTCCGCCGATGCGGTTCATAGCAATCGCAAGAGTCTCGTGCGCTTCTTGCGAGATAGAGCCATAGGACATCGCACCTGTGGCAAAGCGCTTAATGATCGATGAGGCTGGCTCAACCTGATCCAGTGGCACTTCCGGGCGAATCCCCTGCTTGAACTCAAAGAGACCACGCAATGTCATGAGACGCTGTGATTGATCATCGATGTGTCTTGTGTATCGCTTAAAGATGTCATAACGCTTGGCGCGTGTGGAGTGCTGAAGTGTGAAGACAGTTTCTGGATCAAAGAGATGATGCTCACCCTCGCGGCGCCATTGATACTCGCCACCAATCGGCAACTTCATCGTTCCTGGAACTTCCCCACCTGGTGGGTAGGCAATGTGATGTCGCTTGATTGTCTCTTCTGCAATCACATCAAGTGAAACTCCACCAAGGCGTGATGTGAGACCAACAAAGTACTCATCAACCACCTCGCGTGAGAGCCCGATCGCTTCAAAGACCTGGGCACCGGTATATGAGGCGATGGTGGAGATACCCATCTTTGACATGACCTTGAGAACACCTTTTCCAAGGGACTTAATGAGGTTGGCAACAGCTTTCTCCGGTGTGATGCCAGTAATGACCCCTTGTCTGACTAGATCTTCAGCTGACTCCATCGCAAGATATGGGTTTACTGCAGCTGCGCCAAAGCCAATGAGTAGTGCAACATGGTGAACTTCGCGAACTTCACCGGATTCAACGATGAGACCAACTTGTGTACGAGTCTTCTCGCGGATCAAATGGTGATGGATCGCAGATGTCAGAAGTAACGAGGGAATAGGAGCATCTTCAGCGTCACCATCGCGGTCTGAGAGCACGATGATATGAGCGCCGTTGGCGATTGCCTCTGATACCTCAAGTCGAATCTCCTGGATGCGCTCACGTAGCGCTTCTCCTCCGCCACTTGCTGGGAAGAGACCTCGAACTACGTGTGCCTGAAAACCTGGGTTATCGCCGTCGGCATTGACGTGAACTATCTTTGCAAGTTCATCATTATCAATGACTGGGAAATCCAGTGAGATCTGTCGGCATGAATCCGGACCTGGGGAGAGCAGATTTGATTCTGGGCCAATACTTCCGCCAAGACTTGTGACGAGTTCTTCACGAATAGCGTCAAGTGGTGGGTTTGTTACTTGCGCGAAGAGCTGCGCAAAATAATCATAGATAAGGCGAGGCTTATCCGAGAGCGCTGCGATCGGTGTATCAGTTCCCATTGAGCCCAGTGGCTCCAAACCATTTCGCGCCATAGGAGCAACGATGATGCGCAGCTCTTCCTCGGTATATCCAAATGCTCGCTGTCTGCGAACAACGGATGAGTGAGGATAGATGATGTGTTCACGTGCTGGTAGGTCAGCGAGCTTTACCAAGCCATCTTGCAACCACTTGCCGTACGGCTCGGCAGATGCGAGTTGATCTTTGATCTCATCATCTTCAATGATGCGACCAGCTTCAATATCAACGAGGAACATTCGGCCTGGCTGGAGTCGACCCTTGCGAACAACCTTCTGCGCAGGAATATCGAGCACGCCAACTTCAGATGCCAAAACAACGAGGCCATCATCGGTGACCCAGAATCTGGATGGTCGAAGGCCATTTCGGTCGAGAACCGCTCCAACCTGCTTGCCATCGGTGAATGTCACGCACGCAGGGCCATCCCAAGGCTCCATCATCGTTGCGTGGAATGCATAAAAATCTCTGCGCTCCTTCGACATCGTTGCATGGTTCTCCCATGCTTCAGGAATCATCATCAAGATGGAGTGTGGGAGCGAGCGGCCACCTAGGTAGAGAAGCTCAAGAACTTCATCAAATGATGCGGTGTCACTGCCTTCAGCATCCACGATCGGAAAGATGCGGTTGATATCGCCAGGGATGAGATCACTTGTTAGAAGCGCTTCGCGTGCGCGCATCCAGTTTCGGTTTCCTTTGACGGTATTGATCTCACCATTGTGAGCGATGAAGCGATAGGGATGAGCCAAAGGCCAGGATGGGAAGGTATTTGTTGAGAAACGGGAGTGCACAAGTGCAAGAGGTGACTTCACTCGTGGATCTGAGAGATCTGGGAAGAATTCTTCGAGTTGACCCGTCGTCAACATGCCCTTGTATACGATCGTGGCAGATGAGAGTGATGGGAAGTAGATAGGAAGAGCGTGTTCGATGCGCTTTCGAATCACGAAAGCTAGGCGATCGAGTGAGAGATCGGATTCATTCTTATTACCTGCAATGAAGATCTGCATAAATTTAGGCATGACCGAGAGGGCGGTTCTTCCGAGCCCTTGCGAATCAATAGGGAGCTCACGCCAACCAAGCACGGTTGCATCTTCTGCTTCAACAATTTCACGGATGGCTTCGTAATCTGAAAATGATGGGTCGATAAAGGCGACGCCTGTTGCGTAGCTACCAACCGCTGGAAGGGTGAAGCCGGCAACTTCCCGGTAAAACTCATCGGGAATGCGAATAAGGATTCCAGCACCATCGCCACTGTCTGGCTCAGCACCTGTTGCGCCACGGTGTTCCAAGTTGCGAAGTGCCTGTAGTGCCTGCGCCACGATCTCATGTGTTGCGACTTTATTGAGAGTCGCAACAAGTGCAACGCCGCATGCATCATGTTCATCGGCAGGGTTATAAAGCCCCTGCTGGGCTGGCAACGCACTAAAAAGAGTCACAACTGCTCCCATTGTCTGGATAAATCGAGAGTGAACGATTGGGACGACAATGGCCCGTTACTTGCACTAGTACTTTGAAAAATACTAGAACTTTTAGAACTTCTAGAACTACCGTCAGATCCCCCGGACTAGCTGGGCTCCTGAATCAGTGAGTAGGAAAGGTTACCAATTAGAGGCCAGAAAGGTGAACTAGCGAACCAATTCCGGCAGTAATCGCCATGCCTAGCCCGCCGCCGAGAGTGACGCGCAGGATCGTGATTCCTAGTCGTGAGCCAGATAGGCGTGAGCTGATTAAGCCAGTTCCGGCGAGGCCGAGCATCGTCGCGATGACGATTCCAAGGGATTTATGGGAGGCATGCCAGGCAAGCGCCCCGACCAGAGGCACGATGCCGCCTGCGGTATATGAGAGAGCCGAGGCAATGGCGGCCTGAGTTGGTCGAGCCTTGGTGTGTTCAAATTGTCCAAGCTCATCACGTAGGTGTGCCTCTAGCGGATCTTTCTCATGCATGACCCGAGCGACCTCTTGAGCAAGCTCCGGTGAGAGTCCGCGCTCGACATAAATCTGAGCGAGTTCGGCCTCTTCACCTTCGGGATCGGCAGCGAGATGCTCGATCTCCATCCGGCGATCACTCTCTTCAATATCACTTTGCGACTGAACCGAGATGTACTCCCCGACTGCCATAGACATCGCACCGGCTGCAATCGCCGCAACGCCAGTCACTGTAAGACTGGCAGTGGGTGCGGCAGTAGCTATGCCGATCATCAAGGATGCAGTTGCAACCAAACCATCATTTGCACCGAGCACTGCAGCGCGCAACCACCCAGAGTTGTGAGTCTTGTGGTGGAGGTTGCGCTGATAGACATCTTCAATCATGGCCTCAGTCTACCTCTCCCCTTATTTCTTTGCGTCGTGACAAGGTGAACACTGCAGAAATTAATCCGAGCAGGCTCACCCACTGATTGAGTCGCAAGCCAAAGATATGCTCCGCCGCGTCAATGCGCAGATACTCCGTTCCCGAGCGCCCCAGACAATAGAGCGCGATATAGGCGTAGAAAATATTTCCTGGCCTGGTCTTGAATCTAGGGGTGAGATAAATAAGTACCCCCGCGCAGAGGAAACACCAGAGAGCCTCATAGAGAAAGGTCGGGTGGAAGGTTGAAAAACTTTCAAAACCAGGTGGGCGAAGTGGCTGCGGTATTTCAAGGCCCCACGGAAGCTTGGTTGGCCCACCAAAAAGTTCACCGTTAAACCAATTGCCAATGCGGCCTATACCTTGAGCAAGAAGTAAGCCAGGAGCAAGGGCATCGGCAAAGGTTGCAAAGCTTGCTGATCGAGCATGTGATCTGAAGACGAGATAAGCGACCAGAGTCCCGAGGGCAATCGCTCCCCAGATACCCATACCGCCATCCCAAATTTTGATGGCATCGAGTGGATGGCCATCTTTGCCAAAGTACCTCTGTGGCGAGGTGAGAACGTGATAGAGCCGTCCGCCAACAATTCCTGCAGGGATAGCGAATATGGCGATATCCGTAATCTCATCTGGGTCAGCGCCCATTTGTGTGTAGCGACTTCGTCCAATGATGAGGGCGACAATTACGCCCACGAGAATGCAGAGCGCATAGTAGTGAAGTGTAAAAGGACCAAACGCCAACGCAGAGTGCGTTGGCGTCGGGATGAAACTCTCCACTCGGTTACTTAACTCCGGCTGCCGCTAAATCTGCTTGGAGTGCTGGGAGATTAAGATAGTGCGCTTGATTGAGTTGAACTCCATTGATAAAGACCGTTGGAGTTGCATTGACATTCTTCTTTGCGCCATCTGCAGCGACGTTATTCGTCCAGTTTGTATATTTACCTGAATCAATGCACGACTGAGTACTCTTGCTTGTATCGCCTGCGGTAATGGCCAGAAGCTTCAACTTAATATTCGTCCAGGCACCAGAATTTTCGGTTGATGGCTGATTGTTATACAGGGCAGTATGCATATCCAGGAATTTTCCTTGATCTGAGGTGCAGGCGGCAGCTGCCGCAGCCAGAATTGACTCAGGTCCGATAAATGTCAACGGATGAAACACAGCTTTAATCTTTCCATCTCGCGCTAGACCATTCAGATAATTTCCAGCCACTGTCTCAAAGTTGCGGCAATTAGGGCACTGGAAATCTTCCCAAATATCAACGCGAACCTTTGCATCCTTGTTAATGACAATTCCATACCCATCAGTGGCAGAGACTGCAGAAGGGATGGAAACATGACTATTTGTCTTATTGGAGAGGACGGAGAAAGCCACTCCGATGACAACAACGAAGAGGACCATGCCAATCGTTAAATTACGAGTCGTATTGTCCTTTGTCTTTTTAGCGGTCTTCTTCTTCTCAGTCAACGGCATCTCCTTGGGTTGGCGCGCTCTCTCTTTCAAAACCTAACTTACCCTGCGGGTAGCGGTAGAGAAAAACCGCGGTCAGCGTCAGGCCTAAATCTCTCAGAATTTCCTGAAGATACTTAGTGTGACCCGCTGCTACCTGTCCTCCACCACCGAAACAACCACAATCGATGCTCAGACCACGAGCCCACGCCTGGGAGATAGCTCCAACAAAAAGGAGCATGAGTAATCCGCCGAAAATGGCCGCGTACCGAACCGAGAGCCCAACCACCAGAAGTAGGCCAGCTCCCATTTCACACCACGGCAGCGCAAGACCAAAAAAGTTGGCAAGTGATATCGGCAATAACTCATAAGCGCGAACGGCCATCTGCGCTTGATCGGGCGACTTAGCCTTGAGGTAGCCGGCGAGAATAAGAACGACGCCAAGCAGAATCCGACCAGCGAGAGTGAGCCAGGGTTGGACCGCTTTAAAATTTTTCACCGGCGGACCCCTTGTGAAAGTGAACGTGCAAGTTCTCTAACTCGCTCGCAAGCCTCTTCAATATTTACGCTCTCTTGCACCTCGCGAATAAAAGCTGATCCAACAATGACGCCATCGGCGTAATCTGCAACTTCATGGGCCTGGGCTGCGTTTGATACCCCAAGTCCGACCGCAACCGGTAAATCACTTGTGGATCTAATGCGCGCTACAAGAGCGCGAGCATCTCCCGAAACAGAGTTACGTGTTCCAGTGACTCCCATGAGGGATGCGGCATAAATAAATCCAGAGCACTGTGAAGTCACCAATGGCATTCTGGCCTCTGATGTGCTCGGCGCAACAACGTAAATGCGATTAATCTGTGAATCTTGCGAGGCTTGGGACCACTGCGTTGACTCTTCTACAGTGAGATCGGGCGTGATGACACCTGATCCACCTGCAGCCTTCAAGGATTGTGCAAAAGCTTCCACGCCGTATCGCTCAATAGGATTCCAATACGTCATGACAACGGCAGGAACACCAAGTTTTGTTGTCGCCGCCATCAGATCAAAGACATCAGATGCGCCTGTTCCATTCTTCAAAGACTGCTCGGCAGCATTTTGAATAACAGGGCCATCCATAACCGGATCGCTATAAGGGAATCCGATCTCAATTGCGTCAACACCACCCTCAACCATCGCAGCAATCACTTTGGAGGAATCTGCAATCGTCGGAAATCCAGCAGGTAAATACCCAATAAGGGCAGCGCGATTCTCGGCCTTCGTGTGAATGAAGAGTTCGGAGAGTGGAGTGGAGTACATATCTATTAGAGCGGGATTCCAAAGTATTGCGCGGCTGTTTGAACATCTTTATCGCCGCGGCCAGAATGGTTTATCAGCAAGATTGCATCCGGGCCCAGTTCGCGGCCAATGATTAAAGCGCCAGCCAAAGCATGTGCCGTCTCAATCGCAGGAATGATTCCTTCAGTGCGAGAAAGTAGAGAGAAGGCCTCCATAGCCTGATCATCATTGATCGCACGATACTCAGCGCGGCCAATGTCATGCAGATATGCATGCTCAGGCCCAACACCTGGGTAATCCAAGCCAGCTGAGATCGAATGTGACTCAATGGTTTGGCCATTGGCATCCTGCAAGACGTATGTGCGAGTTCCGTGCAGGACACCAGGTGAACCACCGGTGATGGTCGCTGCATGCTTGCCAGTTTCAACACCACTTCCGCCAGCTTCAAAACCGATTAGCCGAACACCTGCATCATCGATAAAGGGATGCCAGATACCGATGGCATTGGATCCACCACCCACACATGCAAGAACAGCGTCTGGAAGACGTCCAACCTCGGCGAGCATCTGCTCTCGTGCTTCAACACCTATCACACGGTGGAAATCGCGAACCATCTCGGGAAATGGATGAGGGCCGGCAACTGTTCCAAGAAGATAATGGGTAGTTTCGACGTTGGTGACCCAGTCACGCATCGCCTCATTGATTGCATCTTTAAGCGTCCTAGATCCTTGAGTCACTGGAACAACTTCAGCGCCGAGCAGCTTCATACGAGCAACGTTGAGCGCCTGGCGCTTCGTATCTTCCTCGCCCATATAGACAACACATTCAAGTCCCATCAATGCAGCAGCTGTTGCTGATGCAACACCATGTTGGCCCGCTCCGGTTTCAGCAATAATTCGCTTCTTGCCCATGCGCTTGGTGAGGAGTGCCTGACCTAAAACATTGTTGATCTTGTGACTGCCTGTGTGATTAAGATCTTCGCGCTTCAAAAATATCCGTGCACCACCTGCATGCTCGGCAAAGCGCTTGACTTCAGTGATGATGCTTGGACGGCCGGTGTACGTGCGATGAAGTTCAGCGAGCTCTGCTTGGAATGATGGATCACTCTTTGCGGCAAGGTGAGCAGCCTCTAATTGATCGAGCGCGCCGATCAGAGCCTCTGGCACAAAGCGGCCGCCGTAGCTGCCGAAGTGGCCCAGAATTGCTGACTTATCAATCGTTGCCTCTGGATTCATAGGCTTAAAGTACCAGCAGCCTATAAACCGAGCAGTCTAGATATTGCCTCACGAGCGTTTCCTGCCTTAACCAGAGTCTCCCCCACCAATATGGCATCTGCCCCAAGTTCTTGGACCATCTCAACCTCGGCCCGCTCTGAGATTCCAGATTCGGCGACGCGAATGATCCCGGCTGGGATCATCGGAAGAAGCTCATGAAATGCCGCAGGGCTTACATCAAGGGTCTTCAAATTGCGGGAGTTAACCCCAATGATAGATGGGCTTGCCGCCATCGCCCGCTCAAGCTCCTCTTGATTGTGGATCTCAACTAAAACATCCATCCCTAATTCATAAGCCATCTGATGAAAATCAACATATTGCGATTGCGTCAATCCAGCAACTATTAAGAGCAGCAGATCTGCGCCCAGTACTCGAGACTCAATCACTTGATATTCAGTAACGATAAAGTCTTTGCGCAGCATCGGTATAGAAACGGCAGATCTGACATCGGTAAAATCTTTGATCGATCCTTTAAATCTACGTTCCTCTGTGAGGACGCTGACCACACTGGCACCAGCCTCCTCATAGGTGAGTGCCAAGCCGATTGGATCTGTAATGGCGCTTAGATCACCCTTCGATGGCGATGCTCGCTTCACTTCTGAAATAATCTTCATTCCGGATCCGCCCAGCGCCAACTTCGCACCGCGCAGAGGTCCGGCATCACGAAGCTGTGCTTGCAACTGAACAAGCGGAATAGTGCGACGCTCTAGATCTTCTAAGACGCCTTCAATGATCGAGGTGAGGACATCGCTCACAACGTCGGATCCTTGTCTTCGTTAAGTGATGACCACGGTGTCTGTGGCTTGCGATCATACGTACGCTTCTTCTCGCCCTTCACAGAACGCCTTAAGAGGAGTCCAGCAAAAATAATCATTATCATCAGAACCAGACTCTTACTCATGAAATCCTCACTAAAGTATTTGCAGATGCAATTGCACCCAAGACTGCAGCTGCTTTGCTCTGGCACTCAAGATCTTCAGATTCAGCAACTGAATCAGCAACTATCCCTGCGCCGGCTTGAACATATGCCTTGCCATCCTTGATGACAGCAGTACGAATAGCTATACAGGAGTCGATATTTCCACAGAAATCGAAGTAACCAATTGTTCCACCGTATATTCCCCGGCGAGTAGGTTCCAACTTCTCGATGATCTCCATAGCTCGCGGCTTTGGCGCACCGGAGAGGGTTCCAGCCGGGAAGACCGCAAAGAGCGCATCTGCAGGTGTCGACTTCTTTGAGAGCTTTCCAATAACTGTTGAAACAATATGCATCACATGGGAGTAACGCTCAAGGTGCATAAACTCCACAACCTCAACTGATCCTGGCTCACATACTCGCCCTAAGTCATTTCTTCCAAGATCCACAAGCATCAAGTGCTCTGCTCGCTCCTTAGGATCAGCCAAGAGCTCTTCACCATTGCGGTGGTCAACCTCTGGATCATGCGACCTTGGCCGAGTTCCGGCAATGGGGTGAACCATGACCTCATCGCCTGTGATCTTTACTAACGCCTCAGGGCTGGAGCCAACAATCTCAAGGCCGCCATCAAATCTAAAGAGATACATATAGGGACTTGGATTGCGAAGACGAAGTGTGCGATAAATATCAAAGGCATCGGCTGTCGCATCCATAGTGAAGCGTTGTGAGAGGACAACCTGGAAGGCCTCACCTGCTCGAATCTCTTCTTTGATGAGCTCTACCTTCGCACGATAATCATCTGAAGTAATGTTCCTAGTAAATACAGGGGTCGATCTCTCCATCGGTTCAAAGATAGTTGGAGCTGTTGGGGTATTCAGCGCAGCAACCATCTGATCTAAACGTGCAAGAGACTCTTGATAAGCCTCATCGATTCTCGCTGAGGTTCCATCCCAGTTGATCGCATTTGCAATAAGCGTGAGAGATCCCGTTAAGTGATCAAAGACAGCAAGGTCTGAAGTGAGCATGTAGGCGATTTCTGGCAGCTCAACATCATTGTCTGCAATCTGTGGAATCTTCTCAAGCCGTCTAACAATCTCATATCCTGCATATCCAACAAGACCTCCAGTAAGAGGCGGAAGTCCTGGAATCGTTGGGCTCTTCAAGTGAGCAGCAGTGATCTTGAGTGCTTCAAGTGGATCAATACCTTTGGGAACTCCTGCAGGCGCTCTCCCCTTCCACACTGCGACTCCATTTTCCTCAGTGAGGGTGGCCAGATTGTTCACACCAATAAATGAGTAACGCGACCACGTTCCGCCATGCTCAGCAGATTCCAAGAGAAAAGTTCCACTTCTGCGTCCAGCAAGTTTGCGATAGACCGTCAGTGGTGTTTCTTGATCAGCGAGAATTGTCCGCCAGACCGGAATTACGTTGTTTGATTGTGCGTGCGAGCGAAACTCATCGAGGGTCATCATGACTGTGGATCAATCCTGCGGTGAAAACAACTCTTCTCGCCCGTGTGACAGGCCGCGCCAACTTGCTCAACGTGCAAGAGAACTGCATCGCCATCGCAATCATAGGAAAGTGATATCAACCTTTGAGTGTGACCTGAGGTCAAACCCTTCTCCCACAGCTCTCCCCTACTTCTACTCCAATATGTAACTCTGGAGCGCTCCAAGGTGAGCATGAGCGCTTCGCGGTTCATCCACGCAAGCATGAGGACGTCACCACTCTGATGATCTTGAGCGATCGCCGCAAGTAATTCACCGCGTTCAAAAATAGCCTCAATCTCGCGAGGGAGGATCGGGCTGCTCGAAGAAGGCGAGGTCATGTGCCTATTCTGCCCTATGAACGGCTACAGGCGGATCGAATATCCCTTGGCGGTAAGGTCTGCCTTCACCGCTTGAATCGTAACGGTTCCAAAGTGAAAGACACTCGCCGCCAGGAGCGCATCAGCTCCGGCATCAAGAGCGGCTGAGAAGTCATCGAGCTTTCCTGCGCCACCACTTGCTATCACTGGCACAGATGAGATCGCGCGAACTGCCCGAATCATCTCCAGATCAAAGCCAGAGCCTGTTCCATCGGCATCCATCGAATTAAGCAAAATCTCACCCACACCACGTCTGATTCCTTCTTCAACCCACGTCAATGCATCGATACCCGCGCTTTTGCGTCCACCATGGGTGGTGACTTCAAATCCAGATTGAGTTGGCGCTCGGCGCGCATCTACTGAAAGAACTAAGACTTGATTACCGAAGCGATCTGCAATCTGATTGATGAGATCAGGATTCGCAATCGCCGCAGTGTTGATCGAAACTTTATCCGCACCGGCGCGTAGTAACTGATCAACATCCTTCACTTCCCGGATGCCACCACCTACTGTGAGTGGAATGAAGACCTGTTCTGCGGTACGACTCACCATCTCGATCGTTGTGGAGCGATCTTCTACTGAGGCTGAAATATCGAGAAAAGTTAATTCATCTGCACCGGCTTGCCCGTAGAGCTTGGCAAGTTCAACTGGATCACCCGCATCTCGCAAGTTCTCAAAGTTAACACCTTTAACAACACGGCCACCGGCGACATCAAGGCACGGGATGATTCGCTTAGCGAGCACTAGCGGCACGTCGCAATCGCCTCGGGGAGGGTGAAAGCTCCTGCGTAGAGAGCCTTACCAACAATTGCACCTTCAACACCAATACTTGTGAGAGCTTTGATCGCTTCAAGATCAGCGAGTGTCGATACGCCTCCACTTGCGACAACAGGCTTTGAAGTCGCTGCGCAGACCTCACGCAAGAGTTCAAGATTTGGACCAGTGAGGGTGCCATCCTTTGCTACATCAGTAACGATGTAGCGTGCACAGCCATCACGATCGAGTCTGGCGAGAGTTTCAAAGAGGTCCCCACCTTCACGAGTCCAGCCCCGCGCTGCCAGTGTATGGCCGCGTACATCAAGTCCAACTGCGATGCGATCACCAAATTCAGCGATTACCTTTGCAGTCCACTCGGGATCTTCAAGTGCCGCCGTACCCAAATTCACGCGTTCACAACCAGTGGCTAGTGCTCGCCGTAGTGACTCATCATCACGGATACCACCTGAAAGCTCGACACGAAGATCAACACTCTTGATGACCTCTTCAAGCAGTGCGGCATTACTACCAATACCAAATGCCGCATCAAGATCGACCAGATGAATCCATTGCGCCCCTGCAGCAAGAAACTCAAGAGCGACTTCACGCGGATCGCCATATTGGCTCTCGGCAGCGAGCTCTCCCTGCACCAGTCGCACAGCCTTACCGTCTTTCACATCAATAGCTGGAAGTAGTTCAAGTGAGGTCATAAGCTCTTTGCCCAATTCTGAATAAGTCGTGCACCGGCATTTCCACTCTTCTCTGGGTGAAATTGAGTTGCGCTGACATGTCCGCGTTCAATCGCCGCTACAAATCTCTCTCCGTATGAGGTGGTGGTCACCTTCGATCCCGAATTCAGGCTTGGATCACTCTTAGCCGCATAGGAATGAACGAAGTAAAAGAGTTCATCTTCTATCCCAGCAAAGAGTTGTGAGCCAGTCGCAACTGAGACGGAGTTCCAACCGATATGTGGCAACACTGGTGCCGCAATCAGCGATACCTCACCATCAAAGATTCCGACGCCTTGATGAGCACCCTTTTCACTTCCTGACGAGAAAAGTATCTGCATGCCAACACAAATCCCGAGAGTTGCCTTGCCAGAGCTCACTCGCTCTCGGATGATCTCAGCTCCCCCGATGGCATTGAGTTGATCCATGCAGGCACCAAACGCACCAACGCCGGGGACCACAAGGCCATCGGCAGAGAGAGCAGTCTCTGAATCAGAGGTGATGACGACTTTCTGGCCTGTGAGTTCAAAGGCTCGTTCTGCAGAGCGAAGATTTCCAGATCCGTAGTCGAGAATCGCTATCAAAGAACGCCTTTTGTTGACGGTATCCCTGCTACGCCATCGCGTGAAACAGCGTCGCGAAGTGCGCGTGCGACTGCCTTGAATTGCGCTTCAAAGACGTGGTGGGCGTTTCGTCCTTCAAGGACGCGAACATGCAAAGCAATATGAGCTTCAGCGACTATCGACTCCCAGATGTGGCGACCAAGTGTTGTATCAAAAGTGCCAATGAGTTCAACAATTTCAGGTTGGCGGTGGACTAGATATGGCCGGCCAGAGAGATCTACTGCCGCCTGAACGAGCACCTCATCAAGTGGCACCATGGCATCACCGAAGCGACGAATACCAGATTTATCGCCAAGGGCTTCGCGAAGCGCCTGACCAAATGCAAGGGAGGTATCTTCAACGCTATGGTGTGAGTCGACATCGACATCGCCCTTAGTGAGAACGGTGAGGTCAAAGCCTGAGTGCTTACCTAATTGAGAGAGCATGTGATCAAAGAAGGGAACCCCAGTCTCTACGCTAATCTGACCGGTTCCATCGAGATTGATCTCTACTGACACGCTGGACTCTTTCGTCTCGCGGAGAACCTTCGCGGTTCGAGCTATGCGTGCGCTCATGCTTCCTCTTTCTCAGTCTCTCGTTCTTGCTAACAGCTCAGTGAATAGGTTCCTATTATGACTCAAGTGAGTGGATTGCCGCTAAAAATTCATCGTTCTCGGCAGGAGTCCCGATAGTTACGCGCAGATATCCCGGTAGGCCAACATCACGGATGAGGACTCCTCTATCCAAGATCGCCTGCCAGAGCTCTTTGCTCTCAGGCTTAAATCCTGTGAAGAGAATGAAGTTCGCAGCACTTGGCATCGGCTTATATCCAGCAAGTTTGAGTGCCGCGCTCACGCGCTCACGCTCTACCTTGATCTCATCTAACCCTGCCTGAAGAAGATCGGCGTTCGCGATTGCAACCTGCGCAGCAGCTTGCGTAAGTGCGCTCAAGTGATACGGAAGTCGCGTGACGAGCATTGCATTAATCACTGCTGGGTTCGCAACGAGGTAACCAAGGCGAACGCCAGCAAAGGCAAATGCCTTACTCATGGTGCGCGAAACGACGACGTGTGGATGACGCTTAATAAGCGAGACAGCGGACTCTTCATCAGAGAACTCTGCATAGGCCTCGTCAACGACGAGCAATGCGCGGACATCTCCGGCAGCCCGAGCAATCGTCTCAATATCAACAATCGATGTCGCTGTGCCTGATGGATTGTTGGGAGTAGTTAAGAAGACAAGGGAAGGTTTCACTTCTCGAATACCAGCTGCTGCGCCATCGGCATCAATGGCAAATTCTGAGTCCCGGCTCCCAACGATCCATGACGTTCCCGTGATGTTCGCGATCATTGGATGGACTGAGTATGAGGGAGTAAATCCGATTGCTGTTCGGCCTGTCCCTCCAAAAGCCAGGAAGAGGGTCTGCAAGATCTCATTACTTCCATTTGCCGCCCAAATGTTTTCTGCCTCAAAGAAAGTTTCTGACTTGGCATTGATATAACCAGCAAGCGCCGCACGCAAAGACAATGCATCGCGATCGGGATATCGGTTCAGGTTTGCAGCGACTCCAGCAACGGCGTCCATGATCGAATCTCGAACACTCTCTGGGAGTGGGTTGGGATTCTCATTGGTATTGAGGTGAATGACATTGGGAAGCTGTGGGGCACCGTACGGCGTTGATGACTTCAGCGCTGCGCGAAGTGGTAGCCAGGTAGGCCAATTTGCGAAATCATTCTTCTCCATCGGGTTTACTCTCCTACATTCTCAATACGGACGCTGATCGCTTCACCATGTGCTGGTAGATCTTCCGCGTTAGCAAGGGTGATGACATTGCGTGAAATATCCATAAATGCCTGCTCGTTGTATTCGATAAAGGTAAGGCCACGAAGGAAACTCTGCACCGAGAGACCACTTGAGTGGCAGGCACAACCACCGGTTGGGAGAACGTGATTAGAACCCGCAGAATAGTCACCTAAAGAGACTGGAGAGAATCGGCCTAGGAAGACTGCTCCCGCATTGCGGATCTTCAAGGCAACCGCACGCGGATCCTTCACGATCAACTCCAAGTGTTCGGCGGCATAGGCATTCACGACATCGATGCCTTGCTCAAGTGATTCGACGAGTACTAACGCAGATTGAATCCCAGAGAGTGCGATCTGAACGCGTTCACGGTGCTTAGTCTGGGCACTTCGAACTTCAAGTTCGCGGCGAACCTCATTGATAAGCGCCTCTGATGTTGTTACAAGAATGGATGCGGCAATAGTGTCATGCTCTGCTTGGCTAATGAGATCCGCGGCGACCTCACTTGCAATAGCGCTCTCATCTGCGAGGACTGCAATCTCTGTTGGTCCTGCCTCTGAATCTATTCCGATCTTGCCGCGAAGCGCGCGCTTGGCTGCAGCAACATAAATATTTCCGGGGCCTGTCACCATATCTGCGTTCTCACAGAGACCTTCAACGCCATAGGCAAACATCGCAACTGCTTGCGCTCCACCCACTGCGTAGACCTCAGTAATGCCAAGGAGTGCACACGTCGCAAGAATTGTTGGGTTGGGGTAACCACCATTTTCGATCTGTGGTGGCGATGCGACAGCGATGCTAGGAACTTTTGCAATTTGAGCTGGCACAACATTCATAATGACTGAGCTTGGATAAACGGCCCGACCACCGGGAACATAAAGTCCCACACGATCAACCGGTATCCACTTCTGCTCGACAGTTGCGCCTTCAACAACGTGAGTGAGCGTGACACCGCGTGATTGGTCAGCATGCACCTTCGTGACGCGACGGATTGCCTCTTCAAGGGCTGTACGAACTTCTGGGTCAAGTGCGGCAAGAGATTTAGCGATGACACTCTCTGGCACTCGAATACTTGGTGGACGCACACCATCAAACTTCTCACCTAGCGCCATGAGGTCGGCCTCTGTGCCGTTCTTCACCTGCTCCAGGATCGGTTCAATCGCCTTCATCGCAGTCGCAATATCTAGCTGGGCCCGGGGCAATCTCTTCTGGTACTCAGATTTTGAGAGTTTGCTAGCACGTAGGTCAACGGTGCGGATTGCAAAGCTCATGTGCCAAGTCTAGAGGTTCGGTGAGCCTGCCCGCCCCGTAAATTTGGGTTAGGCAAGCAGGCAGTCGGCTCCAAGAATCTGCTTGAGATCGGCTGAGAGACTAGGTGATGAGGTAACGCGGAGATTGTCATCAATAGTCATAACCGTGCTCCCCTTCCCATCCTCGATCCGCAGGTGAACTTCACGGTTTCCTGGGTGGGAGCGAAGGATCTCCTTCATCCGCTCAACAATCGGTGCAGTCACTCGGGCTGAGTCGATGGTAATCATGACTGGCCCAGTTGGCGCAGCGCTCACATCAGGCATCGACATATCAAGGGCTGTGATCCGCACATTCTCTTCCCGTCGATCGATTCGCGTGCGGATAACGACAACGCGATCTTCGACAAGGTTCATTGCGTGGGTTGTGTAGGTATTCGCAAAGAACATGACATCGGCTGAACCTTCAAGATCTTCGATCGAGACGATTGCCCATGAGTTTCCATTCTTGGAGACCTTACGTTGCACCTGAGTGATGAGGCCACCAATGGAGACGATGGATTCATGACCAACTGACTCGTCAGAAAGAGCCGATATCGGCACATCCACTGCGGCACGAAGGATATGTTCAACACCGAAGAGTGGATGATCTGACACATAGAGTCCGAGCATCTCCCGCTCGTAACTCAGTAGCAGCGACTTTTCCCACTCTCCAGAAGGAATGTCGAGCTCGACACCGCTCACTGAAGAACTGGTCTGTGATGCACCAAAGAGATCGTATTGACCAATAGATTCTGCTCGCTTGCTCTCCATCACAGAGTCAATCGCGGTCAGATAGACCATCATGAGGCCGCGACGGCTATGGCCAAGAGAGTCAAAGGCGCCTGATTTGATCAATGACTCAATCGTCTTCTTATTGCACACTTGTTGATCGACCTTTGATAGGAAGTCGCCAAAGGATGTGTAGCGGCCCTTCTCCTTACGAGCAGCAACGATCGAGGCGGTGACATTCTCGCCAACATTACGAATAGCACTGAGACCAAAGCGAATATCGGTGCCACGTGGTGTGTAATCTGATTCAGACTCATTAACATCTGGTGCAAGCACCTTGATACCCATACGACGACACTCGCTCAGGTAGAGCGCACTCTTATCCTTATCATCACGGACGCTCGTCAGCAGTGCTGCCATGTATTCGGTAGGGAAATTAGCCTTTAAATAGGCGGTCCAGAATGAGACGACACCATACCCGGCGCTATGTGCTCGGTTAAAGGCGTAATCAGCGAAGGGAATGAGTGTCTCCCATAACTTTGAGATCGCAGCTTTGGAGAATCCATTGGCAATCATGCCAGCTTCAAAGTTCACAAATTCTTTATCCAGAATATCTTTCTGCTTCTTGCCCATGGCCTTACGCAGGAGATCTGCACGACCAAGTGAGAAGCCGGCAACCTTCTGAGCAATCGCCATAACCTGCTCTTGATAGACGATCAAGCCATAGGTATTACCCAAAATATCCGCCAGTGGCTCAGAGAGTTCTGGGTGAATAGGCACGACTAGCTTGCGCTGATTTTTGCGATCGGCATAGTCGTTATGCGCGTTAACGCCCATTGGCCCTGGTCGATAAAGTGCAATAACGGCTGAAATATCTTCAAAGGAGTCCGGGGCCATCTGGCGAAGGAGTGCACGCATAGGTCCACCATCGAGCTGGAAGACGCCTAGCGTGTCACCACGACTGAGCAACTCAAAGGTCTTCTGATCGGCAAGTTCCAGATCTTCTAAGACGATAGTAATTCCTTGGTTTGCTTGAATGTTCAGGAGCGCTTCATCTAAGACTGACAGGTTGCGAAGACCCAAGAAATCCATCTTGAGAAGACCTATCGCCTCACATGCACCCATATCAAATTGGGTAATGATTGCGCCATCTGCCTCACGGCGGTGAATGGGAATCACATCAAGCAGCGGATACTTACTCAAGATCACACCAGCTGCATGAACTCCAGATTGGCGTTTGAGGCCTTCAAGTCCTCGAGCAGTATCCACGATCCGTTTTGAATCAGGATCACTTTCATACATTGCTCTAAATTCGCCGGCTTCGCCGTAGCGTTCATCTTTGGGGTTGAATATTCCTGCAAGAGTAATGTCCTTGCCCATCACCGTTGGCGGCAGCGCCTTCGTCAACTTTTCGCCACTTGCATAGGGATAGCCCAGCACTTTGCTGGAATCCTTAAGTGCTTGCTTTGACTTAATGTTTGAGTAGGTGATGATCTGCGCAACACGATCTTCGCCATATTTATCTGTGGCATAGGCGATCATCTCGCTGCGACGTCTTTCATCAAAGTCCAAGTCGATATCTGGCATCGATATACGTTCAGGGTTGAGGAAGCGCTCAAAGAGCAAACCGTGGCGAATCGGATCAAGTGCGGTGATACCGAGAGCGTACGAGACGAGAGATCCTGCTGCTGACCCACGGCCAGGTCCAACTCGAATTCCCACTTCACGCGCGTGTTCGCACAGGTCTGCAACCACGAGGAAGTAACCAGGGAATCCCATAGAAATCATCGTTGTAAGTTCGTAATCCAGGCGCTCCTGATACTCGCTAGGAATTTCACTGCCTAGGCGATTCTTCATGCCTTCTGTTGCACGCTTGCGAAGCCATGAATCCTCAGTCTCCCCCGCAGGAACTTCAAATTGCGGAAGAAGGTTCTCATGCTCGCGCATCGTGGTGTTGCAACGCTCGGCAATGAGAAGAGTGTTATCGCAGGCACCTTCGAGTTCACTAAACGCTTCTCGCATCTGAGCAGGTGTCTTGAGGTAGAACTCATCGTTATCGAATTTGAATCGCTTGGGATCGGCGATCGTGGAGCCACTTTGAACGCAGAGAAGTGCCTCATGGGCACCAGCATCTTCATGCTTTGTGTAGTGAAGGTCATTTGTTGCAAGCAGTGGCAAACCAAGATCTTTACCCAGCTTGAGAAGTTCGGCCTTTACCCGAGTCTCAATCTCAATTCCGTGATCCATAACTTCCAGGTAGAAGTTCTCTTTACCAAAGATATCCCGAAGCTCACTTGCTGCTTGGCGCGCCTCTTTATAAGCACCCATACGAAGTCTGGTCTGCACCTCTCCACCAGGGCATCCCGTTGTCGCGATGATTCCTTTTGAATACTGCGCAAGGAGTTCGCGGTCCATGCGAGGCTTGTAATAGAAACCTTCAAGAGATGCCAGCGATGAAAGTCTGAAAAGATTACCAAGGCCTTCATTATTCTCGGCAAGTAGTGTCATGTGGGTATATGCGCCACCACCAGAGACGTCATCTTCGCCACCATCTGCCCATTTCACACGACTCTTATTAAATCGAGAATCCGGTGCGACATAGGCTTCAATACCAATGATCGGTTTCACCCCAGCCTTACGGGCCTGCTTATCAAATTCATACGCACCAAAGACATTGCCATGGTCGGTAATAGCAATCGCCGGCATTTCCAGGCGTGCTACCTCTTTGACCAGCTCATCAACACGTGCGGCACCGTCGAGCATCGAGTACTCGGTATGTACGTGGAGGTGTACGAAGCTATCTGACACGGTTGGTGAGATTACTACTGTGTCTTAGTCGCGCTCTTGATTGGCCTCGAGCAGGCTCAACGTGCGTGTCAGGTCGGCAGGGTATGGGGATGAGAAGTGCAGATCCGCGCCAGTTATGGGGTGGGTCAGCGAGAGCTCCTTAGCGTGAAGCCATGGGCGGGTCATCTCAAGTCGATCAGCGATCGTGTGGTCAGCGCCATAGGTGAGGTCTCCAACGAGTGGGTGATGCAGCGCCGAGAAGTGAACCCTGATCTGGTGGGTACGACCGGTCTCTAGCTCAATCTCCAGAAGCGAGACTGCACGGAAATACTCCAATGCTTTGTAGTGCGTAATGCTGGGCTTGCCCTCGGCAACAACCGCAAATCGATAATCTTCCTTCGGATGGCGATCGATTGGGGCGTCAATCGTTCCCTCTGATGGATCCATGTGGCCTTGTACTAGCGCGTGATACACCTTGCCAACAGTGCGGTCTCTAAATTGATCTTTGAGATGCGAATATGCGGCCTCGTCTTTGGCAACAACCATTAATCCAGTCGTTCCAACATCGAGACGGTGCACAACACCTTGTCGTTCGGCAGCCCCGCTTGTTGAGACGTTATAGCCTGCGGCGATGATTGCACCAATAACTGTGGGGCCAGTCCATCCAGGACTTGGGTGAGCTGCAACACCAGCTGGCTTATCAATAACAATAATGTGGTCATCGTTATAGATGACACTCAATCCTTCAACAGGAGTCGGAGTTAATGTGGGCGCACTCTTTGCAGCCGGCATCGTAATTTCTAAATGATCGCCGGTACCAACCTTGTCAGATTTACCAAGGGACTTACCTTTACGGCGAACTTCCCCAGCTTCAAGCAGCGAAACAACAACTGAACGAGAGAGTCCTAAGAGGCGCGCGAGGGCAGCATCTACCCGCTCCTGATCAAGTCCTTCTGGAATAGAAAGGATCTTTACTTCGCGCTCACTCAGCTCATTCATTAGGGCCACCTTTATGTGCTTCATCATCAACGCCATTGAGATCACTCGTAGTGCCTGAACGGCGAGAACCCTCTGGCGGGATATTTCTTATAACGAGGACCGCCACAAGAAGTGCTCCGATAACAATAGAGGAATCTGCCAGGTTAAATGTGGGCCAATGCGGGACCTCGATCCAGTCCACGACTTGGCCAGAAAGTGCACCTGGCGGTCTAAAGATACGATCGAAGAGATTGCCTGCTATCCCCCCAACAACCAGGCCTGCCCCAGAGATCCAGGCGCGATTGGTCATCCGCCAGGCCCTGATCAGAATCAAGGTGGCGACGACTAATGAGAATGCGCTCAAGAGGGTGGTTCTATTCGTTGCGATGCTAAAGGCTGCTCCAGAGTTGTAGAGCAGGTGAAAGGTGAGGAAATTGCCAATGACACGAACAGGATCATTTCCTAAGGTAGCGAGCGCAGCCGATTTCGTCGCACAGTCGAGTCCGGCAACAAGGAAGAGTGTGGTGAGAAGCTGACGACGGGCAGGGATCAGCGACGTTCTTCTTTTTGCTTGCATGACATACAGAGGGTTGCGCGAGGGAATACCTGCAAGCGAGCCTTACCAATGGGATTGGAGCACTCTTCACAACGGCCATAACTCTTCGTATCAATACGAGAGATTGCACGTTCAGTCTGCAGGACCATATCTCGTGCGTTATAGACCAGGCTCATCTCATGTTCGCGTTCAAAGGTCTTCGTTCCAGCGTCAGCCTGATCATCTCCGGCTCCTACGCCGGCAGAGACGATGAGATCTTCCATCTCCCCCTCGGCCTCAGTCAGTTCTGCCTTCAGGCGTACCAGATCCTTCGCCAACTCAGTGCGCATCGACTTCAATTCAGCCGCAGTCCATACCCCTTCACTCTCTGCAATAACGAAAGGTGCGGGTGCTGATTTGATTGGCTTAAGCGGTGCGACCTTCTTACCTGCCTTGATGGGACGAGGTGGGGGCGGCATCACCAAGCGTCGTTCTTCTACGACTACCTCTGGTCCATTGTTCACCTCACGAGGTGTGACGGTAATGGTCGTTGAGTCACCAGTTGTGGTGCTCTGAAGCTTTGCCGGAGACGGCTTGCCTGGCGCCTTCTTGGCCAACTGTGGCTTCACAATATTAGGAGAACGGGTGGGGGCCACTTTCTTCACAGCTTTTGCTGGGGCGGCTTTTGCAACTTTCTTTACTGCCGGTTTTGCAGGTGCTTTCTTGGCCACCTTCTTGGCCACCTTCTTGGCGGCTGGTTTTGCAGGGGCTTTCTTGGCCACCTTCTTGGCGGCAGGTTTTGCAGGGGTAGCCTTCTTCGCTACTGGAGCGCTCTTTTTGGCAGGACTCTTCTTGGCGGGGGCTGCCTTTTTCGCATTCTTGGCGCTCTTCCCGGCTATCAATTTATTCAATGCTTTTTTCACTGCCTTCTTCATAGTTACCTCTTTGGGTTACCTCTGATGAGCGAGAGGCACAGGCTAGAACTTATAAGCGCTAAACGCCAACTTCGCCGCGCTAGACTTCCCCTCTTACCTCAGCAGATGAGCGTGTGGAAGCTATAAGAATGGGTGGCAATCGTGGAGAGCGCAGGAATGGGCAGATTTAAGGCTCTCGCCCCTGCCATCGACCTGCCAGCAACCGAGCACCAGATCCTCACTTTCTGGGAAGAGAACTCAATCTTCGCTAAGACGATCGCGGCCCGCGATGGAGCCCCACGTTGGACCTTCTATGAAGGTCCGCCTACAGCCAACGGTAAACCTGGCACTCACCATATTGAAGCTCGCGTCTTTAAAGATCTCTTCCCGCGCTATCAGACGATGAAGGGCAATCAGGTCATCCGTAAAGCGGGCTGGGATTGTCATGGACTACCCGTTGAGATTGCTGTTGAGAAGGAACTTGAATTTACTGGCAAAGGCGATAACGAAAAATTTGGAATCGCAGCTTTCAATGAGAAGTGCCGTGAATCTGTTCAACGCCATGTCGGCGAATTTAGTCAGATGACCCATCGCATGGGCTTTTGGGTTGATTTCGAGGAAGCCTATTGGACGATGTCTCCTGAATATGTTGAGAGTGTTTGGTGGTCTCTCCAGCAGATCTTCAAAAAGGGACTGCTTGTTCAAGATCATCGCGTTGCTCCCTATTGCCCACGGTGTGGAACGGGTCTATCCGACCATGAACTTGCGCAGGGGTATGAGACAGTTCAAGATCCATCTGTCTATGTGCGATTTAAAGCCACATCAGGGGTTGCTGCAGAACATGGCGCATCCTTCCTCGTGTGGACAACAACACCCTGGACTCTGGTCTCAAATACTGCGATCGCCGTAAACCCCAAGGTCAATTATCAAATTATCGAGATCACCACCGATGAAGGTTCTGAGCGACTTGTCGTTGCTGAAAATCTCGTCTCCACGATTGCCAAAAGTGATGAGATCACAATCCTTGCCACAGTGATCGGCAGCGACCTTGAGCGCTCCACCTACACCCGTCCCTTTGATCTCATTGAGATCCCTGACTCACACTTCATCGTTCTCGCGGACTATGTCACCGTCGAAGATGGAACCGGATTAGTTCACCAATCCCCCGCATTTGGCGCCGATGACCTACAGGTCTGCCGTGCCTATGGACTGCCTGTTGTTAACCCAGTGGCACCAGATGGCACCTTCTTGCCTGAGGTTGGCCTGATCGGTGGCATCTTCTTTAAGGATGCAGATAAGATTTTAATTAAGGATCTCAAGGCGCGTGGCTTGATGTTTAAACATACGCAATATGAGCACTCCTACCCACATTGCTGGCGTTGCCACACAGTCCTGATCTACTACGCGCAACCTTCTTGGTATATCCGCACTACTGAAATCAAAGATGCACTTCTACGTGAAAATGCCAAGACTGATTGGCACCCAGAGACAATTAAGACTGGCCGCTATGGTGATTGGCTTACCAACAATATTGACTGGGCGGTCTCGCGCAATCGATATTGGGGAACACCACTTCCGATCTGGCGCTGTCCTGAAGGCCATCTCTATTGCGTAGGTTCACTTGCTGAACTCTCCGCTCTCAGCGGTAAAGAACTCACTGCGACTGATCCTCACCGACCATTTGTTGATGACATCACCATTCCATGCACCGAATGTTCTGAGACGATGGTACGAGTCAATGAGGTAATCGACTGCTGGTATGACTCTGGCGCAATGCCATTTGCACAGTGGGGCTATCCTCACAAAGAGGGATCGGTAGAGAAGTTTAAAGCTGCCTATCCTGCCGACTTTATCGCCGAAGCGATCGATCAGACGCGAGGTTGGTTCTATACCTTGATGACGATTGGTACCCTCGTCTTTGACCAGAGCTCCTACGAGACTGTTCTCTGTTTGGGCCACATCCTGGATAAGGATGGACGCAAGATGAGCAAGCATCTGGGTAACGTCCTTGAGCCAATTCCACTGATGGATCAACACGGTGCAGATGCCGTTCGCTGGTACATGCTTGCCGCCGGCTCTCCATGGTCTTCTCGTCGCGTGGGACATGACGCCCTCTCTGATGTGGTGCGCAAGACCCTTCTTACCTACTGGAACACCGTCTCCTTCTTCGCCCTCTACGCCAAGGCTGCTGATTTCACCCTTGACCAAAAGAGCGCGCCATCGACTGCAACGATGGATCGCTGGATCCTCTCTGAACTCAATCAACTCATCAAGGGTGTTGATCAGGCCTATACAGAGTTTGATTCCCAACAAGCTGGAAAGCTACTTGCTGCCTTTATCGATGATCTCTCCAATTGGTATGTTCGTCGCTCGCGCCGTCGCTTCTGGGATGGCGATAGCGCAGCACTGACCACGCTCTTTGAAGCGCTCACAAAGTTAACGCAACTGCTTGCTCCGATGATTCCCTTCATCACAGAGCATGTCTGGCAAGAACTTGTTCGTGTTGCAGATCAAACAGCTCCTGAATCTGTTCACCTCACCGATTTCCCAATCGCAGATCCAACACTCATTGATCTCTCACTCTCACGCTCGGTGCAGCTTTCACGTCGATTGGTTGAACTCGGCCGAGCAGCCCGTGCTGAATCAAAGATCAAGATTCGCCAGCCCCTAGGTCGAGCTCTCGTCGCCGCTCAAGGCTTTGAGGCGATGGATCCTGAGATTCGTGCCCACATCGCCGATGAACTCAATGTTCTTGATCTCGATGATCTTGCGAAGGCTGATGGCGATCTCGTTGATGTTTCGATCAAAGCAAATTTCCGCACCATCGGTGCAAAGTTTGGAAGCGATGTGCAGGCGATCGCTAAAGTACTCCTTGCTACCGATCACACCGAAACTGTGCGATCCATTAGAACTCAAGGAAAACTGGCTATCTCCTACGATGGCAAGAGCGCAGAACTTGAACTCGATGATTTGGTCATCACCGAGACCCCGAAGTCAGGCTGGTCGGTTGCCTCTCATGCTGGTGAGAGCTTGGCTCTTGATCTCCAGCTGACGCCAGAACTCATCCAGGCCGGCCTTGTGCGCGAAATTATTCGCGCTATTCAAGAAGAGCGTAAGAACTCAGACTTTGATATCTCAGATCGGATTACTGTGGCCTGGAATGGCACACCAGAAGTGATCGCAGCATTCGGTGCAGAGTCTGGTTTTATTGGCGATGAAGTGTTGGCAACTGCCCTGCACAGAGATGAATCTCTTGTGATCGAGGATACTGAGATTGGCCTTGCGCTCTCACTTGCACGCATTGAGAAGAAATAACTTACGTAAAGTTTAGAGTCTGCTCACTGCGTTAGAGAGCATCTGCACAACAATAAAGATCACGATAAACGATAGATCAATCGCAACTGGCCCCAGGCGAAGTGGTGGAATAAAGCGCCTGACAAAACGAATAACTGGATCGGTTATTGCGTAAATTGCCTCTGCTATAGCTAAGAGAATCCCCTTAGGTCGCCATTGCGCTGCAAAGACTCGAACGTAATCCAGTATCAATCGTCCAAATAAGGCGAGGACAAAAATGCGCAGAACAAAATGCAGGAGAAGAACAACGATTGTCATTGGGAATCGCTCGTATTACTTCTGATCAGCTCTGGTTAAAAAAACTTGCCTCAGTTGCAGCGACCTTATGTTCAGATGAGACGCGAACATTGGCTGGAGTGAGAAGAAAGACCTTGGAGGTGACGCGTTCGATGCTTCCGAAATGTCCAAAGACAAGACCTGAGGCAAAATCAACAATACGTCTGCGCTCTGCATCATCCATGTCGGTGAGGTTCATCAAAACTGGCTGACCTTCACGGAAATGCTCTCCAACAACACGAACTTCGCTATAAAAACGTGGGTGAATGGTGAAGATTGAATCCATGATTGGCAACTCTGTCTGCATCGCAGGAGCAACTGGTGCCACAGATGCAGGTGCGACTCGAGTGCGAATGGGTGCCGCTTCAGTGACGCGCACTGCCGTTGCAGGTGGAGTGACGCGCACACTCTTCTGAGGAATCTCAAGTGCTACGGTCGTCTCAAAATCTGCCTCATCATCAACGAGTCCGAGGTAACCTGCGATCTTCTTTAGTCCTTTAGCCATAAGAGAAGTTTAGGCGGGGGTCGGACGTGATCCGAGGATTGAACTACCCACCCGGATATGTGTCGCACCGGCGCAGATGGCAGCTTCAAAGTCACCGCTCATCCCCATCGATAATCCTTCAACACCCACAAGATCTGCGGCGGCGGCGATCTGGGCAAACGATCGTGCCGGGTCTGCATCCACTGGTGGCACCGTCATCAAACCACTGACCTGCAGGTGGCGTAACTCACGAACTGCAGAGATGAACTCTGGTAACTGCGAGAGAGTGATCCCGCCTCGGTCTGTGCGTTCTGGCTCTAGGTTGATCTGGATGAAGAAAGCACGACTCTCCCCCATCTCGGCCAGCCTTCGCTCACACTTTGTGGCATGGTCCAGTGAATCAAGTGAATGGATGTAGTCAGCCCATTCAAGAAGTGATGGGATCTTTCGTCCTTGAATCTGTCCTTGGAAGTGCCAGAGTGCATCCGAAGCAAGCTCTCCAGCCTTCTGTGCTCCTTCTTCATCCCTATTTTCACCAAAGTTTCGGATTCCAAGATCATAAAGAGCTCTCACATCCGATAACGGGAAGAACTTCGTCACGGCAATCAGCGTGATCTCATCAGGCTCTCGCCCAGCAGCACTCGCAGCTTTTTCGATCTTCTCCTGTACCGCACGCAGATTGATCCGTAGCTCGTCAAAGCGTTCATTCATAAGCAGATCACTCCCGCCTGCCTTCCAAGAGATTTATCTCTGCGATGGGAGAAGAACTGTGAATTCTCCACCGTGCAAAGGCCCAAGGCATGAGTATCAATACCTCGTTCACGCAAAATTGCAATCGTTCCCCTCGGAAGATCTAGGCAATGCTTGGCAGAGGTCGTAGCAGATCCTGGAAAGAATGTCGTAACTTCTTCATACATCTCTGGTGAGACTTCATAACATGAGCCACAGATTGAAGGTCCAATCCAGGCAAAGATGCCTGTAGCACCTAACCCCTCCATGGCATCGAGAGTCTTATCAATAATGCCATTTGTCATTCCAACCCTGCCGACGTGAACTGCTGCAACACACGTGGGTGAGCTCAAGAGCAGCGGAATACAGTCGGCGACAAGGACGGCAAGTCCCAAGCCTGGTGTCTGCGTTATCAGCGCATCAGCATTGATATCTCGATCGCTATGGGCATTCACCATTGCTACGACATCACTGTGTGTCTGGTGCATGAATTGCAGTGAATCTACATGCAATTCTTCTTGCAGCTCAGAACGGTTCTTGCGCACGAGCTCAGGATTATCCCCAGTGTGCAGAGCAAGGTTCTTTGGAGCGGAAGTGAAATGAATCTTTGGCATTCCAAAGAATTACTTCATAAAGTCAGGAATATCATCATCTTCGTCTTGGGCAACAAGATCTTCGAAGGTGATCTTTCGACGTGGGGTTTGCACTGTTGGAATTCCACCAGTGTTCTCGTTGATGCCAAGGTCGAGTGCGACAGCGATTGGGTCATTTGAGGCAATTGGGTTTGCCTGGCCTGAAAGAGATGCTGCGTTAATCACTGGCATCTCCACCTTCTTAGGCTCCCCGCCATCAAAGCCAGCTGCAATCACAGTAATGCGTATCTCATCACCGAGAGCGTCGTCGATTACGGCTCCTAGAATGAAGTTGGCATCAGGATGAGCACACTTCTCAACCATCTCGGCTGCCTCTGAAAGTTCAAAGAGTCCAAGGTCTGATCCGCCAGCAATCAACATGAGGACGCCTCGGGCGCCATCGATAGATGCCTCAAGCAATGGGCTTGCAATAGCGAGTTCAGCTGCGCGGATTGCGCGTGCTTCACCTCGTGCTGAACCAATTCCCATGAGCGCCGATCCTGCTCCTGACATCACACTCTTCACATCGGCAAAATCTAGGTTGATAAGACCAGGAGTTGTGATCAGATCTGTAATTCCTTGGACACCGGCAAGAAGAACGGCATCCGCGCTCTTGAAGGCATCAACTGTTGTAATGGTGCGATCAGATATTGCGAGAAGGCGATCGTTGGGAATAACAATCAAGGTATCAACTTCTGCACGCAGATTTGCAATGCCCTCTTCGGCTTGAGCAGTACGGTGCTTTGCTTCGAATGAGAACGGCTTAGTCACAACACCGACGGTAAGTGCGCCAAGATCCTTTGCAATCTTTGCGACGACAGGTGCACCACCAGTTCCGGTTCCACCACCTTCACCAGCAGTTACAAAGACCATATCTGCACCGCGTAACATCTCTTCAATTTCTTCAACATGATCGAGTGCCGCCTGTCGACCAACTTCTGGTGCAGCGCCTGCGCCAAGACCGCGAGTTGATTTACGACCGATATCTAATTTGACATCTGCATCCGACATGATGAGCTGTTGTGCATCTGTATTGATTGCAATGAACTCAACACCTTTGAGTCCTGCTTCAATCATTCGATTCACAGCATTCACACCGCCGCCGCCGATTCCGACGACCTTGATTACTGCAAGATAATTCTGCGGTGTTGCCACAATAAGCCTCTTTCTGTTCTCTAAATCTCTACTTGAGAGTTAAAGTAAAAGTTAATCCGATAGCAGAAAGTAAGGGTGCTACCGCTCTCGTGCAATGACCGACACGAAATGGCTGAACTTATTTTGTAATCGGTGCCAATGGATCTGTCAGATCAAAATGAAGTGATTGCCTATTCTCTTTCATGGCCAATAACTTCTCATAAACCTGTATTTTCAAAGGAATATCAGTCGCCTCTCCCCACGAGATGGTGACTATCCTCTTCTTTGAAATCGCCAAGGTCATCTCGATGGCAGTCGCCTTCGTCACAGTAAATGATTGAGCCTTCTGCAGATAAGTAGGAGGTAGTTGAGTCAAGAATAGAGCGATTGCCTGCTTTGCAGCCACCGTAGGTGATTGAAGATCAATGGTAGGAATACCTGTATAGCTCAGTGGCGATATGAAATCTTTTCCCTCAGAGTCGAAATATCCTGTTGTCGAATCTGCACGCAGATAGGAGGCGACTGGATGCTTTTCGATGACTGAAATATTTAGCTTCCCATGAATCCAACTACGTCCTATATGAGTTGCTTGAATCCAAGAATTCTCTGAAATTTTGCGTTCGATAGCATGAACATCGATGCGGGCCAAGGGTTCGCCAATTTTGACAACCGGATTAAGTGAATCGATAGAACTCTGAATTGCAGATACCTGCGTGGTTCCATCTATCTGAATCGCTTTGAGGGAGAGGAGTTGTGACCAGCCTAATAGGTAGGCAAGTAGTGAAATAAGGAGAACGGAGAGGAAGATCCCTGGAAAGTGGCGAATCTGAAAGGAGCGCTTTCGCAGACGACGCCTTTTCTCAAGCTCTGATTTCTCGCGCCGAGCAATTCTCACTCTCTTCATTTATTGGGCGAGGGTCTTCAAAATAACGGGAGAAAGAGCGTTCACATCACCGGCGCCCATGGTCATCACAACATCGCCCATTTTTGCGGTGGCAGCGATTGCTTCCACAACTGCGATCATCGAAGGCTCGTAGTGGACGTGTGATCCTGACATCTGTGAGGAGATGAGCAGCGATGAGACCCCAGGAATCGGATCTTCACTGGCTGCATAGACTTCAAGGAGATAGATCTCATCTGCCAGGGATAGAGCGGTCGCAAACTCTTTGGCAAAAGCCTGCGTGCGACTATAGCGATGGGGCTGAAATACGACGATCAATCGCCCACTTCCGGCATACCGACGGGCGGTCTCTAGTGTCACGCGAATCTCGGTTGGGTGATGTCCGTAATCATCAATGACTCTTACTCCCCTGGCCTCACCTTTCAATTCAAATCTGCGACGGGAACCAGAGAATGTGGCAAGTCCGTCGAGAATCGAGCGAGCAGGAACTCCAAGGGCGCTACTTGCTGCAAGAGCAGCCAGTGCATTCAGAGCGTTATGTTTGCCAGGAACCAATAACTCTAATTCGCCAACTACTTTGCCATTGTGGAGAACGCGGGCTGATGATCTCTCTGCCTCGAGCCCAAGCCTTGTGATCTGCCAATCATTTTCACCTTCGCCATATGTAATGATGGTGATGTCGCTGCGATCAATGCGAGCCAAAAGTGCCAACACCCCTTGGTCATCACCGCAAGCGACGAGGAAACCACCAGATGCAATGGAGGCAACAAAGTCAGTAAATACCGAGTAGATCGATTCCAGAGTTGCAAAATGATCCACATGATCGAGCTCGATATTTGTGATGATGGCACCAAGTGGTTTATAGGCCAAGAAAGAACCATCACTCTCATCGGCCTCCGCGACGAAGATTGAGCCAGAGCCAGAGTAGGCATTTACTCCTGAAGCGTTGATCATTCCGCCAATGGCAAAGGATGGATCCATGCCTGCACTTTGCAGCGCAACTGTGAGCATTGATGTCGTAGTGGTCTTGCCGTGTGTGCCAGCGACTGCAACAGATTCTTTGCCTTGCATTAAGAGGGCCAAAGCTTGGGCCCGAGCAATCAGCGTAATTCCCCGCTCCTGAGCAGCAATTCGCTCTGGGTTATTGGCAGCGATAGCCGTTGAGAGGACCACCAGATCTGCTTCATCAACATTTTCAGCACGGTGACCGATAAAGATCTGTGCCCCCATAGTGTGAAGATTCTCCGTAACCGTTGAAGCCTTCACATCCGATCCTGATACCTGAATGCCT
>CAIJKC010000033.1 GCA_903821145.1 uncultured Actinomycetes bacterium | reverse complement strand
CCGTTTTGTGTTCCAGGAGCAAGGCGAACTTTCACTTCCTCGCCGTCAATAGTGGGAACTGCAATATCTGCACCTAGAGCAGCTTCTGCAAAGGTAACAGGTAGAGTCATTAATAAGTTCTCTTCATCACGGGTAAAGACTGGATGTTTGGTGACATGGATAATCACAAATAAATCACCGGGGCCGGCTGCACCTGGTGCGCCGCGACCTTTGAGTTTGAGCTTGGATCCATCTTTTACTCCCGCAGGAACGCGAGTAGATGTAGTTCCACTTTCTAAGCGGAGATTGATCTCCGAACCAAAGATGGAGTCACGAAATGAGATAGTTGCCTCAGTCTGAAGATCAGCACCTTTGCTTGGGCCACGACGTCCACCGCCACCAAAGAGTGTGGAGAAGATATCTTGAGGATCGCCTCCGCCACCAAAGAAATCTTGGTAGCCGCCACCATTTCCACCCCCAGTGGGACCACTTCGCATGCCACCGGATTTATAGAGATCACGCATCTCGTTGTACTCAGCCTTCTTTTTAGGGTCGCTGAGTACTTCGTAGGCCTCTGAGACTTCTTTGAAGCGCTCTTCTAGCTTCTTATCGCCCTTAGTGGCATCTGGATGCAACTCTTTGGAGAGTTTTCGGTACTGCTTCTTGATAACGGCATCTGAGTCGGACTTTTTGACGCCAAGGATCGTATATAAATCCTTCTCATATAAGTCCTTGGCAGCCATCTCTTACTCCGGGTCCGTAACAACAACCATCGCTACGCGAATTGGGCGCTCTTTTAAGCGATACCCAGGTTGAAGCACCTTTGTGACAGTACTTTCTGTGACATCCGAGGAAGTCTCATGGGCGATAGCCTCATGGATATTTGGATCGAAGGCATCGCCTTCTGCACCAAACTTTTGAAGACCTAGCTTGTCGGTGACAGCAGTGAAACGATCGGCAACAGCCTTAAAGCCGCCGGTGAGTTCATTGTGCTGGGCAGCGCGATCACAATCATCCAGGATTGGAAGGAGTTCGACCAATAGTGCAGCCGTGGTGATCTCGTGCGCGGCTAGGCGCTCACGGTCTACCCGCTTACGGTAGTTGGCAAAGTCTGCTTGGAGTCGTTGTAAGTCATTCGTGAGAACTGCAACCGGATCTAGATCTTCCACATCCGCAACAACATCACTTAAGGCTTCTTCAACTGCAGCAGCAAGCTCCTCTTCAGAACCTGCTGCTGGGTTGGAGGAATTCTCTTCTGACATTACTCGACGATCTCAGCATCTTCGACGCCATCAGTTGCCTGTGGCTCACTTTGTGCGCCTTCACCGGCAGCAGCATTTGCTGCATAGAGTGCTGCGCCAAGTTGCTGCGAGATCTCAGAGACCTTCTCAGTTGCCGACTTGATAGCAGCTGTATCAGTTCCGGCAAGTGCGCTCTTGAGTTCAGCCATCGCTGATTCAACTTCAGCCTTCTTCTCGGCAGATTCACCTTCAGTGAACTTATCTTCATTCTCTTTCAAGAACTTTTCAGTCTGATAGATGAGTGAGTCGCCTTGGTTGCGAACTTCTGCTTCTTCACGGCGCTGCTTATCTTCATCAGCGTGTGCTTCAGCATCCTTCATCATGCGATCAATCTCTTCCTTTGAAAGAGCTGATCCACCAGTGATGGTCATCTTCTGCTCTTTACCAGTTCCAAGATCCTTCGCCGATACGTGAACGATTCCGTTTGCATCGATATCAAAGGTCACTTCGATCTGTGGAACACCGCGTGGTGCTGGTGCGATGCCAGTGAGTTCGAACATGCCCAGGCGCTTGTTATAAGCAGCCATTTCACGCTCACCTTGGAAGGCAACGATCTGCACTGCTGGCTGATTATCGTCAGCTGTGGTGAAGATTTCGGAGCGCTTGGTAGGGATTGTGGTGTTGCGTTCGATGAGTTTTGTCATAACCCCACCCTTAGTCTCAATACCGAGTGACAGTGGTGTTACATCAAGGAGAAGAACATCTTTCACTTCACCCTTAAGGACACCAGCCTGGAGTGCTGCACCGACGGCGACAACTTCATCTGGGTTAACGCCTTTATTTGGTTCCTTGCCACCAGTGAGTTCGCGAACAAGGTCGACAACTGCTGGCATACGAGTTGATCCACCAACGAGTACTACATGATCGATATCGGCAATTGGGATACCAGCATCTTTGAGTACTGCTTGGAAAGGCTTCTTGGTGCGCTCTAGAAGATCTGCTGTCATTGATTGGAACTGAGCGCGTGTGAGCTGCTCATCCATGAACAATGGATTCTTCTCGGCATCAACTGTGATGTAAGGAAGGTTGATTGATGTTGAGGCTGATGAAGAGAGTTCGATTTTTGCCTTTTCAGCAGCTTCACGAACACGTTGCATCGCCATCTTATCTTTTGCAAGATCGATGCCATTTTTTGATTGGAAAGTTTTGATGAGGTAATCAACAACAGCCTGATCCCAATCATCGCCACCAAGTTTGTTATCGCCATTGGTTGCCTTCACTTCAACAACACCATCACCGATTTCAAGAAGTGATACGTCAAAGGTTCCGCCACCAAGGTCGAAGACCAAGATAGTTTGTTCTTTATCGCCCTTATCTAATCCGTAAGCGAGCGCAGCAGCTGTTGGCTCGTTCACAATACGAAGAACCTTGAGGCCAGCAATCTCACCGGCTTCTTTCGTTGCTTGACGCTGTGCATCATCAAAGTAAGCGGGGACGGTGATAACAGCTTCAGTGACGGTGTCACCAAGGTATGCCTCGGCATCGCGCTTGAGCTTCATCAAGATACGTGCGGAAATTTCTTGTGCGTTGTACTTCTTATCGTCGATATCCATGCTCCAGTTAGTGCCGATATGGCGTTTGACTGAACGGATGGTGCGATCGACGTTGGTAACAGATTGGCGCTTTGCGACCTCTCCGACCAGGACCTCGCCATTTTTGGCGAAAGCGACGATCGATGGGGTGGTGCGTGCTCCCTCGGCGTTGGCAATAACAGTTGCTTCGCCACCTTCGAGGACAGATACGCAGCTATTGGTAGTTCCTAAGTCGATTCCTACGGCCTTGGCCATTGTGGTGCTCCTTCTTTGGGGTAGTTATAAGCAGGTTTTCTGGAAATCAAGCCTGGCTATGGCTCAATTCTCGCTCTTGAGTCCAATCTTGTCAAAAGATTGAGTCAGATCGGCTCAAGTTAGCGTTACCTAAGGAACAGGGGAGGGGTTGGGTTTATTCCCGTCAGCTTCCCTTCTTTCGCGCAGAAAAGGCTGGGTGGGCCTAACCTTTCGCGTATGACCTTCCTTCTGGGGCTCCTGGCCTACGGCACAACAGTGGTGGCCCTCGCGCTCATCACTTTTAAGAGTCGTCAGATCTACCAGATCATTACATCTGGCCAGCCAGATCCAACGCGTGGCGGTAATCCGGCAGAGCGTGCTCGCACAATGGTCTCCCAAGTCCTCCTCCACACCAAGATGAGGCGCTTCACACCATCAGGGGTCGCCCATTGGTTTGTGATGATCGGTTTCGTCGCGCTCTTTGGTTCATTAGTGCAGGCATACGGTGAAGTTCTATCACCGACATTTACATTACCCCTGATTGGTCATTGGATTGTTTACCGCGCATTCGTGATGCTCATTGCTGGACTCACTGGGGTTGGAATTCTTCTCTTAATCGGTGTTCGTCTCAACAATATGTTCTTTCGCAAGGGTCGTAAGAATCGATTCCAAGGTTCGAGCACCTGGCGCGGGGTTTATGTTGAACTAACAATTGTGGCCATCGTAATCTGTGTCTTTACTTTGCAACTTAGCCACAACGACACTGTTATTAAAGTGACTGCAGCGATCAAGATTATTGTGTCGATGGCATGGTTCATTGTTCTTGCACTTAATTTAACAATGGGTGTGGCCTGGCATAGATTCTTGGCGCCATTTAATATCTATTTTAAACGCAATAGCAATCACACTAACTCTCTTGGTGCTATTCCAGAGATGCTCTCACACGGTAAGCCAATCAACTTTGAAGATCCACAAGAAGATGATGTCTTTGGTATTGGTAAGGCTGCAGATATATCGTGGAAGGGTCTGCTCGATATGGCGAGTTGTACCGAGTGTGGTCGCTGCCAATCGCAATGCCCAGCGTGGCATACTGATAAACCACTCTCTCCCAAGATGTTGATTATGGCGATGCGCGATCACGCATTAACAAAGGTGCCAAATGAGGTACCACTTGTTGGTAACGCCCATGAAAACGCCATCAATCCTGATGTTCTCTGGTCCTGCACATCATGTGGTGCCTGTGTTGAAGAGTGCCCAGTAGATATCGAGCATGTTGATCACATTATGAATATGCGCCGTTATCAAGTCCTAGTTGAGTCAGAGTTCCCATCAGAGCTTGGTAATACCTTTAGAAACCTTGAAAAGGCTGGAAATCCTTGGGGTGCTAACCGCGCCGACCGCGATGCCTGGATCTCTGAGTGTGACTTCCCTGTCACTGTTATTGATGGCGAGATCCCTGAAGATGTTGAGTATCTCTTCTGGGTTGGTTGCGCTGGCGCCTTTGAAGATCGAGCGAAGAAGACGACGAAGGCTGTCGCTGAACTTCTCTATATGGCGAATGTGAAGTTTGCCGTACTTGGTAAGAAAGAGACCTGCACAGGAGATCCAGCTCGTCGTGCTGGTAATGAATTCCTCTATCAAATTCTTTCGCGAGAAAATATTGAGACGTTGAAAGAGACCTTTGGAACCCGTGGAACAAAGAAGGTTGTTGTGACCTGTCCACATTGCTTCACCACAATTGGCCGCGATTACAAGCAACAGGGTTTTGAGTTGGAGATGATGCATCACACTCAACTACTCAATCAATTGGTGAAAGAGAAGCGCTTGGTTCCGGTTGCACCCGCTCAACCAAAGTCACTGACCTATCACGACCCTTGTTACTTAGGCAGACATAACCAGATCTACTCACCGCCGCGTGAACTCTTAGAAGCAACGGGTTCTGTGGTTACTGAGATGCCACGTAATAAAGAGCGTTCATTTTGTTGTGGTGCTGGCGGTGCGAGAATGTGGCAAGAAGAGAAACTTGGCACACGCATCAACCTCAACCGTGTTGATGAAGCTATTGCTACAGGTGTGGAAGAGGTGGCGGTTGGTTGCCCATTCTGCCGAGTGATGGTCTCTGACGGAGTATCAGCTCGTCAATCAGATATTGAAGTACTAGATGTTGCGCAGGCGCTGCTTCGGACGGTTAAGCCCATTAATCACGAAGGTGATCACAGCACCACCAATTAGTCCACCAAGGTGGGCACGCCAATCAATATTGCTGCCTGGGATAAATGTGATGAGAAGGTTTACGCCCACCACACCAAGAGTTTGACGATAATCAACACCCATCTTGCGGCCAGTGACCAAGATTGCACCAAAGAGTCCGAAGATCATTCCTGATGCTCCAACCGCTGGCATATTTGTTGCCGCAAAGTAATTGGAGATATACGAGGCGGTGAAGAGAGAGCCAAGCAAGATCAGGGCATATTTAGCGCGACCAAAGTAATTCTCAACTGCCACACCCAGTGAGTAGAGGGCGAGCATATTAAAGAGAATGTGGGTGATATTTGCATGGGTTAGCGCGACTGTGAAATATCGGTACCACTCACCAGCGGCAATACCGTGAGGTAGGCCATCACTGAGAAGGGCGTATTTAATCAGGAAGAGCCGCTCTTGAAGCGGTATCCCTGGAATGATATTTGAGAAGTAATTAGCGATGAGATAGGCGCCCGTTATAACAACGATAAGCATCGTTGTTAATGAGTTGCGCTTATGCATAACGATTATTCAGTAATGGTTACAGATTCAATCACAACAGCCTGCACTGGGCGATCGCCAGCACCAGTCTTTGTTGTGCCAATCTTGTCAACAACTGCCTGTGACGCAGCATCTTTGACTTCGCCAAAGATTGAATGCTTGCGGTTGAGCCAGGTTGTTGGTGCAACAGTGATGAAGAATTGTGAACCATTTGTTCCAGGTCCTGAGTTGGCCATGGCAAGAAGATAAGGACGATCAAAATTGAGTTCTGGGTGGAACTCATCAGCAAAGCGATAGCCAGGTCCGCCGGTACCAGTGCCAAGTGGATCTCCACCTTGGATCATGAAGTTAGCGATGACGCGGTGAAAGACAGTTCCATCGTAAAGGTTGGCAGTTGACTTCTGGCCAGTGCGCGGATCAACCCATTCGCGCTTACCGGATGCGAGCTCAACAAAGTTAGCAACAGTCTTTGGTGCATGGTTAGGGAAAAGTTCAACGATGATGTCGCCGTGATTGGTGTGAAGTGTTGCTGTTGACATGGCTGCTCCTGTTTATTGGTTAACGAGTCCTGCGGTTGTTGAGTGAAGTGAGAGAGGTGCGTTGTGGAGACCAGGGGAATCGAACCCCTAACCCCCGCCTTGCAAAGGCGGTGCTCTACCAATTGAGCTAGGTCCCCGTTTTTAGCGGGCACCGAATAGTAATAGTTTTTGAGTGATCCTCATAAACCTTCACTACATCGATGGTGGGCCTAGGTGGACTCGAACCACCGACCTCTTCCTTATCAGGGAAGCGCTCTAACCAGGCTGAGCTATAGGCCCATCTTTCATGGTTCGCTGGTGAAGGCTTACCGTGAAGGGCAAAGGTTACCTGAATGCGCTCAGGAGCCCAAAACCAACTATTCGGCCACTTCTTCTGCCTCAAGGGCTGCGGGAACATCCTTTACCTGGGTAATAGAGACGACGCTTGCACCCTCATCAACATTCACAAGCCTCACACCCAAGGTATCTCGAGAGGTCTCTCGGATCTCCTCGATTGGTGTGCGCATCACGACACCAGAGGATGTGATCGCAAGGATCTCATCACCCTTGGTCACAATCATCGCGCCGACGAGTGAGCCACGTGAATCTTCATCAATCTTCGCAGCCTTCACACCTATTCCACCCCGGCCTTGTTGGCGATATTCATCCAGTGGTGTGCGCTTGGCATAACCACCATCTGTTGCGGTGAAGACAAATTGATCAGGGGCATCGCCTGCGATAGCTGCCATTGTGAGAAGTTCGTCATCGGCGCGGAACTTCATACCGATCACTCCTGCAGTTGATCGACCCATTGCACGAAGTGATTCATCGCTTGCACTAAATCGAAGTGACATTCCCTTTCGTGAAACAAGCAGAAGTTCATCTTCTTCTTTCACCAGTGATGCTGAAACTACTTCGTCATGATCTTTTAGGTTAATCGCAATCAATCCGCCAGATCGTGGTGAGTCATATTCAACAAGTGCTGATTTTTTCACCATGCCAGATTTTGTCGCAATGACAAGATTTGGGTGGGATGCGTAAGAATCGATGGCAATCACTTGAGCGATCGTCTCATCTGGTTTAAAGGCGAGCAGATTTGCAACATGTTGTCCGCGCGCATCACGGCCGGCATCAGGAAGCTCGTGAACCTTGGCGCGATAAACGCGGCCCTTGTTGGTGAAGAAGAGCAACCAGTCATGGGTGGATGCAATAAAGAAGTGATCAACTAAGTCATCTTGTTTAAGTTGAGCACCCTTCACGCCTTTGCCACCACGTCGTTGGGCGCGATAGAGATCTGCGCGGGTTCGCTTGGAATAACCACTGCGGGTGATCGTCACAACAACATCTTGATCTGGAATGAGATCTTCAACAGAGAAGTCGCCATCTGTTGCAATAAATTGTGTGCGGCGCTCATTGCCGTGCTTCTCACCAAGCTCTTGGAGTTCAGTTTTGATGATTTCGCGCTGCTTTGCAGGGGAGGCCAAAATCTCATGGAGAATGACGATATCGGCCATAAGGCCTTCATATTCATCATTGATCTTCTGCCGTTCAAGGGCTGCAATGCGACGCAGCTGCATATCCAAGATGGCATTTGCTTGAACCTCATCAACATCAAGGAGCTTCATCAAGCCTGTCCGAGCCTCTTCTGGAGTGGTGGAGGCGCGGATTAATGCAATAACGGCATCGAGGGCATCGAGGGCTTTGAGGTAACCCTTAAGGATATGGGCACGCTTCTCACGCTCTGCCAACCGATATTTTGTTCGGCGAACAATGACTTCAATTTGGTGATCGATGTAGTAACGAATGAACTCATCAAGACGCAGTGTCCGAGGAACTCCATCGACAAGTGCCAACATATTGGCACCAAAGGAATCTTGAAGTTGAGTTTGCTTGTAGAGGTTATTGAGAACAACCTTCGGTGTGGCATCTTGGCGAAGGACGATTACTAGGCGTTGTCCGAGACGTTCATTTCCTTCATCGCGAACATCTGCAATACCTTTAATTTTTCCATCTTTAACAAGTTCAGCAATCTTGAGTGCTAAGTTATCTGGGTTCACTTGATATGGCAGCTCTGTCACAACAAGACAGGTACGTTTGTTGATCTCTTCCACCTCAACAACTGCGCGCATCATCACTGATCCACGTCCTGTGCGATAAGCCTGTTCAATTCCCTCACGGCCAACAATGAGTGCTTTGGTTGGGAAGTCTGGTCCTTTAACTATGGTGAGAAGTTTCTCGAGCGTCTCTTGTGAAGATGCATCGGGGTTCTCGAGTGCCCAGCATGTTCCTTCAATCACTTCACCAAGGTTGTGTGGAGGAATATTTGTTGCCATTCCCACGGCGATACCTGATGAGCCATTGACGAGAAGATTTGGGAAGCGTGATGGAAGGACTGTTGGCTCTTGCGAGCGGCCGTCATAGTTGGGGATGAAATCAACGGTATCTTCATCGATATCGCGCATCATCTCCATAGCAAGTGGAGCTAAACGTGCCTCGGTATAACGCATTGCAGCGGCAGGATCATTGCCTGGGCTACCAAAGTTTCCATTACCGTCGATGAGTGGGTAGCGAAGTGACCAGAATTGGGCCAACCGGACTACTGCGTCATAGATCGCGCCGTCGCCATGGGGGTGGTAATTACCCATGACATCTCCCACGATACGAGAGGATTTGTAATAGCCCTTGTCTGGGCGATAACCAGCGTCATACATTGCGTAGAGGACGCGGCGGTGGACGGGTTTTAGGCCATCTCGGATATCAGGCAGGGCGCGGCCGACGATGACTGACATCGCATAATCGAGATAACTGCGAGCCATCTCCACCTGGAGATCAATTGTCTCTTGTCGATCAACTTGGCCATGGCCGGTTGTCTCATTAGATAGATCAGCCATTAGATATCAAGGAACCTAACATCTTTAGCGTTGCGTTGGATAAAACTGCGTCGTTGTTCGACATCTTCACCCATAAGGACTGAGAAGAGATCATCGGCTGCTGCTGCATCATCGAGTGTGACTCGAATCAAAACACGATGAGCTGGGTCCATTGTGGTATCCCAGAGTTCCTTCGCGGGCATCTCACCGAGGCCTTTAAAGCGCTGGATACCATCTTCTTTGGAGAGACGTTTTCCTGCTTCATTACCGATCTTGATAAATGCATCGCGCTCTTTATCCGAGAAGACATATTGAACATTATCTTTTCCAGACCACTTCAACTTATAGAGAGGTGGTTGGGCAAGATAGACATAACCATTTTCAATCAATGGTCGCATAAAGCGGAAGAGAAGGGTGAGAAGAAGTGTGCGAATATGTTGGCCGTCGACATCAGCATCTGCCATCAAAATAATCTTGTGATAGCGCAGCTTGGCAATATCAAACTCATCATGGATACCTGTTCCAAGAGCGGTGATGAGCGCTTGGACTTCATTGTTTTGAAGGACGCGATCAATGCGCGCCTTTTCAACATTGAGAATCTTTCCACGAATAGGTAGTACTGCTTGATACCGTGAATCACGGCCACCTTTTGTGGAACCACCAGCTGAGTCACCCTCAACAATATACAGTTCACATTTTTCAGGATCGGTCCATTGACAGTCAGCAAGCTTGCCTGGCATTCCGCGTCCTTCGAGTAATCCTTTACGGCTGCGTGAGAGATCGCGCGCTTTGCGAGCAGCTGTTCGCGCCGCTGCTGCATCAATGGATTTGCGGACAATGTCCTTACCTTCACCTGGGTTCTTCTCAAACCACTCAGTAAGGGCGTCATTCATTGACTTCTGGACGAAAGATTTTGCTTCGGTGTTTCCAAGTTTTGTCTTTGTCTGTCCCTCAAATTGAGGTTCACCAATTTTGATAGAGAGGATCGCTGTTAAACCTTCACGAACATCATCTCCGGTAAGGCGATCTTCTTTTTTGCGAATAAATCCCCACTCTTCGCCAAACTTATTCACTATTGATGTGAGGGAGGTACGGAAACCTTCTTCATGGGTTCCACCCTCTTGGGTATTAATAGTGTTAGCAAATGTATAAACAGATTCTGTAAATGTTGTGTTCCACTGCATGGCGATCTCAAGTGACATCTTCTGTTTAGTATCTTCGGCGGTGATATCAATAATAGATTTATGGGTCTCACCTTTTGTGAGGTTGAGATGTTTAACAAAATCAAGAATTCCACCAGTGTATTCATAGCGAACTGATACTGGCTTTCCTGTTTCATCCACATGGCCAGGGCGCTCATCGGTGAGAGAGAGAATTAAGCCTTTGTTGAGAAATGCCATCTCGCGAAAACGGGCAGAGAGGGTTTCAAAAGAAAAATCTGTTGTCTCAAATATTTCAGCAGATGGCCAGAAGGTTACTTGTGTTCCGGTTTTATCTGTCGCTTCACCTTTGCGAACCGGGTGTTGAGGAACTCCGAGTTTGTACTCTTGATACCAATGGAAGCCATCACGTTGAACAACGACTTCAAGATCGGTTGAGAGCGCATTTACAACAGAGACACCAACACCGTGCAAACCACCGGAGACGGAGTAGCCGCCATCGCCGAACTTTCCACCGGCGTGGAGAACGGTGAGAACGATCTCTAAAGCTGGGCGTTTTTCAACGGGGTGGAGATCGACAGGGATGCCTCGCCCATTGTCATTGACTTTAATTCCGCCATTGGCGGTCATGACGACCTGGATCTCTGTGCAGTGGCCAGCAAGGGCTTCATCGACAGAGTTATCTACGACCTCATAAACCAAGTGGTGAAGGCCCCGCTCACCCGTCGACCCGATATACATACCTGGGCGCTTGCGGACGGCATCTAGACCCTCTAGGACGGTGATCGCGCTGGCGTCATAGGTCTTTTCGGCCATGCGAACCTCCTTTATATAAACCCGCCCAGAATGGCTCCAGGGCCTGATTTCACTCTTACAGCCTGTAATCCTAGTCAGAAAGTACGACCTTTGATAGCCGAAAATCAGGCTAGGTGGTGGATCTAAGGGCCAAACTCAGAGAAGTTGTGGGTGAGTAGTGGGTTGAGGGTTCTCTTTAGTTGTAGGTATCCCGTGGGCCTCGGGCGCCACGGATGGTTCGAATCCCTTTTTTCCACGATGGGGCATTGGGCCCCAAGATGGAGAGCTCCTCGACGAGAGCCCCTGGGGCGCTCTCAGAGATGGTCTTCACGAGGGTCGCCTTCATAGTGTTGAGCTGAACCGCCCACGCTGTGGAGGTGGTTTGGATGGTGAGAAGGCCATCAACTAACGACAGTGGTGTGCAATGAGCTGCGAGATCTGCTCCAACAACAGCGCTCCACTCAGTAAAGAGTGAACCCTCTGCGATTCCTTGCTTCCACTCACGTTTGGTAACAATCTCCTCCAAAATGGAGTTGAGTTTAAGTGGGTCTTCAACTCGCTCTCGGTTATCTGAGGTTTCAGTGTTGCGCCCTTTACGGATCTGGTTTCGCCAGGCCCGATACATCTCCCTCGCTAAATCATGTTTATTAGTGCTCATAGCGCCTTCACGCTTCCAGATTTCACCGCAAAGAAGGTGCCAGTCAACTCTGGTGGTAGATCTGATTGAACTGCGACGGTAATAAAGGTTTGCTCGGCGCTATGAGCCAATGAGATCAACCGATCCCGCCGTTCCTCATCGAGCTCTGAGAAGACATCATCAAGAATAAGGATGGGTTTGGCGCCATCCTCCTGCAGTAGTTGATAACTCGCTAATTTCAGCGAGAGTGCAATTGACCAGGATTCGCCATGGGAGGCATACCCCTTCACAAAGTGATTTCCTAGCATTAACAAGAGATCGTCTCGGTGAGGTCCAAGGAGTGTTAAACCGCGATCAATCTCTTGGTTTCGAATCTCTGAAAACTTCGCAAGGATGTTCTGGGTATTCTCATGGGGAATAAGTGATGGGTTTTCCATACTTGATTTATATGTAATATCCGCTTTTTTCTCTGGTGATATCTCTTCATAAACCTTTGTGAAGATGGGAATGAGTTCATTGAGTGTTGTGAGGCGCGCTGCGATAATTTCTCCGCCAAAGGTCGCTACTTGTTGATCCCATGATTCAAGGGAGGATAGTTGTGATCTGCTCTTCAATAATGAGTTGCGCTGGCGTACCGCGCGTTCATAATCTGCGATCACGCCAGCCATCCGTGGTGAGCGAAGAACTAGGATTTGGTCGATAAATCTGCGTCGCTCTGATGGGTCGCCACGAACAAGATCAAGATCTTCAGGGGAGAAGTAGATCGCCTGCAAGATTCCGTAGAGTTCTTTCTGGCTTCGAACGGGGTTTTGGTTGATCCGCGCCCGGTTTGCCTTCTCTGCATTAATCTCTAACTCAACAAGGATCTCGCGTTCACCATTGTCGATTCTGCTGCGGATATAAGCTGAGGTGTTTCCAAGTTGAACAAGGGGTTGATCACTACTTGTCCTATGGGAGGAGAGAAAAGAGAGATAGAGGATTGATTCAACAATATTTGTTTTGCCTTCACCGTTTCTCCCAACAAAGATAGAGATGCCTTTGTGGAGGGGCAGCTCTAATTCACTATAGGAACGAAAGTTCTTGAGTGAGAGGTTGGTGATGTGCATTTTTTAGAGCGAAATTACGAGCTGTAACGCATAGGCATAAGCAAGTATTTGTATGACTCATCCTTTACGCCAGTTGCCTCATGTTTACCCACGAGAACTGCTGGTTTTGCAGCGCCAGTGAAGTCAATTTCTACAAATGGTGTGCCAAGGGCTTGGAGGCCATCTGTGAGGTATTGAGGGTTAAAAGCAATAGCTATTGGCTCACCTGAGTAAGTGATCTCAATCTCCTCTGTTGCTTGCGCTTCCTCACCGGTTCCTGCTTCTAACCGCAAGATTCCATTTCCGAAATCAAGACGGAGTGGAACTGTCTTATCGGTGACGAGTGCAACTCGGCGGACTGAATCTAAGAAATCAGCGACGTTGATTGTTGCCTGTGCTACTGATTCTGATGGAAGTAAGTGGCGGAAGGGAGGGAAGGTGCCATCGAGTGTTCGTGATGTCATTGTTTTAAGTTCAGAGATGAAGCCGACAAGGCGTTCATTGCTTCCGGTTGGAGAGAGTGCGAGTGTTACTTGTGAGTGTGTAGAGGTAAGTGACTTCGCGGCATCAGAGAGAGTGCGTGCTCGAAGGAGGGTGGTTGCTTCTAACTCTGAATTTTTTGCTTGCCAGGAGAGCTCACGAACAGCTAACCGGTAGCGGTCGGTCGCAGCGAGTGTGATGTTGTTTTTATTGATTTCGATATACACACCCGTGAGTGTTGGGAGTGAATCATCTTTACCTGCGGCGATTGCCACTTGGTTAACTGCGGTAGCAAAGACATCACTTGCAATCAACCCAGCGGTCTCAGGAACATCAGGCAGTGTTGGATATTCCACTGTGGAAAGGGTAGGCAGGGTGAACTTTGCAGCTCCCGCGGTAACCAATACTCGTGTTCCTTCTAAGGTGAAGGTGATGGGTTTTGATGGGAGTGAACGAGAGATCTCAGCAAGAAGGCGTCCGGGAACTAAAACTTTTCCTTTACTTGCAATATCTGCTTTCAGAACCGCTTGGGTTGAGGTTTCTAAATCTGAACCGGTAAGGGTGATTGAGGTATCGACATCAATCATGATTCCTAAGAGCTCTTGTTTGATAGGGCGGGTTGAGAGGCTGCGGGCGACCCAGTTAACGGCATCGACCAGCTCTTCTCTTTCAACAACAAACTTCATTTTCTTCCCCTGTCCTACGGTTACGAGAGCCTTTCACAGGTTCTCTCTATCCTCAATCTAAATCTCTTTAATATAGGTATTCGTAATAACCAGAGCCCCTCCCTGTGGAGAAAGGGCATAAGTGCTGGTCGGAGAGGGTTTCCTCTCTCCACTACGTGTGGGAAAGCCTGTGGAGGGAAAGGAGTAACCCCTCACCCCAGATGGTTTTTCGCCGGCTTCCCAAAGAGAACCCCCAAAAAGCCCGATTTATCCACAGTTATCCACAAGTTACCCCCAGTTCCCTGTGGGTAACCACCTCACTATTTAGTTTTTACTTTGTTGCTTGATCCGGTTGGTTAACTCAGTCACCTGGTTATATATCGAGCGGCGCTCAGCCATCAACTGGCGGATCTTCCGGTCGGCATGCATCACGGTGGTGTGATCACGGCCGCCAAAACTTTGACCGATCTTAGGCAGGCTGAGCTCAGTGAGCTCGCGACACAGGTACATCGCAATCTGGCGAGCATTGACCAAAACCCGGCTCCGGTTACTCCCGCACAAGTCATCGATCGAGAGGCTGAAGTAGGTCGCCGTCTGGGCCATGATCGTCCCGGCCGTAATCTCAGGTCCGACCTGGTCTGGGATGAGGTCCTTCAAAACAATCTCAGCCAATCCTAAGTCAACAGGTTGGCGGTTAAGAGAGGCGAAAGCGGTAACACGAATCAACGCACCTTCAAGCTCACGAATATTTGATGAGATTTTCGACGCAATGTATTCAAGAACATCATCAGGAGCATTGAGTTTATCTTGAGCCGCCTTCTTACGAAGGATTGCAATACGTGTCTCAAGTTCTGGTGGTTGAATATCGGTAATCAAACCCCATTCAAATCGTGAACGCAGGCGATCTTCCAAGGTTGTTAATTGTTTTGGGGGGCGATCACTAGAGATAACAATCTGCTTGTTGGCGTTATAGAGAGTATTGAAGGTGTGGAAGAACTCTTCCTGGGTCGCCTCTTTATTTTCTAAGAATTGAATATCATCCACCAGCAAAATATCTAGGTCGCGATAGCGCTGCTTGAAGACCGCAGCTTTATCATCACGGATCGAATTAATAAAATCATTGGTGAACTCTTCTGATGACACATACCGCACACGCACTGAGCCATATAACTCTTTCGCATATGCGCCAATAGCGTGAAGTAAGTGTGTTTTACCTAGTCCAGACTCTCCGTAAATAAAGAGTGGGTTATAAGCTTTTGCAGGCGCTTCAGCGACTGCAACTGCTGCAGCATGAGCAAAACGGTTTGATGCACCGATAACAAAAGTTTCAAAGATATAACGGGGATTAAGTTGGCTTGCTGGCTCAACCTGACTCTTACTCTCTGAACCACGACCTGTTCCCTGGCGGTGGGTTTCAACAACGGGTGTGGTGGTGTCGGCCTCAACAACATCACTTACTGGAAGATCAAGTGACTCATTAACCTGAACAGCGATGCTGATATTTTGATTGAACTTTAACGAGAGAATCTCATTAAGGGCGACCTTGATCTTTACTTCAAGATAATCTTTTGTGAATTGATTAGGGGCTTCCAATAAAAACGATGCTCCATTTTCACGCTGAAACAATCCAAGAGGAGCAGTGGTATTGAGAAAACCGCGGTTTTGAGGGGCTTGGGCACTCAACTCTTCAACAATCTCACGCCACACTGTTGTCACATCAGGAGCTGGTGTGGATGTAGCTGCGGCGCCGCTCTCAAGTAAAGACATCTCACTCCTCTAAATAAATCATGCTAGACCGGAGAGGGTTGGGAGGAGGCTTCAGGTTTTCCCCAAAGATATCCACAGCCTGTGGTCTAAACCCTAGGTTTAGACTCCCCTGTTGAGAGCCACCCTGTGGATAGAGGGAGAAAGTATGACCCTGGGAGGAAAAAAGCAAGTACTTATCCACACAATCTCATTTCCCCACCCCCACCCCACATTTTTGGAGGGCTCGTTTGACCCTTATCAACAGGCCTCTGTACCCTGCTCCTCTACCCCGCTGTGGCCCGGTCCAGAGCAATGAGATCGCCGAGATCCCATAAGAACCGCTCAACCGGAGAAATTAGGAGTTCATCATGACAAAGCGCACCTTCCAACCTAACAACCGCAAGCGCGCCAAGAAGCATGGCTTCCGCGCACGCATGGCAACTCGTGGTGGACGTGCTGTTCTCTCATCACGCCGCGCCAAAGGCCGCACTCGTATCTCTGCATAACTAGTAGAAGCGTTAACAACCGTGCTACCCGCACTGAATCGCCTACGCTCAAGTAAAGATTTTGCTCGCACAACCAAGGTAGGCCACCGCGCATCAACAGCATCACTGGTGATCTATCTTCGAGAAGAAAAAGATCTCCCACTCGCTCCACAAATCGGTTTTATCGTTTCAAAGGTAGTTGGTGGCTCTGTAACCCGTCACCGCATCGCTCGCCAACTACGTCATGCAGCAGCAGAGCAGATAGAGCTCATCCCGCCTCACTCACATGTAGTCGTTCGAGTGATTAAAAGCGAGGGTGACTTCTCAGCCGAACTCCTGCAAGGGATTACCAAGATCGTTCATAAGTTGGGAGTGCAGAGATGAAGACGATACTCATCCTCCTTCTGCGAGGCTACCAAAAATTTATCTCGCCTTTTTTTGCACCGAAATGCAAGTACTACCCAAGCTGCTCGCAATACTCCATTGATGCAATCCGTGAATACGGATCACTTCGCGGTATAGCAATGACGGGTTGGCGCCTTCTGCGATGCAATCCCTTCTCCCATGGCGGAGTCGACTACGCCAAAGATCCATACACCTCACACACACCTAAAAAATCTTCCACAGACCCAGTAAGAACGAAGGCGAGCCTGTAATGTCAACGATCCTCAACCCCATATATTTCGCTGTTTCTTGGGTCATCGTCACCCTGCATAATCTCTTAGGGTTTATCGTCGGCAAGGGTGCACATGAATCACTCAAGTGGTCACTCGCAATCATTGGTCTTGTGGTTCTTATTCGAATCATTCTTATCCCACTCTTTGTGAAGCAGATTAAATCTCAGCGCGCACTCACCGCTCTTCAACCAAAGATGAAAGAGATTCAAAAGCGCTATAAAGATGATCGCCAGAAGCAATCTGAAGAGATGATGAAGCTCTACAAAGAGCACAAGACAAATCCACTCTCATCTTGTTTGCCAATCATTGCCCAGGCACCAATCTTCTTCTCACTCTTTACCGTCTTAAACGGTATTGCCCATAACCACCCGCATGGTGTGTTCAGTAAAATTGTTAATGGTGTCAATGTAGGAACTGATGCATTCAAATCAGCGCAGACAGCAAAATTCTTTGGAGCAAGCCTCTCTGATTCATTCTTAAACACTCATGTCACATCAACAAAGCTTGTGACTGTCGCACTTATCCTCTTTATGTCGGCAACAACATTCACCACCCAACGTCAGTTGATGGTGAAGGGAATGCCTAAAAATGATGGCGCAAACGACATGATGGCGCAACAACAAAAAATTATGCTGTATGTCTTCCCGGTTATCTTCGCCGTATCTGGTGTGAACTTCCCAGTTGGTGTATTAATTTATTGGGGAACAACAAACCTATGGACATTTGGTCAGCAATATTATGTGATCAAAAGAAATCCAACTCCTGGTTCACCTGCATATATCGAACTCATGCAAAAGCGTGAAGCAAAAGGGATTGTTAACCCTGATAGCTCTGGCACCACCCAAACTTTGGATTCTTCTTCAGACTCACACCCTGAGAACAGCGCCCAGAATCCACAATCACCACAACGGAAACAACCTAAAAAACGGAAGCCAAAAAAGTAGTCTAAAACACTACAAATCACCCTAAATACTATTAAAGCGGACAATCCGCGAGAGATCTGAGAGCGAGAGGCAGAATATGAGCGAGAACGAGAGCACCACACCAGTAATTGAGGCAGATGAGACCCCAAAGAAGAGCCAGATTGAACGCCTTGAAGAAGAGGGCGATGTCGCAGCGGATTACCTCGAGGCTCTCCTTGATATCACCGACCTTGATGGCGATATTGATATCGATGTTGAAAATGGTCGCGCTGCCCTAGCAATCGCCGGTGGCAAGCTTGGTCACCTTGTGGGCAATAATGGCGAAGTTCTCGATGCTCTCCAGGAGCTCACCCGCCTCGCCGTCCAAACCAGCCTTGGTGAGCGCTCACGCCTCATGCTCGATATCGATAACTTCCGCTCCGACAAAAAAGAGGAGCTAGCAAAACTCGCTCATGAGACAGCCGATGAAGTGAAGTCCACTGGCGAGGCGATCAAACTCAAGCCTATGAACGCCTTTGAGCGCAAGGTCATCCATGACACCATTCAAGAGATTGGGCTAACCAGCGAATCAGAGGGTGAAGAACCCAACCGCTGTGTTGTTGTCCTGCCTGAATAGGACCCTCCTGTGAGTGTTTCACGTGAAACATTACTCAACCAGTACTTCTCTGAGCGCCCAAGTCAGACCGAGAGGTATGCCGAGCTCCTTGCTACCTGGGGGATTGAGCGTGGCCTGATTGGCCCTCGAGAGGCTGACCGGATCTGGGATCGCCATATTGCCAACTGCATCCCTGTCACCACCCTCATACCAGAAGGGGTAACCGTGGCCGATATCGGCTCCGGAGCAGGCCTACCAGGGATAGTGATCGCCTTAGCCCGTCCAGATCTACGTATTACCTTGATAGAGCCCCTTCAAAGAAGGGTCGATTTCCTCAATGAAGTCATCGCCGAGCTCGATATCCCGCTCACAGTGATCCGCGGTAAAGCTGAATCAGTAAAGAGCGCCTTCGCTATCGTCACAGCGAGAGCGGTAAAGCCCCTTCCAGTGCTCCTTCCTATGGTCTGGCCGTTAATCGCCTCCAAAGGGGCCCTTTTGGCGATCAAAGGGGAGTCCGCCCAGGCGGAGATTGATGAAACAACACCGAAAGCACAAACCCAAACCACCCTCCACAACCTCACTATCGGTGAGTTAGAGCTATCTCGCATCATTGAGGTCCGCAAGAGTGTGTAGATTCTCCTCATGAGCAATGAGGAGGCCAATGTTTCACGTGAAACAAAGCGCTCTGTCATTGGCACCCGGCGCCTCAAAGAACCGATGCCAGCGCCCATCACCACCCGGCTCTTTACTGTGGCAAACCAGAAGGGTGGGGTAGGCAAGACCACCTCAACCGTCAATATCGCAGCAGCCCTCGCCATGGGGGGCTTAAAGGTGCTCGTTATCGATCTCGACCCTCAAGGCAATGCCTGCACAGCACTCGGTGTCGACCGTGATGGGGAAGGAATGTATGAACTCCTTGTTGAAGAGAGACCCCTTGCCGCCATTGTTCATAAGGTTGCCGGTTTCCCACATTTAGAGTGCGCACCTGCAAATCAAGAGCTCGCCAATGCTGAGATCTCTATGGTCAACATGGTGGCACGTGAATCAATTTTAAAATTCGCACTCAATGATTATTTGAAAGAGCGTGAGGCGGCAGGGGATCGCCTTGATTATGTCATCATCGATTGCCCGCCAAGTTTGGGTCTCTTAACAATCAATGCACTCACTGCAGCTCGAGAAGTTCTTGTTCCTATTCAATGCGAGTACTACTCACTTGAAGGAATATCACTCTTAGTCTCCACTCTCGCCAAAGTGCAGCGCGCATTAAACTCAGCTGTTCATATCTCAACAATCTTGTTGACGATGTTTGATTCACGAACTCGCTTGGCAAATGATGTTGCCAATGATGTTCGAGCGCATTTCCCCAAAGAACTTATCGACATCCCTATTCCACGAGCTGTGCGAGTGAGTGAAGCACCATCGTTTAGACAGACTGTCATGACCTACGATGCATCCTCACCAGGAGCCATTGCATATATGCAGGTTGCTCGCGAAATTGCATTGCGCGGAACTCACAACACAACACAGACCACCCAAGAACCGGGAGCGATCACAGCATGAGCAATCGTAAAGGCGGGCTCGGTCGCGGCTTAGATTCTCTTATCCCGTCGACACCACTTCCACATATTGAAAACAACTCGGGTGAGGTTGTCGCTGATCGTGCGAACGTTGATATCAATTCCATCTCACCTAACCCAAAACAACCACGAACCACCTTTGATGAAGATGCCCTCAACGAGTTAGCTGCATCTATTAAAGAAGTTGGTGTGATGCAACCTCCTGTCGTTCGGGCACTACCAAATGGGCGCTACGAACTGATTATGGGAGAGCGCAGATTGCGCGCCTCTAAACTTGCTGGCCTTACAACCATTCCTGTCATTATTCGTAACACCTCAGATAATGAAATGTTGCGCGAAGCACTTGTTGAAAATATCCAACGCTCTCAACTCAATCCATTAGAGGAGGGCGCCGCCTACCAGAACCTCTTAAATGATTTTGGTTATACCCATGATGAGCTTGCCGTGAAGGTTGGTAAATCTCGTTCTGCTGTGACAAATACACTCAGACTTCTCAACCTTCCACCATCTGTTCAACGCCGTATCGCTGCCGGAGTTCTCACAGCGGGCCATGCACGAGCTCTTCTCTCGATGACCGATGAAGAAGAGATCGAAAAATTAGCACTGAAGATCGTCGCTGAAGGATTAAGTGTGCGAGCAGTGGAAGAGCTCGTCGCCCTTGGCCAAGAAAAGAGAAAACCTAAGAAGGTTGCCCCACCAAGAACCATCTCACCTCAACTCAAAGAGATGGGTGATCGTCTTGCAGATGCGCTCGATACCCGAGTGAACGTTGAGCTCGGAAAAGAAAAGGGAAAGATCACCATCGAATTTGCTGATCTAGAAGACTTACAAAGAATTGCGCAAGAGATTCTTTAAAACTACTTAAGGGATTTCTTCTCTAACGCTTCAATCTCAGCCTTCACCACACCAGCCAACGCCTTCACACCATCACGAATACGTTCTGGCGTTGGGTAGCAATATGACAGACGCATTGAGCGCGACCCAAAACCATCTGCATAGAAGGCAGTGCCAGGAACATAGGCAACCTTTGCAGCAATAGCCTTTGGCATCATCGCCTTGGTATCAATTCCTTCAGGAAGTGTGAGCCAGAAGTAGAAACCACCTTCAGGGTGGGTCCAGGTAACCCCTTCTGGGAAGTACTTTTCAAGGCTCTCACGCATCGCATCGCGACGGACCTTATAGAGCTTGCAGAATTCGGCGATCTGCTCCCGCCATGGCTGATCAGCGAGATATCCACTGATCGAGAGCTGAGCAAAGTTTGATGGGCAGAGAATGGAGGATTCAGCGGCAATGACGAGCTTCTCTTTGAGTGCCTGCGGAACAAGAGCCCAACCAATACGGAAGCCTGGAGCGATCGTCTTAGAGAAAGATCCGAGGTAGATGACATTTTCAGAATCTTCAGCACGCATCGCATCAGGTGCTTGGCCATTAAATCCGAGGAGGCCATATGGGTTATCTTCAACAACAAAGATCTTCTCATCGCGGCAGATATCTAAAATCTCAGTGCGACGCTCAGATGGAAGGGTGACACCGGCTGGGTTCTGATAATTCGGGATCAAATAGAGGAATTTAATGTGTTGACCGTTGGCCTTGGTGGCAGCAATCGCTTCACGAAGGCGCACTGGAATCATGCCATCGTTATCCATCTCAACATGAACTACATCTGCCTCATATTGCTGGAATGTGCCGAGGGCGCCAACATAGGAAGGTGCTTCAACCAAGACAACATCACCAGGATTGATAAAGATACGAGAGATTAAATCAAGTGCTTGTTGGGAGCCAGTGGTGACAATGACATCATCTGGGTGAGCACGAATACCTTCAAGTGCCATGATGTCACAAATCTGTTCACGCAACTTTGGATGGCCTTGACCACTTCCATACTGCAACGCCTCTTGGCCATTTTCACGGACAAGTTTTTGAATAACATCAGAGAACATCTCCATAGGAAGTGCTGAGAGATTTGGCATACCACCGGCGAGTGAGACAATTTCAGGACGTGACGCAACAGCGAAGAGCGCGCGAATCTCAGATGGTTGTAACAAGGAGGCTCGTTGTGCAAAACGAAGCTCTAGATTCTCAGGCTGGCCCGTATGGAATCGGGTGATCTCTTGGCTCATAGCTCAATCTTACTTCCTGATACCAGCTCGGCGGAGATCACTTATTTTCAAAGTCCCGGTCTTCGCATCATCCTCAGCGGAGAGATAGAGGCGCTGGATCGCAATCATGAGCGATTCAACGATCGTCTCTCGAAATTGTGGGTCCAAGAGGCGCTTCATATCCCCAGGATGGGTGGAATACCCAAGGTCAATCTGAACAGTGGGTGCCTTTGTGCGACGAAGCAGGTCCCACGTCTTGGCATGGGTGCGGCAATTTAATAGATCAGTGCGGGCTGTGATCTCACGTTGGACCAAGTTCGCAAAACGTTCTCCCACAACAGAGTGAACGCCATGGGCATCTGCTCCATAATAAAAGGTAGCGACACCATGAGCCTTCTCGTTTATATAGGAATCAATAGCAAAAGAGATCAGAAGATCAGCGCTGGCGTTGTTAGTTTTTTCGATGCGCTCTTGAACACTGGGATCACTTGTTGCGCTACGAGTAATAAAGACAGTGACTCCAAGTGCTATCAACCTACCCTCTAATCGCTGAGCGATATCAAAGGTAATGAATGGATCAGCACATAGCGACCCTGGGTCTAAGACAATAACTTTTCCAGCAAGTGCCGGTCCCTTACCTTCGCGCGCAACCTGTTCACGAAGCTGGGCGGGGGCGCCACCGGAAACAACCTTCATTAATCGCAGCATCGCCATGACAGTTGATGGACCACAATGACCATCAATCACCACACCAGCAGATCTCTGAAATTCTAAGAGAGCACTCTCTGTTAATTTTCCAAAGATGCCATCGACTCTGCCGGCATTAAATCCAAGTTCGATCAAACGCGATTGCAATTGCGCAACATCATCACCGCGCATAAGAGCTGGAGCGGTCAGGAGAAGTGTTCGATCACCGAGCTTCCACCGAGCCTCCTCCAATACCTGCGCACTCTCGCTATCGAGAATGCCAGTAACGGTAAGGCCGCGATTTTGCTGGAATGCCTTTACTGCCGACTCAACAGCTGCATCAAACTCCGAGGAAGGGGAGGAGAGAAGGCCAAGTCGGAATAAGGTATTACTCAGCAAGGCAACACGATCGCCAGAATCGCCTTTACGGAGCGGTTCTACATGCATAGCGAGCTGAGGTGATCTATCGAGTATGAATTATTGAATAAAGGATTCGAGATCTTTTAAGAGCGCTGGCTTTGGCTTAGCTCCAACGATGCTCTTAACAACCTCACCATTAACAAAGACATTCATGGTTGGGATTGAGACGATGCCATATTTCATCGCAATGGCTGCCTCTTCATCAGTATTGAGCTTGACGATCTTGATCTTCGCGCCATACTCATTGGAAATCTCTTCCAAGATTGGGCCAACAGCACGGCATGGACCACACCACTCAGCCCAGAAATCAACTAATACCGGTGTTGTGCTCTTGAGAACTTCTGCCTCAAAGGTTGCGGTCGTTACTGGTGTTGTTGCCATGATCTGCTCTTCTCTCGTAGTTTTTCGTGTAATTCTGGAGTCTTGTATAGGTCGATCTTAAATGAAAACAGCGGGTTATTCCCAGTTATTCCCCCACCTTGGGGCGAGCGAGACCCGTGGAACCAGTGAAGCTAGTGAGCGAGGAAACGTTCAGCGTCGAGGGCGGCCTGACAACCAGAGCCAGCAGCGGTAATCGCCTGGCGGTAGGTGTGATCGACGAGATCACCACAGGCAAAGACGCCAGTAAGGCTGGTTCGGGTAGAACGGCCTTCAACAGTGACATAGCCCTCAGCATCGAGATTAACCGATCCCTTAACAAGCTCAGAACGTGGGTCATGTCCAATAGCAACAAAGAGTCCAGTAAATGCTCGCTCAGATACGGTGCCATCGACAGTATTACGAAGTGATAGCCCACAGACCTTCTGCTCACCCAACACATCAACTACTTCGGTATTCCAGAGGAATTCGATCTTGGGATTTTCCTGGGCGCGCTCCACCATAATCTTTGAAGCACGAAGTGAATCACGGCGATGAATAACAACAACCTTAGATGCAAACTTTGTTAAGAAATTTGCCTCCTCCATAGCTGAGTCTCCGCCACCAACAACAGCAATCTCTTGATCACGGAAGAAGAAACCATCACAAGTGGCACACCATGAAACACCACGACCGGAGAGACGCTTCTCATTCTCAAGGCCTATCTCTTTATAGGCAGAGCCCATCGCCAAAATAACAGCCTTTGCTTTGATGGTATTTCCTGAACCATCTTTCAATACTTTGATATCTCCAGCAAGATCCATCTCAACAATGTCATCAGTGATGAGCTCTGCACCAAAACGCTTCGCCTGTTTGCGCATATTCTCCATCAAATCTGGACCCATCACACCATCGGTGAATCCAGGAAAGTTCTCAACCTCAGTGGTGTTCATAAGTGCACCACCTGCGGTGACCGAACCTTCATAAATAAGTGGCTTCAGATCAGCACGCGCTGCGTAAATAGCGGCGGTATAGCCGGCAGGGCCTGAACCAACAATGACAAGATTTCGAACATCACTCATAACGCCAGCCTATCGCTTTTAGATTTTCCTACCGAGTAAGACTCGGAAGGTGCTTCCCACTTCAGATATTTTAAAGAGTTTCGCTAGGGCAAAGTAACCGATGCCACTTACCCCTAAAACAATCGCCAGCTGGACGGTATTCCCACCGGGCAGATAGGAGGTGAGTAAACGCAGAGGGAGTGCAACACAGAGGAAGATGCCAGCAAGACGGGCGTAGAGCCCCACAATCTCACCTGTGTGGATGCGGATCTCATAACGGTGGAGCAATCTTATGGTGCTGTAGGCACCGATGTAATACGAGATGGAGAGTGCTACCGCTAATCCAACAGTGACCCACTTCGCAGGTAAGGCCAACGCGGCAACAACTGCCAGCACACTGGCCGCAACGTTCATAATAAAGTTTGAAAGAACTTGCAATTTCACATTCTCGAAGGCATTCAATCCCCGAAGCGCGATCAAATTTATGCTCAATGGAAGAAGACCTAATGAGAAACCAGCAAGAACATCTCCCAGATAGTGACCATCGGCTGATGAGATACCAAAGAAGAGAGTTTGGGTGATGAGGGGGCCAAAGAGTAATAACCCGATCGCAGCTGGAACGGTAATGATGCCGACCAAACGTATCGCCTTCACCAATGAATCATGGATATCACGCGTGCGCTTCTCATGAGCAAAACGTGAGAGTTGAGGAAGGAGAGCTGTCACTATCGAGATGGTGACAATTGAGTGTGGAAGCATCATGATAAATGTTGCATTGTTATAAGGCGTATAGCCAACACCTGTTGTAATACCCTCTTTCAACGCCCGAACTGCAGCATGCGTGGAGAGGTTCACCGTGACGAGATAGCTGATTTGACTAATTGCAGCAAAGATCAAGGTCCAGGTTGCAAGGCGCATCGACTTCTTAATCTCTGGGTCACGCCAATCAAAACGCGGTGAAATCTTGATCTTGGTCTTCACAATGACCGGAATTAATACCGCCGCCTGAGCTACGTAACCTGCCGTAGTAATGATGCCAAGCCACATCGCTTCAGATCCACTAATGGAGGTGACAGTCCAATGAGGCTTTTGGTGGAGGAAGTAGGCCACTCCTGCGATTCCCACAATGTTATTGAGGATCGGCGCCCACATCATTGGCCCAAACTTCTCTTTAGCGTTGGCTATCTGGCCGAGCAGCGCGAAGAGGCCCATAAAGAAGATCTGAGGCAGACACCAGCGCATAATCAATACGGTGAGATTAAATTCCGGCCGCCCGACATAGCTTGTGGCAAAGAGGCGAACAAAGAGTGGCGCAGCAATCACGGCAATCACAGTGAAGATACCCAAGACCACAACTGTGGCGGTCAGTAAGCGGGAGATAAAAGCTGAACCACCATCAGGTTGAGCAATCGCCCGCACTAACTGTGGAACAAAGACTGCTGTGAGCGCACCGCCAATAATAAGGTTATAGAGAATATTAGGCATCGTATTGGCAACATTGAAGGTATCTCCAAGAAGAGCAGTTCCTAAGAGTGCGACGATCAACAATCCACGAACTAAACCTGTGATTCTAGAGAAGATGGTACCAACTGCCATCACAGTGGATGAGCGCATCAATGCGCGGTCATCATGTCCAGTACTCATGCCACCCGCCTTCTACGAATTCGCCGCAAGGATTGCAGAAGTGCGGCGAAGAAGAGAGTGATTGCTGCACCTGTCGTGATCCAGGTTGCAATTGGACTGATCACTTTGAGAGAGAGTGGGTAGATCTGTGGGTTACCAATCTGCGCCCCTTTTCCATTTCGGATCACGATACTCAGACCACTCGTGCCAGATGTCAGAACCTTCACCGGGACCATCACTTGAATCTTCGATTTACCATTGACGGCTACATTATTGATGTCATTGACAACAACACGTTCATTAAGTGATGTGATCACTAAATTAATCTTCGCATTGCCAGGAAAATCATTGATGACAGTAATCGGCAGGTTCTGCGAAGAGGATGTGACAGTAAAGCGACCTGGAGCCAATCTAATGTTCTGGCCCAACGTCGCAATCGAGTGATTCACATCGGCAAGAAGTGCTAAACGTCGGTCTGATCCCATAGCGGGATTAAGGAGACGAATAAGTGAGAGCCGAGCAGCATCGAGGGCCTCAGGTGCCATATAGATGGCGCTACCTTGAATCGTGCTGTAGTCGCGACGGATGTGAGTCAGACTCTGCTTAGGCAGTGAGAAATAGCTAGTACTCAGATAATTTGTGGGTAGCCCAACGCTATTTTTTAGGAGCGCAGAAAGACGGCTTTGTGAGGCACTCAAGATGGATGTGTGCTCGTGCGGTGTGAGGCGTGTAACCCAATACTCTGAAGGATTTCCATAGACCATCGCATCAACCTGGCCGACGCTAGCAAGAGTGGATAAGCGAGCCAGGAATGCTCGAGCAAGGTCTTGACCTGAACCTGCAGTGCCATCGAGAAGTTTGTACCCATTGCTCATTGTGGTGATTTCTTCAATCAGTGCTGGATCAACTTCCCAGCGAATACTTCGACCATTCGTGGGATAGAGAAGCTTGCCCAGTGACCCATCAGGTGAAAGTTCTGCAGCCAACTGATCATCGATAAAAACACCATTGATCTGACTATGTGATGGCGCAGTAATAAAGAGAAGTGAATTTTGCGCAGCATGTGCAGTTGTGCTGAGTGAGAGCGCGAAGAAGGTGGAGATCACTGCAACGAGAGCGAGCGCACCATTACGCCTGCCCCTCATACTGCTAACTCTCCAGACTTCGCAATAAGTTTCTTCTCATCTGGGTAGGCGAGCATCGTGACGATATCTTCGAGAGGGAACCAACCCACCTCATCAACCTCTTCGATTTGTGGTTGAAGTAGCCCACCGACCTCTTTGAAGAGATAGTGATGAACAGTTTTATGAATTCGCTTTCCACCTGCCATAAACCAGAAATCAATGACACCGAGTGCGCGAGAGATTTCAGAGTGAATGCCTGTCTCCTCAGCAACCTCGCGGATCGCTGCCATCTCCGGAGTCTCGCCAGCTTCAATGTGGCCCTTAGGAAGTGACCATAAGAGACGTTCTTTCGTTGGATCTTTAAGGTCGCGACGACCAATCAGAAGGCCATTCTTTCCCGACTCATCAATCACAAGTCCGCCGGCGCTCACCTCATCTACCCGCTTGGCATAGGGCTGTTTACTTCCTGACTTTGCACCCTTATGAGTTTTATGTGGCTTAGAGCTTCGCTTATTGCCTTGCTGTGGCTTGGATGATTGAGATGGATCAGCAGGCAGTGGAATCGACGTGCCTGAAGGCGCAGAGCCCTCACCAGAGGGTGGCTGCGCAGAAGAATGTAAAGTGGTTGCGGTTGTAGCGGGGTTTGCGGAAGTTGGACGTCTACGACGACGTTTCTTTCGCTTCGCTTCGCCACCCGCACCAGGTGCCGGGGTCATACGAGCAGGGTACTCCTCTCACCTAGTGCCACAAGAACCCCCCAAGGACTCTAAAAAACCCTCGTAAGAACCTTCCTGGAAACCTCTAGCCTTACCCCTTATGAGCACCGATTCGAGGGCTGGGGCAACCCCCAGAGAGATAGCAATAGCGCTGGCTATCACCACCCTCACAGAGCAGGCCCCCATTACAGATTCACTTGCTGCTGCCTTCAAAACTGCCGGCCACACCTTGGCTCTCGTGGGCGGTCCAGTGCGCGATGCCATCTTGGGCCGACTTGGTAATGATCTTGATTTCACAACAAGTGCCAGACCTGATGCAACAAAAGCGATATTAAGTGCGTGGGCAGATGCAGTCTGGGATCAAGGTGCAAAGTTTGGAACGATCGCCGCTAAAAAAGGTGAGATCACTGTTGAGGTAACGACACATCGCAGTGATGTCTACGATCCAAACTCTCGCAAACCCGATGTTGATTTCGGCGACTCTATTCTCGGCGATCTTGGCCGTAGAGATTTCACTGTGAACGCAATGGCACTTGAACTCACAACAGCGTCACCTGAATTTATCGATCCTTTTGATGGTGTTTCAGATTTAGCGCAGCGCATCCTTCGCACTCCAGGTAAAGCAACAGATTCTTTTAGCGATGATCCACTGCGCATGATGCGTGCTGCCAGATTTATGAGCCAACTAGATTTCACGGTGAGCCCTGATGTGGTTGAGGCGATGTCAGAAATGGCTGATCGCATCTCCATCATCTCAGCTGAACGAGTCCACGATGAATTAATTAAGACACTGATGTCAGACCAACCGCGCCGTGGCCTCGCACTACTTGTTGATACTGGAATTGCTCAACTCATCCTTCCTGAGCTACCACTTCTTAAATTAGAAATCGATGAACACCATCATCACAAAGATGTCTATGAACACACACTCACAGTCCTTGAACAAGCGATCGCGCTGGAAGATCGGCTTGGTGGACCAAATCTTGTGATTCGCTTAGCTGCGCTGCTGCACGATATTGGAAAGCCAAAGACCAGGGAGCTCATCCCAGGCGGTGGCGTCTCCTTCCACCACCACGAAGTGGTGGGTGCCCGCATGGCGAAGAACCGGTTGAAGGCGCTTCGCTTTGATAATGAGACGATCGAAGCCGTGAACACCTTGGTATTCCTTCATTTGCGCTTTCATGGCTACGGCAGTGGTGAGTGGACCGACTCCGCTGTGAGGCGCTACGTTCGAGATGCGGGTGATCTCCTTCCGTACCTTCATGTGCTCACGCGCGCTGATTGCACCACACGTAACGCCAAAAAAGCTGCGACCCTTGCTGCAACCTATGATTCATTAGAAGAACGCATCGCGACCTTGCAAGAGGCTGAAGAGCTAGGAAAAATCCGGCCAGATCTCGATGGAAATCAGATCATGGAAATCCTGGGAGTTAAACCCTCACCACTTATTGGCAAGGCCTATGCCCACCTTCTAGAACTCAGACTTGATCGCGGACCTCTTGGTGAAGAAGAAGCACGACGAGAATTACTGGCGTGGTGGGAAGCGAACGCTTCTAAGTAGGTAGCCACTAGTAAGTGTGTAGGAAAGACAGATCACCAACGGCAAGAGCGCAGACTTTCCACTCGATGGCAAGATCACGGCAGCAATGAGGGCACCACTCACAATTGCGCCATTCACACAGACATCATAAAAGGCGAAGACTCGGCCGCGATACTCATCTTTAATCTTGGATTGCACAAGCGCATCATTGGTTACCTTCACCGCCTGACCGCATAATCCAACAAAGAATGCAGCAAGGATGAGTGACCACTGAGTCTGCGAGAAGAGAAATACAAAAAGGAAAGGAATCGAACTCACCATCATCGCGCGAATCCAGATATGCCGCCCAATGCGCTCCACAAAGATTGGAGTAATCAGTGAACCGATACCGATACCCACCCCAGCAATTCCTAGAGCAAAGGCGAATCCTGATAGACCTGCATCAGGGTTATTGGATGCATGGTAAGT